>DBMS01000264.1 GCA_002297665.1 Holophagaceae bacterium UBA692 | reverse complement strand
GAGCCGCCCCCCAGGCCCGCGCCCGCGGGGATGCGCTTGAAGAGACGGAGCCGCGCGGGGAGCTCCCGGCGCGCCTCCCGCTCCAGCAGCCGCCAGGCCCGCGCCACGAGGTTGCCCTCGTCGGCCCTGAGCCCGTCCGCGGCGGGCCCGTCCAGGTCCAGGGAGAAGGCGGAGGCGGGGGTGCCCTCCAGCGTGTCGGTGAGGCCCTCCACGCCCGAAAGGACGGTGGTGACCAGTTCCAGTTCGTGGAAGCCGTCCGGGAACCGCCCCAGGACGGCCAGGAACCGGTTGAGCTTGGCGGGGGCCGGGAGGATCAGAAGCCGTCCTCCAGTTCGAATTCCGGATCGGGCATGCTGAGGATCCAGGGCCCGTCCTTGGTGATGGCCACGGCGTGCTCGAACTGGGCCGAGAGGCTGCCGTCGGCGGTGCGCACCGTCCAGCCGTCGGGCTCCACGAGGCACCGGTGGCTGCCGACGTTGAAGATGGGCTCGATGGTGATGGTCATGCCCGGTTCCATGCGGAACCCGGTGCCGGGGCGCACGTCGGCGTAGACCACCTGGGGGTCCTCGTGCAGGTCCCGGCCGATGCCGTGGCCGATGTACTCGCGCACGATGCTGTAGCCCAGGCCCTCGCCGAAGGCCTGCACGGCGCTGGCCATGTCGCCCAGGCGATACCCGGCGCGGCAGAACTCGATGCCCTTGAACATGGCCAGTTGGTTGGACTGGAGCAGGAGCCGGGCCTGTTCGCTGATGGTCCCCACGCCCACCGAGAGGCAGGTGTCGCCGTGGAACCCGTCCAGCTTGGCGCCGCAGTCGATGGCGACGATGTCCCCGTCCCGCAGGACGTAGTTCGTGGGAATCCCGTGCACCACCCGGTCGTTCACCGAGGTGCACAGGGTGGCGGGGAAGCCGTGGTAGCCCTTGAAGTTGGGCACCCCGCCGTTCTTGCGGATGTAGGTTTCGGCCAGCTTGTCCAGTTCCAGGAGGGACACGCCGGGCTTGGCGGCCCGGGCGGCCACGCGCAGGGCGTTGGCCGCCAGGCGCCCGGCCTCCCTGAGCTTTTCCATCTCTTTTCGGCTCTTGTAACGAATCTGTTCGCGGATGGGCACTTTCGCCTCCCATCCACAGTCTATCCGAAGGCGCTAGAATCCATGGAACAGGGAGCTGGATATGAGAACGCCAATCATTGCTTGCGCGCTGGTCCTGACGGCCTGCGGACCCAACATCCCCAACAAGCCCGCGGGCGTCCCGGAAGGCGCCTTCTGGGCCGGGGACGCCAAGGGCGGGGTCTTCGTGGCCATCGGCGTGCCGGACCACGAGGGCTGGCAGGTGAAGATCCACGATCAGCGCTCGGGGGCCGTCCTGGCCCAGGGCCTCTTCGTGATCCGGCGCGGCGCGGCGCGGCCCTCCTTCCACCAGGAGGACTTCGCGGGCTGGGACGGCCGGGCCGTGCACCTCACCGGCGGCGGCGTGCTGGAACCCAAGAATCCCTGATGCCCTACACCCGCGAGGAGCTGGACTGGATGGAGGCCGAATGGGCCTTTCATCTCCACGGGCGCCAGGCCTTCATGAGCCGGGAGGACTTCCTCCAGCTGCAGGCGTGGGACGCCGAGGGCATCCCCGCCGACGCGGTGGTGGGCGCCATGGAGGCGTACTTCGAGCGCCGGGCCCGGCGGGCCAAGCCCCGCACCTGGGTGGCCCTGTCGCACCTGGCCAAGGACGTGGCCCGGGCGGTGAAGCTCCGGGCCGCCCTGGGCAAGGTGGAGGCGGAGGACCTCTCCGGCTGGGAGGCCGTCAAGGACCCGCTCCGTTCGGATCCCCGGGCCCGGGCGGCCTTCGAGGCCTGGAAGCGATGCCAGGCCGCGGCCCCGCCGCCGGATTCCCCCGGATTCCTGGATCACTTCGACCAGGCCCGCAGGCTCCGGAAGGACCTGCTGTCCCTGGCCGAGGCCAGCCTGGGCGCCCGGGCGGAACCGCTCCGGGAGGCGCTCCTGGCCCGGCTGGCCGAATCGAAACTGCAGGAGGGGACCCTGGTGTGGAAGCGCGCCTGGGACCATCATTGGAGCCGCGCGGTGTGCGATGCCTGGGGGATGGAGTGAGCGCCGACTGGCTTCGTGAACTGGAGAAACCCACCTCCGCCTTCTTCCAGGCCTTCGCCCAGCGCGCCGCCGGGGACCAGGGCCCCCGCAACGCCGCCCGGGACGCGGTGCAGAACCTCACGCCCCTCGTGGACTGGCCCGCCTACCTTCCCCACATCCCCCATGGCCTGCTGGGCCTGGGGGCGGCCTTCCGCCTGAGGCCGCTGCTGGCCGAGGCGAGCTTCCTGCGCATCCTCTCGACCCAGATCCACGCCTTCGCCCTGGAAGCCCGGGGCCGGGGCCTGGAGGCCCTGGGGTCGGGCTCCTGGGCGAACCTGGACATGGCCCTGGCCACCCACCGGCCCGCCATCGCCTGGGGCGAGGCCATGGGCATCCCGGAGGTGGGTCCCGCGGACTTCCAGCGTCTGGAGAGCCGGGTGGAGCGGGACATGGCCAACGTCGGCCACAAGGCCGTCATGGCCAGGGACCTGGGCGAACTCTTCCGGGACCTGGAGGCGCCCCGCACGGGAGGGCGGCTGCTGCTGGCGGTGGCGGCCTACCTGTGCGCATCCGAACCCTTCGACACCTTCTGGCACCAGCGCGCCGCCCGGCGCCTGGAGGGGGTCGCGCCCGTGCCCCACCGGGCCCCGGAGGCCGACCCTTCCTCCCACGCCGCCGCCGCCCGGGAGATCTGCGATTCGGGGCTGGTGGACCTGCTGGATTCGTTTTCCCTGCGGGTGCGGGCCGGGGCCGGCAGCGGGGACCTCCTGGCCTCCCTGGTGCTGGCCGCTTCCGAAAAGCAGCTGGACGCCAGGCGGGACCTGGAGGGCAAGACCTCCTGGAATTTCGTGTACCTCGCCCACCTGGCCAAGCGCAGCCTGGACGCGGGTCCCCTGGCCCCCGAGACCTGGGTGCAGGGCGCGGCCCTGGTGAACCTGTTCCCCACGGACGAGCCCGAGGACCGCCCCCGCGGCGTGCCGCCCCGGGCCCCCGCCGCCGACCCCGCCCGGGGCCTCCTGGACGCCATCCTGGACGCGGAGCCCCAGCAGGCCATGTTCCACGCGGAGGAGCTCCTGGCCCTGGGGAAGGAGGGCGCCGTCCTGGGCGTCCTGGCGGAGGCGGCCACCACCAACGACCCCGCCTTCAACCACAGCCACCAGGTGCTTTCCGTGGCCGCCGCGGCGGACCTCGTCCCCCACCTGCCCGGGCCGGCGCGGGGGGCGATGCTGGCCGCCCTGGCCAAGTCCCTGGCCAACAGTCAGGGAAGCACGGACCTGGGCCGGCTGGCTGACAAGGCCCTTGACGCGATTAATAATTAATTAATACTTCCCGGATCGGGACCCTGTCCCCGACCCGGAGCTCCCATGATCGCGGCGACCCTGGCCCTGGCCCTCCTTCTGGGATTCGAGCCCGCGCCCGCGGATCCGGGCCCGCTCTGGCGGGCTGCGGGCCAGGATCCCTACCTGGCTGGCAAGCGCGGGTTCCGGTCCGCGTCCCGGGCCGTGAACCACGCGGTGGCCGAGTTCCGCGGCGCCGTGCTACAGGGGCGGATCGACCCCCGCCGGGACGAGTTCTTCTCCTACGTGTACACCTTCCAGCCGCCGGAGGGCGGCCGCCGGGTCTTCTTCCACTCCCCGTGGAAGCAGGCCGCGTACGAAAAGACCGAGGGGGGGAGCATGCGTCACCTGGTGGCGCGGCCCTATGCGGAGACGGGCGCGGTGCGGGTCTACACGTTCATCCATTCCCACCCCACCCATGGGGCCGGCGGGGAGGGGCCTTCCCGGGTGGACGTGGCCACCGCCTCCCGGTACAAGCGCCCGGACGGCTCGTATCGCTATTTGTACCTAGTAAATAACTGGGGCCGGCTGGTGCGGTTCAAGGCCCGCCGGGACATCGACCCCCAGAACCCCGCGGCCCTGGGCGCGATGCCCATCCGGCCCCGGATCCGCCAGGACTGGATCGATTAGGGGCCGTGCCGAAATAACATGATCACCTCGCCGCCCAAGTTACGGCCCCTTATGCCTTGTGGGTCGAACCGTCCAATTTATTTGTGCGCCATGGCTTAGTCAATACCCCACGTCCCGCAGCAGGGCCTTGAGCGTGGCCGCCGAATGGTGGAGCGCGGCCTGCTCCCCGGGATCCAGGGGCAGGGGGAGGATCTCCCGGATGCCCTCCCGGCCCACGATGGCCGGCAGGCTGAGGCACACGTCCTCCACGCCGTGCATTCTGTCGATGTAGGAGGAGACGCACAGGAGGCGGTTCTCGTCGTCGGCCACCGCGCGGATGATCCGGGCCACGCTCATGGAGATGGCGTAGAAGGTGGCGCCCTTGCGCTGGATGACCTCCTGTCCGGCCCGCACCACGTCGGCGCTGATGCGCTCCCGGTCCTCGGCGGAAAGCCGGGGGTTTTCCGGGCTGGGGTAGTGGGCGAGGGGCAGGGGGCCGATGCTGGCCGCGCTCCAGAACGGCACCGCCGTGTCCCCGTGCTCCCCGATGACCATGGCGTGAAGGTTCCGGGGGCTGATGCGGAAGTGGCTGCTCAGCAGGAACTTGAACCGGGAGGAATCCAGCACCGTCCCCGACCCGAAGATCCGGCCCTTGTCGATGCCCATGCGCTTGTAGCAGACGTAGGTGAGGATATCCATGGGGTTGGTAACCACCAGCAGGAGGGAGCGGCCGTTGTAGTGCTTCATCACGTCGCCGATGATGGCCTCGGTGATGCGGATGTTGCCCTTGGCCAGGTCCAGGCGGGATTCTCCGGGCTTGCGGCCCCGGCCCGCGGCGTGGACGATGAGGTCGGCGTCCGCCAGGCCTTCGTAGCCCTCGGCCCTCAGGTTCACCTGCTCGGAAACGGCGCCCCCGTGGGCGATGTCGAGGACCTCGCCGTAGGCCTTGTCGCCGTTGAGGTCGATGAGGCTGATGTCGGAAGCGATGCCCTGGGTGGCGAGGGTGTAGGCGATGGTCGCGCCGACGTTCCCGGCGCCGATGATGGCGATTTTCATGACTGACTCCTGAAATGCGGTCCCGGGGGACCGGCACGGCCGCTCGCTTCAGGGGGGATCCCGGCGCCGGGGTGCACCGCCCATCATACGGTGCCCGCCGGATTCCGCGCCGGATGAGCCCCTCCGGGACCCGGCCGGTATGATGGTAAGCATGGCCGCATTGAGCTTTCCGATCCTCGCCCTCCTCGCGGCCCTGGCCGCGCCCGCCCAGGAGCCCTACGCCACCTGCCCGCCGCTTCCCCGGGGGGTGGGTCCCATCAACGTCGTGGACAGCCAGGGCCGGTACGTGGGCCGGATCCTGCCCCAGAAGCGGTACTGGGTCACCCTCGACCGGATCCCGGCGTTCCTGCAGAAGGCGCTGCTGGCGGTGGAGGACGCGCGGTTCTACGACCACGGGGGCATCGACGTGCGCAGCATCGCCCGGGCCTTCGTGAAGGACGTGGCCAAGGGCAGGGCCGCCGAGGGCGGATCCACCATCACCCAGCAGCTCATCAAGAACAAGTTCCTCAACGCCGAGCCGACCCTGGACCGCAAGGTCAAGGAAGCCCGCATGGCCATGGACTTCGAGACGAAGTACACCAAGAACCAGATCCTGGAGATGTACTTCAACGAGATCTACTACGGCAACGGCGCCCAGGGCCTGGCCCAGGCCTGCCGCCTCTATTTCGGCAAGAGCCCCGAGGAGCTCTCGGAAGGCGAGTGCGTCACCCTCGCCGGCGTCCCCAAGAACCCCGGCCGGTACAACCCCCTCGGGAAGGTCGAGGACGTCGCCATGCGCCGGGAGGTGGTCCTCAAGCGCATGGAGGACCTGCGCCTGATCTCACCCCAGCAGCGGGCGTCCCTGCGCTCCCAGTGGGGCGCGGTGCAGGGGCCCGGCAAGGCCCCGCACTACCTGGCCCAGATCCGCGCCACGCTGGTGCGGCTGTACGGACCG
The DNA here is from genome assembly GCA_002297665.1 of Holophagaceae bacterium UBA692. GTDB lineage: Bacteria > Acidobacteriota > Holophagae > Holophagales > Holophagaceae > Mesoterricola. The sequence continues at coordinate 32,238 of DBMS01000264.1, read as the reverse complement.
GACGCGGTGGAGCTGGGCGGCCTGGACATCACCGCGCCCCTGGACCTGGACCTCCAGAGGGCCGCGGAGGACGCGCTGCGCCAGGGCGTGAGGCGCGTTTCGCCGGAACTGCAGGGGGCCCTGGTGTGCCTGGACCCGGCCACGGGCGACGTGCTCGCCGCCGTGGGGGGGCTGGACGGCGGGCAGAACTCCCTGAACCGGGCCTTCCTCTCCATGCGCCAGCCGGGCTCGGCCATCAAGCCCCTGATCTACGCCGCGGCCCTGGAGGCCGGGCTCACCGCGGGCAGCGTCTGGAGCGACGAGCCCGTGGCCTACGACCGGGGCGGGGGCGCCACCTGGAAGCCCCTGAACTACGGCCGGGAGCGCCTGGGCGACATCTCCATGCGCGAGGCCCTGGCCCACTCCAGCAACGTCGTCACCGTCAAGGTGCTCGAGCAGGTGGGGGTGCCCGCCTTCACCGCCTTCGCCGGGCGCATGGGCCTGCCGCTCCGGGCGCAGGCCGGGCTGTCCCTGGCCCTGGGCACGGAGGAGGTGACCCTCAAGGACCTGGTGCAGGCCTACACGCCCCTGGCCGCCGCCGGCGTGCGGGCCGAAGCGCGGGTGATCTCCCGCATCCACGACCGCCGGCGCGACGCCTGGACCGAGTTCCCCCCGGCGCTGGCCCCGGCGCTCTCCCCCGAGGCGGCCTTCGTGGCCACCAGCATGCTGCGCGACGTGCTGACCTACGGCACCGCCAAGTCGCTCCAGCCCTTCAGCCGGGAGCACCCCTGCGCCGGCAAGACCGGCACCACCGACAACTACCAGGACGCGTGGTTCGTGGGCTACACCCCCAACGTGCTCACCGGCGTCTGGGTGGGCTACGACCGTCCCCGCAGCCTGGGCCGCGGGTTCACCGGCGGGGCCGTGGCGGCCCCCATCTGGGCGAAGTTCATGGCCAGGGCCCTGGAGCCCCGGCCCGTGGCGGACTTCCCCCGGCCCGAGGACGTCGTCACCGCCACCATCGATCCCGCCACCGGGGCCCTGGCGACCGAGGCCTGCCCCAGGCGCGTGGACGAAGTCTACCTCCCGGGCACGGAGCCCGTGGAGCCCTGTACGCTGCACACGCCAGCCTCCTAAACGGGCACCTCGATGTTCATGCTCTCCATGGCCGCCCAGATGAGGGGGATGTCGTTGGCCATGAGGATCAGGTCGTGCTTGGCGCCGGTGAGGTCCATGACGTGGTGGGGCAGCACGGCGTCCTTGTGGAAGCCCAGCTTCTCGAAGGTCCTGCGGGCCCCCAATTGGTCGGCGACCACCTGGACGATGATCTTCTCGATGCCCAGGTCGGTGGCGAGCTTTACCAGGGTGGAGACCAGGGTGGTGCCCAGGCCCCGGCGGCGGAAGTCGGCGTGGCAGGCGATGCGGATCTCGCCCACGTGGCGCGTCCAGCCGTGGAAGGTGCGGTAGAGGGTGCCTTCGCCGACGATGGCGCGGCCGTCCCGGGCGACGAGGGAGATGACCTCCCCGGTCTCCAGCCGGTGGCGGAAGCGCCTGGACCACTCCAGGGTGGTGACGTCGTCCTTGAGCACGAGGCGGTCCTCGGCCGGAAGGCTGCGGTAGAAGGCGTGGAGATCCTCCATGTCGCCCGGCTTCAGGGGTTGAACTTCAACGACCACGCCGTCCCGCAGGGCGACGTTCTGGGGAAAGGATTCGGGGCCCACGGTCAGGCCCCCCAGCCCGTGCTTCGCTGTTCGTTGCCCATTTCGGGTATCTCCCATGAGGTATGAATTGAATATGCCATTTTAGGAGCAGAAGTTCCCTTGTCCACAGGTTTCGCATGCGGGCACCGGCAGCGCCGCCAGGCCTCCCCGGGCCGTCTCCCGGTATTCCTCGGGAATCCGGCGCCCCACCTTGCCCATGGTCTCGATGACCGCGTCGGCGGGGAAAACGCTCTCCATGCCCGCCAGGGCCATCTCGGCGCAGGCGGCTGCGTTCACCGCCCCCATGGCGTTGCGCTTGACGCAGGGCACCTCCACGAGGCCCTTCACGGGGTCGCAGATCAGCCCCATGACGTTGGCCAGGGCGAAGGCCACCGCGTGGTCCACCTGGGCGGGGGTGCCGCCCATGAGTTCCACCAGGGCGCCGGCGGCCATGGCCGAGGCCGAGCCCACTTCGGCCTGGCAGCCCCCCTCGGCCCCGCTGAGGGAGGCCAGCTTCTCGATGCAGAGGCCGATGCCGCCGGCCGTGAAGAACGCCCGAACCAGGGCCTCGTCCGTGCAGCCCTTCTCGGCCGCCACCCGGAACAGCGCCGCCGGCAGGACGCCGCAGGCCCCGGCCGTGGGGGAGGCCACGATGCGCCCCATGCAGGCGTTCACCTCGGCCACCGAAAGGGCCGCGGCCACGAGGCGGGAGAAGGCCGGCCCCAGCAGGGACCCGCCTCCCTCGATCCAGGCCTCCATGCGGGCCGCGTCGCCGCGCACGAGGCCGCTGCGGGAGCGCTGGGGATGGGCCAGGCCCCGGGCCACCGCCTGGCGCATGACGTTCATGCGCTCGAGCATGAGGGCCTCCAGGACCTCGGGGCGCTTTCCGCTCTGGCGGGACTCCCCGTCCAGGAAGACCCGGGAGAGGGGGACGCCGCGTTCCTCGGCTTCGGCCCGGTAGGAGGCGAGGGTGCCTTCGGTGGTCGCCATTCAGCCTCCGAACCCCAGGCGGGGGACGAACCGCACCTGGTCGATGTGGGGAAGGTGGCGCAGGGCGTTGAGAACCCCGGCGGTGGGCGTGTGGTCCAGTTCCACGGACATGAGCGCCTGGCCCCCGCGGGAGGCGCGGTGGGCCTTGATGGTCGCGATGTTCATGCCGGCGTTGGAGAGGATGGTGGTGACCATGGCCACCGCCCCGGCCCGGTCGGGGTAGGCCAGGAGGACGGTGGGATACACCCCGTCCAGGTCCACCTGGAACCCGTCGATGTCGAACACCCGGATGCGCCCGCCGCCCACGGAGCTGGCCGAAACGGTCAGCTCCGCGCCGTCCTGGGCCAGGTCGAGGCGCACGGAGTTGGGGTGCACCTCGCCCAGGTCGACGGTCTCGAACCGGAACGCCAGGCCGCGTTCCAGCGCGATCTCCCGTGCCGCGGGGATGCCTTCGTCGTCGGGATCCATGCCCAGGAGCCCGGCCAGGAGGGCCAGGGGCGTGCCGTGGCCCTCGCCGGTGGCGGCGAAGGAGCCGTGGAGGCCGATGGCGGCCGAGGCCGGCTCCTCTCCCAGGAGCTTGCGGGCGAAGGCCCCGATGCGCACGGCCCCGGCGGTGTGGGAACTGCTGGGGCCAACCATGACGGGGCCGATGATGTCGAAGATGCCCAAGGTCAGGTCTCCAGGCGTGAACCTACGAATTTACCGTACGTGGCCTGGAATGGGCGCTGCGACCGCATCGCAACGGTCGGCGCGGGTTCCCGGGCTGCGGGAACCCGGCGCCCGGCGCCTTGACTTCAGGAATAATTAATTAATAATTGCAGGCACCCTTCCCGGACCGCGGGACGTCCGGAAGGCGCGCCCAGGAGAACGGCCATGCCATTTCGCTTCACAAAGCATCCCTTGCGGTTCGCGGCCGCCCTTGCCCTGGCGGCGGGGACCCAGGCCCACGCGGCCTGGGAGCCCCTGGGCCAGGAGATCGCCAACCGGTCCGGGTCGGACTGGGTCGTGCTCTTCCAGCCCGGGGGGCCCGTGGCGTCCATCGGGGCCGCGGTCTCGCAAGGGCATGGCGAAGGTGCGGTCGCCGAAGGCCGGGGGGAGATCCGGCTGCCGCCCCATTCCGTGATGCGGCTCTACGTGGATTCCGCCCGGATCGGCCAGGGTGACCTGGACGAAGGCTTCCTCCTGGAGCACGCCGCCAAGACCAGGGAAAGCGTCTCGTTCCGGGTGGAAGTGGGACGGCTTCCCCGGCTCGCGCGGTTCACCGGCGGATATCGGGACAAATTCAGCCGGTCGCCCATGCCCGACCTGGTGATCCTGGCCCCCCACGCCATCTCCATCCTGGACGGGGGCCCCCTGTCGGAGGAGCCCAAGGAGGAGAAGGGCCCCTCCGGGACCGCGGTCGAACTGGCGCCGTTGACGGAAAAGGACGTGCAGGCGGGGGTCTTCAACCCCGGCCACTTCTACCGGGTGTCCCGGATCCGGAGGGACCCGGTCTTCCACACCGGCACCCTGGAGGCCTTCGGGGCCCTCCACCGGAACGGCAACCTCATGCCCACCGAAATGCTGGCGGACTACTTCTTCAATACGCTCTTCGCATACAACCTCCGGGCCTTCGCGGGCTACGACCCAGGCCTCAACTACGATCAGTACCCGACGCTCGCGCGGCCCTATTTCGACAAGCTCATGGAAGGGTGGCTGGCGGCGTTCTGCACGCCAGGCGGCGTGAAGGTGGTGACGCCCCCGAAGCCGGGGGGGGACTTCCGGGAGTTCATGGCCTGGAAGGACGCCTTCGAAAGCGCCCAGGTGGCGCTCATGCGGAACCGCGCCTTCGTCTTCCTGGGAACGGCCTACATGCGCCAGAAGATCGTCACCGAGAAGCTCGGCACGGCCTTGTCGAGGCTGGACAAGGGGCGGAAGGAGGAGGCGCTCGCCGCCGTGCTGAAGCGCGACAAGCTGACCGGGGACTTCCAGCTGGTGATCCACCACTGGATGCAGCAGGCCATCGGCGAATTCGTGGTGCGGTACCTCGCCGCGCCCCCCACGGGAAAGGCGCAGGTGCCGGCCTTCCTGGAAACCTGGCGCCCCGGTTTCCTGGCCTCGCCCCGCTACGCGGCCATCCCGGCGGCCGCCAGAGCCCATTCGGATCCGGAGGACGTGGCCGAAGGCATCAGCCTTCCGGTCGAATAGCGTTCCTGGTATCAGCCCACCCGGGTTTCGGCCCGCAGGGGCGGAAGGTCCGCGCCGCCGGGATAGTGCACGTGCTCCAGGAAGAGGCCCGCGGACGGGGCCGCGGCGGCGCCCCAGAAGAGGTTCGCCTCGGGGGCCGGCGCGCCCAGGTCGCGGGGGATGCGCTCCACCCGCTCCTTGCCCAGCCCGCAGAGCACCGCGGCCCCCACCATGCGGCGCACCTGCTTGTGGAGGAAGTGGCCCGCGGTGGCCCTCAGGAGCACCAGGGCGCCGTCCTGGGCGAAATCCAGGGCGTGCACCTGGCAGCGGGGATCCTCGCCCCGGGCCAGGTCCGCGAAGGCGCCCATGTCGTGGTTGCCCAGGAAGGCCAGCCAGGCCTCCTTCAGCCGCTGGATGTCCAGGGCGCCCTTCACCCACCACGCGTAGGGCTTGGCGAAGGCGGTGCGGCGAAGGCTGATCTGGTACAGGTAGGTGCGGGCCGTGGCGTCGTGGCGGGCGTGGAAGCCCGCGGGGCAGGGGTTCACGGCCCGCAGGGCCACGTCCCCGGGCAGGCCCTCGTCCAGGATGCGCTGGAGCTCCCAGCATTTCGGATGGGCGCCGGCGAGGTACAGGTGCGCCACCTGCCCCAGGGCGTGCACGCCCGCGTCGGTGCGCCCGGAGCCGCCCAGGGACGACACCGCGAGGCCGGCTTCCTGCAGCACCCGCTCCAGGGTTCCCGCCACCGTGCGCACGCCCTGGGCGGTCTGCTTCGGGCCCTGCTTCTGCCAGCCCTGGAACCGTGAGCCGTCGTATTCCACCAGGAGCCGGTAGCCGCCGGTGCGGGGCGCCAGGCCCTTGGGCGGCCTCATGCGGGGAAGACCTTGTTCACTTCCGCCAGGAAGTGGTCGGGGTCGTGGAGGGGCTTGGAAAGGTAGTGCTCGGCGCCGGTCTCGGCCAGGAAGCGCTCCCGGTCGCCGGTCATGGCGTGGGCGGTGGCGAGGATGACCGGCACGCCGCGGGTGGCCGGATCGGCCTTGAGCAGCCGCGTGATGTAGATGCCGTCGACCTTCTGGCCCAGGTGGATGGAGCGGGAGAGGCTGATGTCCATGATGACCGCCGACACGTCCCCGGCGCGGACGAGGGCGAGGATCTCGTCCACGTCCTCGGACACCGCCACCTCGAAGCCCCCCTTCCGGACCAGCACGACCTTCATGAACTTCACGTTGATGGGGTCGTCCTCGACGATCAGGATCTTCTTGCTCATGGGAACCTCAAGGGCAAGTCTATACCGTTTCCGCGGGGCGCAGGCCCTTGAGGCGGCCCAGGACCTCGTCGGGCACGTGCAGGGAGCCGGTTCCCACGCCCAGGTGCTGCCCCGGCTTGTGGCCGCCGTGGTAGTCGCTGCCGCCGCTGGGCACCATCCCCAGCAGCCGCGCCAGGTCCAGGAAATACTGGTGCTCGGCGGGGCCGTAGTCGGGGTAGTGGGCCTCCAGGCCCTGGAGGCCCTGGGCCTTCAGGTCGGCCATGGCCGCCTCCCAGCGGAAGCTGCGGTGGCTGAAGCGGCCGGGGTGGGCCACCACCGACACGCCGCCGGCCTCCCGGATCCAGGCCGCCGCGTCCCGCGGCGTCAGGTCCTTCAGCGGCACGAAGGCCGGGCCGTCGTCGCCGATGTAGCGCCGGAAGGCGTCCTGGGGGCTGCCCGCGGCCCCATGCCCGACCAGGGCCCGGGCGAAGTGGGTGCGGGAGATGGCGTCCGTGGGGGCCAGGGCCGCCACCTCCTCCCAGGTGATGGCCACGCCCAGGTCCTGGAGCCGTTCGACCATGCGCCGGTTGCGTTCCACCCGGCGCTCCCGCATGTCCTCGATGCGGGCCCGGAACCGGGGGTTGCCGGGATCGATGAACAGGCCGAGCACGTGGAGCACCCGCCCCAGGAAGCGGCAGCTCAGCTCGATGCCCGGCACCAGTTCGGCGGCGGTGCGGGGCTGGCAGGCCAGGAACCTCCCCAGGCCCTCCAGGGTGTCGTGGTCGGTGAGCGCCAGGGCCGTAAGGCCCGCGCGGTCCGCCAGGCCGGCCAGCGCCTCGGGGGTGTCGGTGCCGTCCGAGAAGATGGAATGGCTGTGGAGGTCGATCACCTTGCGGCTCCTGCGTTGGCGCGGTAGATGGCCGCCAGCATGATGGCCACCGCCTGGAACAGCTCCGGAGGGACGACCTGGTCCATCTGCAGGGGCTCCAGGGCGGCCAGCAGGTCGGGATCCCGCTCCACGGGGATGCCGTGCTGCCTGGCCAGGGCCACGATGCGGTCGGCCAGGAGCCCCTCGCCCTTGGCCACCAGGCGCGGGGCCAGGTCCCGGAAGGGGGCCTCGGGGGCGTAGCGCAGGGCGACGGCGCTGGAGCGTGGCGGGGTGCGGGCCATGATCCAGCCTAACCGGCCCGGTACGGAACCGGAACCTGGGAGGCCCAGGTTCCGGTCCGGGGGGAAGGCTTGGCCTACTGGACGAGGGTGGACTGGGTCTCGTCGTCCTCGAGCTCCTCCATGGCCAGCCGGCGGAAGATCTTGACGTCGGCCAGGGACATGAAGCTGATGTAGGCGAACCCGCTGAAGAACAGCCAGAGGAAGGGCACCGAGGCCCACTTGCGGATGTAGATGGCCACGACGACCGCGCCGAAGTAGTAGAAGGCGAAGGCCAGCTCCAGGAAGGTGATGAGGCTCTTGGGCACCTTGTAGGCCTTGGCGGTGGAGGCGGTGGCGCCGTTGCCCTTCTCGTCCACGCCCAGCTTGGGGGTGCGCTTGAACTCGATGTCGTCGGTGAAGAACCCTTCGAGCACGGCCTTGGACTGGTTGAGGCAGAGGCCGATGCCCAGGCTCATGAGGCCGGGGACGTACTTGAGCCGGCTGGTCCAGTTCTTGTTGTTGTAGACCTCCCGCTGGGAAAGGCCGAAGTAGAGGCCCACGCTCACGGCGTTGAGGAGGAAGAAGGGGCCGTCGGTGAGCAGCAGGGTCAGGGGCGGGGTGCCGGCGCGGAAATACATGCTGGGCACCATGATCACGGCCAGGATCACCATGAGCATGTAGTTGCAGTTGGCGGTGAGGTGGAACCAGCATTCCGCCTTCGTGTGCAGGCTCTCCTTGCTGAACAGGATGGTCTTCATGAGCTTGCGGATGACCTGGGCGTTGCCCTTGGCCCAGCGGTGCTGCTGGCTCTTGAAGGCGTTGACCTCCACGGGCAGCTCGGCGGGCACGACCATGTCCTTGAGGTAGACGCCGCGCCAGCCCTTGAGCTGGGCCCGGTAGGAAAGGTCGGCGTCCTCGGTGATGGTGTCGTGCTCCCAGCCCCCCGCGTCGGCGATGGCGGAGACGCGCCACATGCCCGCGGTGCCGGAGAAGTTGAAGAAGGCCCTGGAGCGGTGGCGGGCGGTGTGCTCGAAGACGAAGTGGCCGTCCAGCAGGATGGCCTGGACCTGGGTGAGCAGCGAGAAGTCGCGGTTCAGGTGATCCCAGCAGCCCTGCACGAAGGCGATCTTGTCGTCGGCGAAATGGGGCACGCCCTGGCGGAGGAAGTCCACGGTGGGCAGGAAGTCGGCGTCGAACATGGCCACGAACTCGCCCTTGGCGGTCTTGAGGCCGTTGTCCAGGGCGCCGGCCTTGTACCCGGTGCGGTCGGTGCGGTGGATGTAGGAGATGTCCCAGCCGAGGTTGCGGTACTTCTCGCAGACGGCCTGGGCCACCTTGACGGTGTCGTCGGTGGAGTCGTCCAGCATCTGGATCTCGAGCTTCTCCTTGGGCCAGTCCATCTTCACGACGTGGTCCATGAGGCGCTCAACGACGTTGATCTCGTTGAAGATGGCCAGCTGCACGGTGACCATGGGCTCGAAGTCCCGGCCGCCCTTGGGCTGGGGAGGGGTGCTCTTGTGCTTGAAGTACAGAAGCAGCATCCAGAGCCGATGAGCCCCATAGATGCTCAGGATGCTGAGAATCGTGAAGTAGGTGACGAGCACCACCGTCTTGAGGACGTCCATCGTTCTGATCTCCAGAGTGCTTGCCCTGTGGGCGAGCGATACTATATCCTCCAAGCTTGTCAGGAATCTTTCGATTTTCCACATGTTTTTCACCCTTTTTTCGTCACAACCATGCAACATTAAACGAGAAGGCTGGGCATATCCGAATGGAAGAAGCCGGAAATTTCCCCAAGAACATCGGCCGGTACGAGATCAAGGGGCTCCTGGGGGCCGGGGCCATGGGGTCGGTGTACCTCGCGGAGGATCCCCGCATCAAGCGCAAGCTGGCCGTGAAGGTGGTCCGGCTCAACGCCATCCACAGCGAGCTTGAGCGCAAGGAGTTCCTGGCGAGGTTCCAGCGGGAGGCCGAGGTGTCCGGGGTCCTGAACGACCCGGGCATCGTGACGATCTACGACGTGGGCGACAGCGAGATCGGGCCCTACCTGGCCATGGAATTCGTCCCGGGCAGGCCCCTGGACGCCCTCATCAAGGAGGGAAGCGCCCTCACCCTGAAAGAGAAGCTGGTCATCGCCGCGGGCATCGCCTCCGCGCTGGACCATGCCCACGACAAGGGGATCGTCCACCGGGACGTCAAGCCCGGCAACGTCATGATCACCGAGGACCGAAGGCCCAAGCTGATGGACTTCGGCATCGCCAAGCGCGAGGACGCCTCCCTCACCCAGACGGGCACCTTCCTCGGCACCCCGAGCTACGCCAGCCCGGAGCAGATCCGCGAAGGCATCGCCGTGGCCGCCTCGGACCTCTTCAGCTTCGCCGTCCTCACCTTCGAGCTTCTTAGCGGAAGTCTTCCATTCCCAGGCACTTCCATCAACACGATCCTCTACCGGATCGTCAACGAGCCCCCGGTGGAGATCAAGCCCCCCGTCGAGGGGCTCCTGCCCGAGGCCTGGCAGCGGATCTTCGCCCGGGCCCTGGCCAAGGATCCCGCGGACCGGCACCCCACGTGCTCGGCCTTCGTGAAGGACCTCCTGGACGGCGCCCGGGACCTGGGACGCACCGACCGCATGCAGCTGCTGGGCCACCTCCGGTCCGAGCACGTGGGGGGCACCCACCACAGCCATCCCCTGGAGGAGGTCGCCCCGGAGATCCGGTCCATGGCCGCCCCGGTCCGGGGCAAGGGCGGCAAGGGCCTGCTCTACGCCATCGTGGCCGCGGTGGCCGTCGCCGCCGGCGCGGGCGGGGTGTTCCTCTTCCGTTCCGGGTCGGGCCAGGTGATGCTGGACACCCTCCCTCCCGGAGCCAAGGCGCTCAAGGCCGGCGTGGAGGTGGGCACCACCCCGCTGCCCCTGGCCCTGAAGGCGGGGGACGTGCTGCGGTTCGAGAAGAGCGGCTACAAGCCCCTGGACTTCCGTTTCCAGGGCGGCTCCCCTCCGCCCCGGCTCACCCTGGAGGCCATGACCTCCCGGGAGACCATCCGGACCTTCCCCGACGGGGCCACGGTGGTGCTGGATTCCGTCAAGCTCGAGGGCGTCACCCCCCTGGAGGTGCCGGCCTGGGACCAGTCCGTGGAGCACGACCTGACCTGCACCAAGGGGGACCTGCTGGTGGCCACCCGGTTCAACCAGGGGGAGACGCCCGGCTCCCGGGTGTTCACCCTGGTCGACGCCTCCCGGACCCGGGCCGGCGCCGAGCCGAAGGCCGTGGACGTCCACGCCCCCGGCACCCTGAAGTTCACGGCGCCCTATTCCGTCCGGGTCAAGGTCGACGGCAGGGACGCCGGCGAGGTGCGGGAGGGCGGCACCCTCAGCGCCCCCCCGGGAAGCCACCGGCTGGAGGTGTCCAACCCCCGGGTCTTCCTCCGGGAGACCCTGACCGTGACGGTGGCCCCGGGCCAGGTCTCGGCGGTGGCGTTGCCGGGCCTGTGCAGCCTCACCGTCAACACCTTCCCCAATTCGGGGACGGTGGTGGTCGACGGGATCGCCACCCAGGCGGAGAGCGACGGCAACACGCCCATCCAGCTGGTCAAGGGCCGGCACGCCGTGAACGTCCACGGACGCGCCGGCGCCGCGCAGACGGTGGACCTCACCGGCGATTTCAAGTTGAATATGCGGTTCTGAGTGATAGCTTCTTTGGATGCCCATGCCTGACGAAGCCTCCCAACCGACCGCGGACGCCGCGCCGATCCCTGCCCCCCGGGGGCCGTGGTCCTTCCTGGGCGCGGCCATGGCCGGAGGCCTCCGGGGCTGGGGACTCCAGCTGCTCGCGGGCTGGCTCTGCTTCCACGTGCTCACCAGCGCCCTCTGGGCGGCCCACCTCAAGGCCCTGGCGGGGTGGAGCGCCCTGCCTTCCTACTGGGGCGAACTGATCACCGTGCGGGACCTTTGGGACCTGGCGGTCAACGGGGGCCTGAAGGACCGGTGGACCGGGCCCTGGGTCCCGCTGGCCGCGCTCGGGACCCTGGCCTGGTTCCTCTGGGCCGGCTGGAAGGTCCAGGCCCGGGCCGCGGGCGTGCCCGCGAGGCTCGGCGCATGGCTCTGGGGCTTCGTGGACGCGCTGTTCCTCGCGGCCCTGCCGCTGGCCCTCCTGGGCTCCGCGATTTTCTGGGTCCTCTCGGCCCTGGCGGGCACGGGCATCCAGGGCCTCGGGTGGCTGGACTGGGTGGGCGGGGTCCTGGTCCGGCTCGCGTTCGTCTCCGTGTTCTTCCTCCAGGCCTGGCTCTGCCGCCTGGACCGGGCCGGCGCCCCCGGCTGGAACCTGGGCGGCGCCCGGGCCCTGGGGCGCCACCTCCGCGGGAGCTTCCTGCGCCTCTGGACCCATCCCGTCCAGTGGACGGCCCTGGTGGCCGGCGGGGTGGTGGTCAGGACCGGCCTGCCGTTCCTGGTGCTCCTCCTGGGCTGGCGCATGGGGGGAGGCACGCCGCTTCGGGTCTGGTCCCTCCTGGGCCTCCAGGCCCTGGCCGTGGTGGCCAACGCCTGGCTCATCGGGTGGTTCCTGCGGGTCACGGCCCTCTTCTGGAGGAACGACTCCGCCGTGGAGGCTGTCATCATGGACCTGGAAGCCCAGGCTTCCGGAAAGTGAGCCATGCCCCACACGACCCTCGAGTACGCCTCCACCATCGCCGAGCCGCCTGACTTCCAGGCCTTCTGGGAGCAGCTCCACCGGTTCCTTTCGGAGGAATGCCCGTTCAACCTCAAGGACATCAAGAGCCGCGCCTACCGGTGCGACGCGTTCCGCATGGCCGGCGGCGGGCCGGACCTGGCCTTCGCCCACCTCTCGATCCTCGTGCTGGAGGGCCGGGAGCCCGCCGTGCTCGCCAAGGTGGGCGAGGGCGCCCTGGAACTCATGAAGGCCCACTTCGCCCTGAGCCTGGCGACGCGGCAGGCCGATCTCACCGTCGAGGTCCGGGACATGCGCAGGGACGGGTACTTCAAGGCGACGAGCGTAAAGGCACCGTGACGTTCCCCGATTCCTCCTTCAGCATCGGTCCCGTCCGGGTCCAGCCCCCGCTGGTCATGGCGCCCCTCCACGAGATCACGGACCAGCCCTTCCGGCGCATGATCCGGGGCGTGGGCGGCGTGGGCCTCACCGTTTCCGAGATGATCAGCAGCGAGGCCCTCATCCGGCACGCCCGCAAGGCGGAGCGCATGATGGCCGGCGAGGGCGAGCACCCCTTCGCCATGCAGCTGGCCGGGAGCGTGCCCGAGCACCTGGCCGACGCCGCGCGCATGGCCCGGGACGCCGGGGCGGACATCATCGACCTGAACATGGGCTGCCCCGCCAGCAACGTGACCAAGGGCGGGGCCGGATCGGCCCTCCTGCGAGACATCCGCCTCGCCGAGGCCTGCGTGACCGCCATGGTGAAGGCCGTGGACCTGCCGGTCACCGTGAAGATGCGCGCGGGCTGGGACCACAGCCAGAAGGAGAAGGCCGAGTACCTGGACTTCCTGCGCATGTTCGACGCGGTGGGCGTGAAGGCCCTGGCCATCCACCCCCGCACCCGGGCCCAGCAGTACGAGGGCCACGCGGACTGGTCGCTCATCGCCCGGGCCGTGGAGGCCGGGGTCGGCTTTCCCATCATCGGCAACGGCGACGTGAACACCCCCGCCGACGCCCTGCGCATGGCCTCCGAGACCGGCTGCCACGGCGTGATGATCGGCCGCGCCGCCCTCACGAACCCGTGGATCTTCCGCCAGGTGGCCGAACCCGGCCTGGTGGTCACCGAGACCGAGCGCATCGACCTTTGCATCTCATTCTTCGGCCTGCTCCTGGAGCTGCTGGAGCCCCGGGAGGCCCTGCACAAGATGAAGAAGATCGGGTCCTGGTTCACCAAGGGCCTGCCCGGCGGCGTCCACTTCCGCCAGGGCCTTCAGGAATGCCACGACCCCGGGACGATCCTGGCCGAGCTGGAGAAGCTCAAGCACCACCGCGGGGCGCCGGAATCCTGATCGCTTCCGGGCGGCGGCGGGTCACTGGACCTCGACGGTGAAGGCCGCGCTTCCCAGCTCCTTGCCCTCCTTGTCCAGGGCCTTGACGGTCCAGCTCCCGTTGTCGCCGGCGCGGAAGGTGCGGTAGGCGTTGGTGCGGTAGGGGCTGCGGGGAACTTCCAGGTCCTTCTGGAACACGGCCTTGCCGTCCTTCTGGAAGCTGAGGGTCACGGTGGCGCCTTCCAGGCCGCTGACCCTGGCCCAGGCGTAGAGCTTCGTGTCCGGGGCGATCTTGAACGCATCCGAGGCGTCCGTCACCTCCATCTTCTCGATGCCCAGGCCCACCTTGAGTTCGGCCGCGGGATCCGCGGCCTGGATCGCAGCGGCGGCCACCGCCGCCAATCCAAGCGTGTAGAGCAGGTTCGCGCGCATTTTTCCCTCCCGTCGCACAGGAAGTATAGTCCTTTCGCCGGGCCGGGGAAGGCGTCCTCAGGGCTGGGGCTCCGGCAGCGGCTGGGGCAGCTCGAAGGTGAACTCGGCCCAGGCGCCGGCCTGGCTCGCGGCGTCCATGCGTCCCCCGTGCAGGTGGAGGATGCGCCAGGCCGTGTAGAGCCCGACGCCCGTGCCTTTCTGGGCCATGAGCTCCGGGGAGGGGAGGCGGCTGAACTTGCGGAAGAGCCTGGGCCGGTCCTCGGCCCTGAACCCGGGGCCCTCGTTCCACACGGCGACCTTGAGGCTCGCGGGCCCGGATTCCGCCGTGAGGCGGATGGCCCCCCCCTCCCGGCCGTATTTCACGGCGTTGCCCAGGAGGTTGGACAGGACGATGCGCAGGAGCCCGGGATCGCAGGCCACGGGGGGCAGGTCCGCGGGGATCCGGCGCTCCAGGGCCATGCCCTTGGCCTGGATCTGCCCCAGCACGAGCTCCACGCAGGGGTCGGCCACCTCGGCCGCGAAGGCGGCCTCGACGGGGTGGAGGGTCAGGTTGCCGCCCTCCATGCGCGCCAGGTCCAGGTACTCGCCGACGAGGTCCAGGAGGTAGCTGCCCTTGGAGATCAGGCGCTCCAGCTTCCGGGCCTGGGGCGGCTCGAGGGGCCCCAGGTAGCCGCCGGTGAGGACCCGGGCGTCGGTGATCATGCTGGCGATGGGGTTCTTGAGCTCGTGGCTCACGAAGGCGAGCAGCTCGGTGTAGGCCCGGTTGGCGGCGGTGAGCTGCTCGATGCGCCAGGTCTTCTCCACGGCCTGGCTGAGGCGCTGGGCCAGGGCCATCCAGAGCTGGACGTGATAGGGGGTGTACGCCCGGGGTTCCCGGGAGCTGAGGAAGATGACGCCGATGGCCCGGTCCTTGACCGTGAGGGGGCAGGTGAGGGAGCTCCGCACCCCTTCCTTCACCAGGACCCGCGTGGAGCCGCTGCGAGGATGGTCGGCCAGATAGCGCGGAAGGTCGTAGATGACCCGGGCGCAGCCGGAATCCAGCACCCGGCGCAGCGAGCTCCCCGCCAGGTCCTCCCCGTAGCCGTCCTTGAGGAGGATGGGAGCGTAGTCCGCCCGGGTGCGGTGGGCCACGATGCGCCGGCCCTCGTCCTCGATGAAGGCGAGGCCGATGCGGTCGCAGGGGTAGAGCTCCCGGATGGTGCCGAAAAGGAAGTCCAGGAGGTCGTCCAGCGAGGCTTCGCCGGCGGCTTCCCGGTTCACGCGGTCCAGGACCTCCTGCTCCTGCGCGTCGAAGGCGCGGGCCGTCCCCGCCCCCGTGGGGGCGAGGAAGTGCAGGATGGGATGGACCTCGGCCATGACGCCCCTGGGCTACTCGATGTAGCGGCCTCGCTCAGTGTAGTGGGTATGGAGGAGCTTGTGGCTCCTGTGCCCGCAGGGGCCTTCGGTGAGGAACTCGTCGTAGATCTTCAGGACGTCCGGGTTCTCGTGGGACTTGCGCACCGCGTAGGCGGAATCCTCGGCGTAGATGGCTCCGGCCCGGGCCTTGCGGATCTCGGGGGACGTCGGGATGGGCTGTCCGCCGCCGCCGAGGCACCCGCCTGGGCACCCCATGAACTCGATGAAGTGGCACTGGCTGAACGGGCCGCCCCGCTTGATGTCCTCCATGACCGCCTTGGCGTTGGCGGTGCCGTGGGCCACGGCAACCTTGAGGATGGCGCCCTTGAGGAAGTCCCAGCTGGGGAAGAGCGGCGCCAGCAGGGCAGGCACGGGGCCCACCTTCGGGATGGGGAGCTCGGCGTACTTGACGCCCTCGAAGCCGCGCACCGGCTTGATGTCCGCGTGCTCGAAGAGGTCTTCCACCTTCACCCCCACCACCAGTTCGATGACCGTGCGCAGGGCGGCCTCCATGACGCCCCCGGTGGCCCCGAAGATGACCCCGGAGCCGGTGGCGGTCCCGAATGGCGCGTCGAAGTCCGACTTGGCCAGGCGGGGCAGGTCGATGCCGGTCTCGCTGATCATCTTGGCCAGCTCCCGGGTGGTGAGGCCGTAGTCCACGTCCTTGTACCCGGAGTCGTCCATCTCGGGCCGGTTGCACTCGAACTTCTTGGCCGAGCACGGCATGAGGGCCACCGTGACGATGTCCCGGGGGTCGATGCCCTGCTTCTGGGCGTAGTAGGTCTTGATGACCGCGCCGAACATCTGCTGGGGGCTCTTGGCGGTGCTGAGGTTGGGGATGTATTCGGGATAGAAGTGCTCCAGGTACTTCACCCAGCCCGGGGAGCAGCTGGTGAACTGCGGGAAGGCCGCGGGCTCGCCGTCCGCAAGGGCCTTCTTGAGGCGCAGCAGGAGCTCGGTGCCCTCCTCCATGATGGTGAGGTCCGCGCTGAAGTTGGTGTCGAACACCTGGTCGAAGCCGCACATGCGCAGCGCCGTGTTCAGCTCGAAGGTGAGCGCGGTTCCGGCGGGCTGGCCGAAGCACTCGCCGATGGCCGCGCGGGGGCTAGGGGCGGTCTGGATGACCACGTGCTTTTTCGGGTCGTGGATGGCTTCCCACACCTCGTCGGTGGGGTCGTTGGCGCGCAGGGCGCCCGTGGGGCACCGGTTGATGCACTGGCCGCAGTTGATGCACACCACGCTTCCCAGGGGCTTGTCCAGGAAGGTGGCCACGTGGCTGGTCCGGCCCCGGCCCAGCACCTCGATGGTGCCCACGTCCTGGACGTCGATGCAGGTGCGCACGCAGCGCCGGCACAGCACGCACTTGTTGTTGTCGCGCACCACGGAGTAGCTGGAGAGGTCGATCTCGTGCATGGGCTTTTCGGGGTGGCCGAACCGGAAGAAATCCACCCCGTACTCCTTGGCCAGGGCCTGGAGCTCGCAGTTGTTGTTCCGGCCGCAGGCGTAGCAGTGGCCGTAGTGATCGCTGAGCAGCAGGTCGACGATGTGGCGCCGGGCCATGCGCACCTTGCGGGTGTGGGTGAGCACCTTGATGGGGGAGGTGACGGGATAGGCGCAGGCGGCCTGGAGGGTGCGCTGGCCTTCGACCTCCACCGAGCAGATGCGGCAGACGCCGGCCACGCACAGGTCCGGATGGTGGCACAGGGTGGGGATGGTGATGCCGATGCGCCTGGCCGCGTCGAGGATGGTGGTGCCGAGCGGCACCTTCAGGGCCTGCCCGTCGATGGAGATGCTGACGGTGCCGCCGATGGCCGAAGGGTTCTCGGCCACGGCGACGCTCTGGCCCTGCTGGCTGGAGGGCGCCCGCTTCGGGGTCTCTGGAAGTTCGGTGGACATGGGCAACCTCGGGTCAGGTCAGGCGTGGGTTGGGATTCGGCCCATCAGCTCCTCGCGGAAGTTCGCCACGACGGAGAGGAAGGCGTTGGGGCTGCTCTGGCCGAGGCCGCACTTGCTGGCGACCTGCATGGTCTCGCCCAGGCTGCACAATTCCTTGAGGTAGGCCATGCTGCACGTTCCCTTCCGGAGCATGTCCAGGCCCTCGAGGAGCTTGGTGGTGCCCAGGCGGCAGGGGGCGCACTGCCCGCACGACTCGTCCACGAAGAACTCCAGGAAGTTGTGGAGCACGTCCAGCATGTCCCGCTGCGGGCCCAGGACGATGACGGATCCGCCGGTGGGGATGTCCTCGAAGGCGATGGAGCGCTTGAAATCCTTGGCGGGCACGCACTGGCCCGCGGCGCCGCCGATCTGGGCGGCCTTCGCGTCCTCGCCGCCCACCTCGCGAAGCAGCTCGGCCACGGTCAGGCCCATGGGGAACTCGTAGACCCCGGGGCGCGCGCAGTCGCCGGAGACGCTGAAGATCTTTCGGCCGGTGGACTTCTCCGTGCCGTGGCTGCGGAACCACTCGGGCCCGTTGCCCAGGATGCACGCGGCCCAGGCCAGGGTCTCGACGTTGTTGACGATGGAGGGCCGGCCCATGAAGCCGGTGTTGACGGGGAAGGGGGGCCGGTTGCGGGGCTCGCCCCGGAAGCCTTCCAGGGCCTCGATGAGGGCGGTCTCCTCGCCGCAGATGTAGGCTCCGGCGCCCATGAAGATGCGGATGTCGAAATCCAGGTTCGAGCCCAGGATGCCCCGGCCCAGGAGGTTCCGGTCCCTTCGGCCCGCCAGCGCGGCCTCCAGGTGGCCCCGGAGGTAGGCGTACTCGCCCCGGAGGAAGAGGATGCCTTCGTGCGCGCCGATGGCCTTGCCCGCGATGGTCATGCCCTCGAAGACCAGGTCGGCGTGCTCCTGCAGGATGACCCGGTCCTTGAAGGTGCCCGGCTCGCCTTCGTCCGCGTTGCAGATGACGAACTTCTGGTCGGCCTGGGCGGCGGCGGCGAAGTTCCACTTCACCCCCGTGGGAAAGCCCGCGCCCCCCCGGCCCTTGAGGCCGGAGGCGCCGATGGCGCTGATGATCCCGGGCCGGTCCATGCCCATCGCGGCACGCAGGCCGGCTTCGGGAATCTGTTCGGTGTAGGTGGGCAGGGAGCTCATTTGAACACCACCTCCTTCGTTTCGGCGGCGTGGACGCCGAAGACGCGGCGGCACTCCTCCAGGATCTCGTGCACCTTCTCGGGCGTGACCCGGGTGTAGATGCGGTCGTTGACGAGCAGGGCGGGGCCCTGGTCGCACATGCCCATGCAGTTGGCGTATTCCAGCGTGAACTTGCCGTCGGGGGTGGTCTCCCCGAAGCCGATGCCCAGGTCGTTCTCCAGCTGGCGCTTCACCCGGCTCTTGCCCTGCATGTCGCAGGAGATCGTCCGGCAGAGGCGGATCACGAACCTGCCCTGGCGGCGATCGCCCAGGAAGGCGTAGAAGGACACCACGCTGTTGACTTCCACGGGGTGGATGCCCAGGAGGTCGGCGATGACCTGCATGGCGTAGCTGTCGATGGTGTGGTACTTGCGCTTGATCTCGAGGAGGATGGGAATGAGGGAGGTGCGGTTCCGGCCCAGCCTGGCGGCGAGGGTCCGGATCTCCTGGGCGAGGCGGTCGCGTTCGGTCATCAGCATGGGTTGCCTCCTACCTTCCAAGAAGGGCGGCGACCTTCCGCACCAGTTCCGCGGGTTCCACGGGCTTGGCCTGGAAGTCGTCCACGGGAACCATCTCGTCGTCCCGCCCGAAGGCGAGACCCGAGGCGGAAGCCACGGAGGTGAGCATGAGGATGGGCCGCTTCCACCCCTGGCGCCGCAGGTCCTGGGCCATGGCGAACCCGTCGTCGGGCTGCTCCATCATCACGTCGAGAATGAGGAGATCGGGTCCGAAAACCTCCACCGCCTTCATGCCGTCCCGGCGGTTGAAGGCGCTGGCGATGGTGTGCCCGGCCTTTTCGAGAAAGAGCGTGCTGGCTTCCACGATGTCCGGATCGTCGTCGACGATAAGGATCTTGGCCATGACTGTCCTCCGGTGGGAAACGGATTGAGTTGTATGGAGATCGGATGCCCACAGTCTAGGCCGGGTTCGGGCCTTGGGGGAGAAATAACTGGGTTCTGGATGAAAAATCCGAATATCAGATGAAAATAGTCAAGTATTTTCCTTGTTCTTTTCTCTGCGATCCTCAGCGAGCCCCCAGCGCCTCTGCGTTTGATTGGATTCTTAAGTATCCTATTGGCATGGATTTATACCAGTATTGAGGATATTTTAGAAACCAATCAAACGCAGAGGCGCTGGGGATCCGCAGGGGATCGCTGGGGAAAAAGACCTAAATCAGAACCGCAGGTCCCTTTCCCCGGCCCGGATCCTCTCCAGGTAGTTGCTGGCGGCCTCCCGGGCCTTGGGGTTCGGGATCGTGGCCAGTTCCTCCTTGATCCTGTGCTCTCCCAGCTCCCTTAGTTCCGCGTCCCCGTAGTCCTCGATGTACTCCATGAGGGTGAGCAGCGCGTTGGGCTGGCAGACGTTGGCGATCTGACCGCTCTTGGCCAGCTTCATGAAGCGGTCCCCCGTCCTGCCTTCCCGGTAGCAGGCGGTGCAGTAGCTGGGGACGTAGCCGTCGCGCAGGAGGTCCTTCAGGACCTCGGTGGGGCTGCGGTGGTCGGCGGGCTCGAACTGGGGGACGGCGTCCTCGAAGCCCAGCTTGGGGGTCTGGGCGTAGCCGCCCACCCCGGTGCAGGAGCCGGCGCTCACCTGGGAGATGCCCAGGGCGATCACTTCCTCCCGGTAGCCCATGGGCTCGCGGGTGGAGAGGATCATGCCGGCGTAGGGCGTGGCGAGGCGGAGCACGGCCACCACCTTCTTGAAGTCCTCGTCCGAGACCAGGTGGGGGAAGTCGCAGGCCGACACGCCCGAGGCGGCCCGGATGCGGGGCACGGAGAGGGTGTGGGGACCCACGCCCAGGGCGGCCTCCAGGTGCTCGGCGTGCATGAGCATGCCCACGGTCTCGTACTTCCAGTCGTAGAGTCCGTAGAGGACCCCCAGGCCCACGTCGTCGATGCCGGCCCGCATGGCGCGGTCGTGGGCGCCGGTGTGCCACTCGTAGTTCCGCTTGGGGCCCTTGTGCACGGCCAGGTAGGTGGGCTTGTGGTACGTCTCCTGGAAGAGGATGTAGGTGCCGATGCCCGCGTCCTTGAGGCGGCGGTAGTCCTCCTCGGTGGTGGCGGCGATGTTCACGTTGACCCGGCGGATGGCCCCGTTCTTGAACTTGAGGGAATAGATGGTGGCGATGCACTCCAGCAGGTAGTCCAGGGGGCAGTTCGCGGGATCCTCGCCCACCTCCAGGGCCAGCCGCTTGTGGCCCAGGCCCTCCAGGACCCGGATCTCCTCGGCCAGTTCAGCCTGGTCCAGCTTGCGCCGGGGCATGGGGTTGTCGTGGTTGTAGCCGCAGTAGCTGCACTTGTTCACGCAGAAGTCGGAAAGGTAGAGGGGCGCGAACATCACGATGCGCCGGCCGTAGATGTGCTCCTTGATGTGCCGGGCCAGGGTGAAGACCTCGCCCAGGACGCCGGGGTCCTCGACGTTCAGGAGGACGGCGGCCTCCCGGTGGGTGAGGCCTCCGAAGGTGGCGGCGCGGTCCAGGATGGCGCGCACGGCGCCGGGGTCGCGCGCCTCCAGGGCGGCGGCGGCCAGCGTGGACTCGATCTCGGCGTGGTCGATGAATTCGTTGGGATCGGATGAGCGGGGATCGTAGGACATCAGCACTCCTTGCTTGGGGCGGGGACCTCCCTGGCCAGGGCGGTCTTGACGGCGACGCCGGGAATCCGCCCCAGGCGCCCGGTGAGGGCGCTGAGGTCGTCCGAGGTGCCGTCGACGATGAGGGAGACGATGGAGACCCCGCGCTCCCGGTAGGGGATCCCCATGCGCCCCACGATGAGCGTGGCCGAATCATGGAGGATGGCGTTGACCTCTGGCGCCGAGGCGAGGTCCTCGACGACGATTCCCACGACCCCGAGGCGCTTGGTGCTGCCCATGACGGCCCTTTCTGGCGGGCCCGGCCGGTGGCGCCTTCGCGGAATGGACGTGCGGAGTCCCGCGTGTCCTTCCGCTCGGGGGATGGCCTTGCGGTCGGGGTGGGGTGGAGGGTGCGACCGGCACCGGAACGGATCCCGGTGCCCGACTCTCCAGAGATAGGCCCGCGCCGGAAAAAGGTCAATGAATTGGGACCTATTTGATGACCTATTGGTCTTCTTTGTGATCGGAATCACACAGAAGACCTCCGCATCTTTTGAGATCAGTCTAAACTATATCGTAACACTCTGTCACGTTGTAGCACTTTTCACGGATGGCTCCATGAAGCTCATTTCCGGGAAGATCGTCGAGCGCCTGGCACGTTACCGCACGTTCCTGACGGAACAGGCGCCGGGGCACCGCACCCACCTCTTCTCCCATGAGATCGCAGCGGCCATGCGCACCGCCGATTCGCAGGTGCGCCGGGACCTCATGGCCATCGGCACCCAGGGCGTCCCGCGTCACGGCTACGAGGTGGATGCCCTCATGGAGAAGCTGGACCAGGCCCTCTGCCTGGACCGCACCCACGCCGTGGCCGTGGTGGGCGCCGGGCACCTGGGCCGGGCCCTCATCGCCTTCCTGGAGGCCAGCCGCTCCACCCTGTGCATCAAGGCCGCCTTCGACACGGACCCCGCCACGTTCGGCCGCGTCTATTCGGGGGTGAAGTGCCATTCCATGGCGTCCCTGGAGGCCGTGACGGCCCGGGAGGGCATCACCCTGGCCATCCTCTGCGTGCCCGCCTCCGCCGCCCAGGGGGCCGCGGACCAGCTGGTGGGCGCGGGGATCCGGGGAATCCTCAATTTCGCGCCGGTGGCCCTGCGGGTCCCGGTGAACGTCGCGCTGGAAGAACTCGTCATCACCACCTACCTGGAAAAGCTCGCCTACTTCACAACTCATCCCTCAAAGGAGCGCCGGAATGGCCGACATGAAGAGCGTTGAGACCATCCTCGAGGGTCACCCGGACGCCGGGCGTGACCATCTCATCCCGATCCTGCAGGAAGTCCAGGCGGCCGAAGGCTACCTGTCCAAGGCCGCCATCACCCGGGTGGGCCTTGCCCTGGACCTTCCGGCCAGCAAGATCTTCGGGGTCGCCACCTTCTACAACATGTTCCGGTTCCAGCCGCGCGGAACGTACCACGTGATGGTCTGCCGGGGCACCGCGTGCCACGTCAAGGGCAGCAAGCGCGTCCTGGACATGGTCGAGAAGGTCCTCAAGATCGCCCCCGGCGAGACCAGCCGGGACGGCCTGTTCAGCCTGGAGGTGGTGGCCTGCATGGGGGCCTGCGGCCTCGCGCCCGTGGTGAACGTCAACGGCCAGTTCCACGCCAAGGTCACCCCCATGAAGCTGCAGCGCATCCTCGAAGAATGCCGGTCAGAGGAGTTCAGCCATGTATAGCGGATCCAAGGTCTCCTGCTGGGACGTCCCGGCCCGTCCCGCCCCCGCGCTGCTCGCGGCCCTCAAGGACGGCCCCTTCAAGGGCGAAGCCGTCGAGGACCTCATCGCCGGCCTGCGCCGGGAGCGCATCGACCGGCCCGTGATCTTCGTGGGCGCGGGCACCTGCGGCCTGGGCGCCGGGGCCGACAAGACGCTGGCCAGGGTCCGCGACTGGTGCGCGGCCAAGGGGATGGACGCCGACATCAAGGAAGTGGGCTGCATCGGCCTGTGCTCCGAGGAGCCCCTGGTGGACATCCAGGTGCCCGGCAAGGCGCGGGTGAGCTTCGCCTCCATCACCGCCGACAAGGTGGACGCCCTGCTGGAGGGCTTTTTCGCGGGCCGCATGCCCATGGACTGGGTCCTGGGCGAGTTCCCGGAAGACGGCCTCGAATCCTGGCCCAAGGTCAGGCCCCTGGGCGAGCATCCCTTCCTGGCCCTCCAGAAGCGCTGGGTGCTGGCCAACTCCGGCCTCGTCGACTTCCGGTCCATCGACGAGTACATCGCCCGCGGCGGGTATTCGGCGCTGCACCGGACGCTCACGACCTGCACCCGCCAGGAGGTGGTGGACGACATCCTGGCCTCGGGGCTGCGGGGCAGGGGCGGGGCGGGCTTCCCCACGGGCCGCAAGTGGCAGATGGCCCTGGCTTCGCCCGGCGACCAGAAGTACATGATCTGCAACGCCGACGAGGGCGACCCGGGGGCCTTCATGGACCGGGCGGTGTGCGAGAGCGACCCCCACCGCCTCCTGGAGGGCATGGTCACGGGCTGCTACGCCATCGGCGCCTCCAAGGCCTACATCTACATCCGGGCCGAGTACCCCCTGGCCATCGAGAACCTGAAGATCGCCATGGCCCAGGCCCGGGCCTACGGCCTCCTGGGCGAGAACATCCTGGGCAGCGGGTTCAGCCTGGACATCGTCATCAAGATGGGCGCCGGCGCCTTCGTGTGCGGCGAGGAGACCGCCCTCATCCACTCCATCGAGGGCAAGCGCGGCATGCCGCGGCCCAGGCCCCCCTATCCCATCCAGTCGGGCGTCTTCGGCAAGCCCACGGTCATCAACAACGTGGAGACCTTCGCCAACGTGCCGGGCATCATGCAGAACGGCCCCCAGGCCTTCGCCGCCCTGGGCACGGCGGGCAGCAAGGGCACCAAGGTCTTCGCCCTCTCGGGCATGGTGCGCCGCACGGGCCTGGTGGAGGTGCCCATGGGCACGAGGATCCGCGACGTGGTCTTCGCCGTGGGCGGGGGCATCCCCAACGGCAGGAAGGCCAAGGCCGTGCAGATCGGCGGGCCCTCCGGGGGCTGCATCCCGGAGCCCCACATGGACGTGGCCTGCGACTACGAGGAGCTCAAGGCCTTCGGCGCCATCATGGGATCGGGCGGCCTGGTGGTGATGGACGAGAGCACTTGCATGGTCGACCTGGCCAAGTTCTTCATGGAGTTCATCCAGTCCGAGAGCTGCGGCAAGTGCATCCCCTGCCGGGAAGGCACGAAGCAGATGCTGGACATCCTCCAGGCCATCACCCAGAACCGCCGTGGCGAGGAGGGCCTGGACGCCCTCTTGAGGGTGCGCGGCGTCATGGTGCTCAAGGAGCTGGGCGAGGCCATCCAGAAGAGCAGCCTGTGCGGCCTGGGCCAGACGGCGCCCAACCCCGTGCTCTCGACCCTCAAGTGGTTCCGGGACGAATACGAGGCCCACATCTACGAGCGCCGCTGCCCCGCCGGGGCCTGCCGGGAGCTGGTGGGCGCGCCCTGCCAGGCGGGGTGCCCCGTGGGCACCGAGGTGTGGAAGTACGTGGCCCACGTGGCCCTGGGCGAGTACGACGACGCCTACCAGGCCATCCGGGGCGCCAATCCCTTCCCCTCGGTGTGCGCGCGGGTGTGCAACCACCCCTGCGAGGCCGGCTGCCGCTGCGGCACCACGGGCGGCGACCCCATCGCCATCCGCGACCTCAAGCGCTTCGTGGTGGACCGGGTGGATCCCAAGGTCTTCAAGGCCGCGGCCCGGCCCGCAAAGCCCGGCGCGCCCCGGGTGGCGGTGGTGGGCGCGGGCCCCGCGGGCCTCACCGCGGCCCACGCCCTGGGCATGAAGGGATACAAGGTGACGGTCTTCGAGCGCGAGCACCGCGCCGGCGGCATGCTGGTGGCGGGCATCCCCTCGTACCGCCTCCCCCGGAACGTCCTGAACGCCGAGATCGACAGCCTCATCAACGAGAACGTCACCCTCGAGCTGAACATGGCCCTTGGCAAGGACTTCACGGTGCAGAGCCTGAAGGAGGACGGCTTCCAGGCCATCTACCTCGCCCTGGGCGCCCACCAGAGCAAGCGCCTGGGCCTGCCCGGCGACGACGCCGAGGGCATCCTCCCCGGCATCCGTTTCCTCAAGGCCTTCAACCTCCACGGCGAATCCCTGGCCCGGGGGCGGGTGGGCGTCATCGGGGGCGGCAACAGCGCCCTCGACGCGGCCCGCGTCGCCATCCGCCAGAAGGACGTCACGGAGGTGACCGTCTTCTACCGCCGCACCCGGAACGAGATGCCCGCCTACGGGGAGGAGATCGAAGCCGCCCTGGACGAGGGCATCCGGCTGGAGACCCTGGTCACGCCGCTGGCGGTCAAGGCCGAGGGCGGCGTCCTCATGGGCATCGAGTTCCAGCGCAACGAACTGGGCGACCGGGACGAGACCGGCCGCGCCCGGCCCGTGCCCATCCCCGGAAGCGCCTTCACCGCGGAGCTGGACACCCTGGTGGTGGCCATTTCCGAGGAGCCCGAAGCCGGAGTGCTCGAGGGATTCAAGGTGAAGTCCTGGGGCGGCCTGGTGATCAACCCGGAGTCCTACATCACCTCCCAGAAGCGCGTCTTCGGGGGCGGCGACGTGGTGACCGGGCCCGGCACCGTCATCGAGGCCGTGGCCGCGGGCAAGAACGCCGCGGTGATGATCGACCGGCATCTCACGGGCCGCCAGCTCAGGGCCCTGCCCAGGGTGGCCCTGCCGACGGTGTACGTGCCGCCCTTCTCTGCCGATGAGGAGGAAGGGGAGGGACCCGGACGGGCCCATCCGGAGCACCTGCCCGTGGCCGAGCGCCGCGGGAACTTCCGGGAGGTGGACCTGTGCCTTTCCGAGGAGCACGCCCTTTGCGAAGCCCGTCGCTGCCTGCGCTGCGACATCGAATTCACGCAACCGGTCTAGGGGGAGTCGACGATGCTGGCCCTTGAAGCGAACGGACAGAAAATTGAAGCCAGGAAGGGGGACACCATCCTGCAGGCGCTCCAGCGCGGCGGGATCCACGTCCCCACCATCTGCCACATGGAGGGCCTGCTGCCTTCGGGCACCTGCCGCATGTGCGTGGTGGAGGTGGAGGGAGCGCCGGGGCTCGTCCCGGCCTGTTCCTTCCCCGCCGCCGACGGAATGAGGATCCACACCAGCACCCCCACGGTCCTCAAGACCCGCAAGGCCATCGTGGAACTCCTCCTCTCCAACCACCCCGACGACTGCCTCTACTGCGCCCGCAACGGCAAGTGCGACCTGAGCGACCTGGCCCGGGAGCACGGGGTGCGCAACCGCGTGTTCCGCGGCCTGCGCAAGCGCAAGGAGAAGGACATCTCCAGCCCCTCCATCGTCCGGGATCCCGAGAAGTGCATCCTCTGCGGCAAGTGCGTGCGGGTGTGCGAGGAGGTCCAGGGCGTCTCGGCCATCGACTTCATCAACCGCGGGTCCAAGGCCTTCGTGGGCACCGCCTTCGACGAGGGCATGAACGTCAGCTGCTGCATCAACTGCGGGCAGTGCATCCTGGTCTGCCCCACGGCCGCGCTCACCGAGCGCAGCTACGTGGACGAGGTCATGCGGGTGCTCGCCGACCCCGGCAAGACGGTGGTGGTGCAGCACGCCCCCGCCGTCTCGGTGTCCATCGCCGAGGAGTTCGGGTTCAAGCCCGGCACCGACATCGACGGCCAGATGGTGGCCGCGCTGCGCCGGGTGGGCTTCCACCGCGTATTCGACACCTCCTTCACCGCCGACCTCACCATCATGGAGGAGGGCAGCGAGCTCATCCAGCGCATCACCCAGGGCGGCCCGCTGCCCATGTTCACCAGCTGCTCCCCGGGCTGGATCAAGTTCGTGGAGCAGTTCTACCCCGAGCTCCTGCCCAACGTCTCCACCTGCAAGAGCCCGCAGCAGATGATGGGCGCGGTGATCAAGTCGTTCTTCGCCAGGCGCGAGAACCTGGATCCCAAGGACATCGTCAGCGTCTCGATCATGCCGTGCACCGCCAAGAAGTTCGAGTGCGCTCGGCCCGAGATGGGCCGGGACTACGTGCCCGACGTGGATTACGTCCTCACCACCCGGGAGCTGGCCGAGCTCTTCCGCATCAAGGGCGTCGATCCCGGCACCCTGGCGCCCGAGGGCGCCGATACCCCCTTCGGGGAGCGCTCCAGCGCCGGCAAGCTCTTCGGGGCCTCGGGCGGCGTCATGGAGGCGGCGGTTCGCAGCGCCTTCTTCCTCCTCACCGGCGACGAGATGAAGGAGTACCGGATCCAGGACCTGCGGGGCATGAAGGGCAGCAAGGAACTGCGGGTGAAGGTGGGCGACCTGGAGGTGGGCGCGGCCGTGGTCTCAAGCCTGGGCCAGGCGAGGAAGCTCATGGACGAGATCAAGGCCGGGCGCAGCGACCTGCACTTCGTGGAGGTCATGACCTGCCCCGGCGGGTGCATCAACGGCGGGGGCCAGCCCCTCAAGGCCGACCTGGATTCCGTGAAGGCCCGCATGGCCGCGCTGTACGCCATCGACAAGACCGACACCCTGCGGGTCAGCCACCGCAACAGCCAGGTGCAGCGGCTCTACAAGGAATTCCTGGGCAAGCCCCTGGGACACCTCAGCCACCAGCTTCTCCACACCACGTACCAGAAACGCGAAGTCCTGCGATAGGGAGCGATGTCCATGACCGATAAGAAGAACGTCCTTGTAGTCGACGACGACATCGACCTGCTGGAGCAGGTGTCCTTCGTCCTGGCCTCGGAGGGCTACCGCGTCATCAAGGCCCAGGGGCAGAAGGAGGGGGAGGAGGCGCTCCTCACCACCATCCCCGACCTGGCGGTGCTGGACCTGATGATGGAGAACATGGATTCCGGATTCGTGCTGTGCCACCATGTGAAACGCCTTTACCCCGAGACACCCGTGATCCTGCTCACCGCCGTCAAGGCCGCCACCGGCCTCGACTTCCACCCCCAGTCCGAGGAGGCCGCCTCCTGGGTCAAGGCGGACGTGGTGATGGACAAGCCGGTCCGGCCCGAGCAGCTCAAGGCCGAGGCCAGGAGACTGCTCAAGCTCTGACGCGGAGGAACCAGCCATGGCGGAACCCGTGATCGACCCTGGAGGCCCAGGCGAGCCGGTCGAAGGTTCCGCCGCGGGTTCCACCGTGCGCGGTTTCGTCAGGACCCTCAAGAACCGCTGCCGCATCTGCTACACCTGCGTTCGCACCTGCCCCGCCAAGGCCATCCGCATCACCAAGAGCCAGGCCGAGGTGGTGGCCGAGCGGTGCATCGGGTGCGGCAACTGCATCCGGGTCTGCACCCAGAAGGCCAAGCGCATCGTCTCGACGGTGAACGAGGTGGAGGAGCTCCTCCAGTCGGGCAAGCCCGTCGCCGCCATCCTGGCCCCATCCTTCCCGGTGGAGTTCCAGGCGGAAATGGACTTCCGGGTGCTGGTGGGGATGGTCCGCAAGCTGGGGTTCTCCCTGGTGGCCGAGGTGGCCTTCGGGGCGGACCTGGTGGCCGAGCAGTACCGCCAGCTGATGATCCTGAACCCCCGGGCCCAGTACATCGCCACCACCTGCCCGGCGGTGGTGGGGTTCGTGGAGCGCTACCACCCCGAGCTCATCCCCAACCTCTCGCCCATCGTGAGCCCCATGGTGGCCATGTCCCGGGTGCTGCGCATCCTCCACCCGGGGATCAAGGTGGTCTTCGTGGGGCCGTGCGTGGCCAAGAAGGCCGAGGCCTGCGACCCCGACATCGAAGGCGCCCCGGACGTGGCCATCACCTTCCGGGAGCTGCGCAAATTGGCCCAACGCAATGATTTGCGCATCGAGGACTGCATTCCGGGCGATTTCGACCCGCCCCATCCCAACCTGGGCAGCCTGTTCCCCCTGACCCGGGGCTTCCTTCAGGCCGCCAGCATCCCCGAGGACCTGGTGGCCAACGAGGTGGTGGCCACCGACGGCATCGAAGGCTTCACCTCGGTGCTGGAGGAGTTCGCCACCGGGACCATGGACGCCCGGCTCGTGGAGCTGCTGAGCTGCAACGGCTGCATCGCCGGTCCGGGCCTGAGCACCCAGGAGACGCTCTTCAGGCGCCGGGCCCGGGTGAGCCACTACAACCGGTTCAGGGCCACCATGCTGGACGCCGAACTCTGGCAGCGCAACGTGGACCGGTTCCAGAGCCTGGACCTGACCCGCAGGTTCACCGCCAACGACCAGCGCCTGGAGCCCATGAGCCCCACGGAGCTCCACGCCATCATGCAGCGCATGGGCAAGTATTCCGAAGCCCACGAACTCAACTGCGGCGCCTGCGGTTACCACACCTGCCGCGAACACGCGCTGGCCATCGGCCGGGGCTTCGCCGAATCCGAGATGTGCCTGCCCTTCGTCATCGACGACAACCTCAACACCATCCGCAAGCTTAGCCACGCCAACGAGAAGCTGGCCTCCACCCAGGAGACGCTGATGCACTCCGAGCGCCTGGCCAGCATGGGCCAGCTGGCCGCGGGGGTGGCCCACGAGATCAACAACCCGCTGGGGGTGGTCCTCATGTACACCCATCTCCTGCTGGACGAGTGCGAGAAGACGTCCCCCCTGCGCGAGGACCTGCAGATGATCGCGGAGCAGGCCAACCGCTGCAAGCGCATCGTCGCCGGCCTCCTGGACTTCGCCCGCCAGAACAAGGTCGCCCACAACCTCAACGACATCCGGGAGGTCGTCCAGACCTCCCTGGCCAACCTCCCCGTGCCGCCGGGGGTGACGGTGGAGACGGTCCACACCGACGGCAGCCCCATGGTGGAGCTGGACCGGGACCAGATGATCCAGGTGTTCGTGAACCTGGTGGGCAACGCCTTCGACGCCATGCCCGATGGGGGCCGGCTCCAGATCGCCACCCGCGCCGACGACCAGTGGCTGGTCATCGAGGTCAAGGACACCGGCATCGGCATTCCCAAGGAGAACCTCAACAGGATGTTCGAGCCCTTCTTCACCACCAAGCTCATGGGCAAGGGCACCGGGCTGGGGCTCCCGGTGGTCTACGGCATCGTCAAGCTCCACCGGGGCGACATCTCCGTGGAATCCAACCCCGACCCCGGCGCGGGCCCCCTGGGCACCACCTTCCGCGTCAAGCTGCCCCGCGCCGCCAGGCCGCAGGGGCACTGAGGAGCCTATGCACGAGACCCTGCACCTGCTGGTGGTGGACGACGAACTGGGCATGCGGCTCTCCATCGAGCGCGCCCTGAAGGCCTACGCCACGAGCTTCGAGGACATCGAGGTGGACGTGGATTTTCGCATCACCACGGCCGATTCCGGCGAGGCCGCGCTGGAGGCCGCCGCCAAGGATCCCCCCCAGATCATCCTCCTGGACTACAAGCTGCCCGGCATGTCCGGCCTGGACGTGCTCCAGGCCCTCATGGAGGCCCGGACCGAGGCCCTGATCGTGATGATCACGGCATACGCCAGCCTGGAGACCGCGGTGCAGGCCACCAAGATCGGGGCCTTCGACTTCCTGGCCAAGCCCTTCACCCCCATCGAGGTCAAGGCCGCCGTCCACAAGACCGCCAAGCACTACATGATCCAGGCCCAGGCCCGCAAGCTCGCCGGGGAGCGCAGGCAGATCCGGTTCGAGTTCCTCTCGGTGCTCGCCCACGAGCTCAAGTCCCCCCTGGCGGCAGTGGAGGGCAACCTCCGGATCCTGCGGGACCACGCCGCCGGAGACGCCATCGGCGCCTACGACCACCTCCTGGACCGGTCCATCCTGCGCCTGGACGGCATGCGCAAGCTCATCCTGGACCTTCTGGACCTCACCCGCATCGAATCCGGCCAGAAGCAGCGGTCCCTGGTGGAGGCCGATGTCTGCGCCGCGGCCACCCAGAGCCTGGAGACCTTCCAGTCCCTGGCCGCCGAAAGGAACGTCAATCTCCTTTTCTGCCCACCCGGCAAGGTGTGGCTCAAGGCCGACCCCGGTGAGCTGGAGATGATGTTCAACAATCTCATCTCCAACGCCATCAAGTACAACCACGAGGGCGGCTCGGTCACCGTCGAGGTGGAGGACGGGCCCGAGGAGGTGCGGGTGGCGGTCCACGACACCGGCATCGGCATCGGAAAGGAGGACCTGGCCAAGCTCTTCGGGGAGTTCAGCCGGATCCGCAACGAGAAGACCCGGAACATCCTGGGCTCGGGCCTGGGGTTGTCCATCCTCCGGAGGCTGGCGAGCCTCTACGGGGGCAAGGTGGAGGTCCAGAGCGAACCGGACCGCGGCAGCACGTTCACGGTGACCCTGCGGAAGTAGCCCGGGGCGCCTTGAACCCCCTTGAATGAGCGGAGCGCCGGGCGTCCTTCCGCTCTGGCATCGTTCTTGATTCTCCCCCTCCGACCCAGCAGGTTTTGCCCTCTGAGGATTGGAGGCTTCCATGTATGCATTCGACCAGGCGCATCCGGGCACGCCCTTGTCCAGGAATGCCCGTGCAGGTCCGAGGCCCCCGGGGGGCCCGGAGCCACCCCGGCGCGGGAGCCTGAGGTTCGCGGGCCCCTTGCCGGAGGAGTCGCCGCCCCCGGGCCGGCGCGCCGACCTGCGTAGACAGCCCGATCCCTTCCACCCGATCTCACGGAGCACCCCATGAGCTCAATCCTGAACAACCTCTCCGCCATCGGAGCCAGCCGGCAGCTCAGCATCTCCGGAAACCAGCTCGGCCAGGTCATCGAGAGGCTCACCACCGGAAAGCGCATCAACAAGGCCTCGGACGACGCCGCGGGCCTGGCCATCGCCAACAAGCTGGGCGCCGACATCAAGGTCGCCGGGCAGGCCCAGCGCAACACCAACGACGGCGTCTCCTACATGCAGGTGGCCGACGGCACCCTGGATTCGGTGACGCAGCTGCTCACCCGGGCCGCCCAGCTGGCCCAGCAGGCCCAGACCGGCACCATCAGCGACTCCAACCGCGCCAACCTGGACGCGGAATTCCAGAACATCGTGCGGACGATGATCAACATCGGCCACAACACGAACTTCAACGGGCAGGCCATCTTCACCAGCGTGCCCCAGTCCCTCACCGTGGCCGCCGGCGACTACGGCGTGCTCACCCTCAACATGCAGGTGCTCTCGCCCGACAACACCACCGCCCTGGGCCTGACCACCTCCAACAGCCTCACCACCATCGCCAACGCCACCACCGTGGCGGGGCTCATCAGCACGGCCCTGGCTTCCGTCAGCACCATGCGCGCCTCCATCGGCGCCTCGGAGCAGCAGCTCAACGCGACGTCCGACATCCTGGGCATCCAGGTGCAGAACTTCACCGCCGCCATGAGCCAGATCCAGGACGCCAACATCGCCGACGAGGTGGTGAACCTCACCAAGTTCCAGATCCTCCAGCAGTCGGGGACCAGCGCCCTGAGCAAGTCGAACCAGAACGCCCAGCAGGTGCTCGCGCTGCTGCAGTAGAAGGTCCGATGACCCCTAGCGCGAGTTTACTGGGGCA
>DBMS01000306.1 GCA_002297665.1 Holophagaceae bacterium UBA692 | reverse complement strand
ACCCGCGCCCGAGCCGCTGGCGCCACCCGAGCCCGCGCCGCTTCCGGAGCCGGACCCCGACGCCGGAGCCGCGCTGGCCCTGGTGGAGGAGCCCCGGTTCGAGGCCGTCGGTCCCGGGGGGCCCCGGATGGTGGACCTGGCCGCCACCACCCATTTCGAGGCGGTCGACGGGGTCGTGCACGCATGGGTGGAAGGCACGCGCCACGCCACGCCCTGGCGGACCTTCGAGGAGGTGGAACTGGCCTTCAATCACATGCTCTTCGTGAGGATCCAGCGCACGATCCTCCTGAATCCCCAGGCGGTGCTGGAAATCCGGTCCCTTTTCGGGGGCCGGGCCAGGGTCCGGGTGGCGGGCGGAATGGAGCTCGCGTCCACGCGCGAGGCGGCGAAACGGCTCCGGTTCCTGCTGGGCGAGTGAACCTGTCCTTGACCTTCAAGGCCTTTTCGGGGATCGTAGCCTGATGATGCCCTTGATCCCAGCCTTGTGCCCCGGTCCCGGCCGCGATGCCGGGAGCGGCGCCCCGCAAGCGGGTTCCACCATCATGACCATTACCATGACCGGTACCCATCCCGGCGCGGGGACGGTTTAGTCGGATCATCACTTCCACTTTCCGCCCCGCGCCATCCGGACGCGGGGCTTTCTGCATTGGCCGAGGTCCCCATGAACAGCCTCCCATCCGTCCCCCTGCGGGTCATGAAATTCGGCGGCACCAGCGTCAAGGACGCGGCGCGCATGCGCGACGTGGCGGCGCTGGTGGCCGCGGCCCTGGAGACGGACCGGGTGTGCCTTGTGGCTTCGGCCATGGCCGGGGTGACCGACCTCCTGGTCACGGCGCCCGGCGCCGCCGCCGGCGTGCCCGAGGCCTTCCTGGCCCGGCACCGGCAGGTGGCTTCCGACCTCAAGCCGGACCTGGGCTCCGGCGCGGAGGCCCTCGGCGCGGAACTGGAGCTCCTGGCCGCGGAGTGCGCGCGCATCCTGCAGGGGGTGAACCTGGTGGGCGAATGTTCCCCTTCCGTGCTGGCCGTGCTGTCGAGCCTGGGCGAGCGCGCCTCCTGCGCCATCCTCACGGCGCTCCTGAAGGCCCGGGGCCTCGAGCCGCGGTACCTGGACCCCCGGCGGTACCTCATCCTCGAGGGGGAGCCCATGGAGGGCCGGCCCCTGCCGGACGAAATCCGCGCGCGGCTGGGGCCCGAGCGGGACGGGGACGCCGCGCTCTGGGTGCTTCCGGGGTTCTTCGGGGGCGACGCCCAGGGCCGGATCCTCTCCCTGGGAAGGGGCGGCTCCGACTACACCGCGGCCCTGGCGGCCGCGGCCCTGGACGCGGACCTGGTGGAGATCTGGACCGACGTGGAGGGCGTCTTCAGCGCGGACCCGCGCCTGGTGCCCGAGGCCTTCCCCCTGCCGGAAGTGAGCTTCGAGGAGGCCATGGAGCTGGCCTTCTTCGGGTCGAAGGTGCTGCACCCCAAGACCATCGCCCCGGTGCGCTCCCGCGCAATCCCCATCCGCGTGGCCAGCACCTTCAAGCCCGGCCACCCCGGCACCCTGGTGCGCGACGGCGTGGCCGCGCCCCCCCTGGGCGTGAGGGGCATCTCCTTCCTTCCGTCCCTGGTGATGCTCAACCTGGCGGGCCCGGGCATGGCCGGCGTGCCCGGCATGGCGGCCCGGGCCTTCAGCGCCCTGGCCCGGCGCGACCTTTCCGTGGTGTTCATCAGCCAGTGCTCGTCGGAACTGTCCATCTGCATCTGCCTGCGCCGGGAGGACGGGGCGCGGGGGGCGGCGGTGCTGGACGAGGCCTTCCGGATGGAGCGCGCCGCGGGCCTCGTGGACGCGGTGGAGACCCAGGACGGCGTCTCCATCCTCAGCATCGTGGGCGACGGCATGCACCTGCGGCCCGGGATCGCGGGCACCTTCTTCGACGCGCTGGCGGACGTGGACTGCAACGTCATGGCCATCGCCCAGGGCTCCTCCGAGCGCATCATCTCGGCCGTCGTCCGGGAGGAGGACGGCCGCCGGGCCATGCCCCACGTGCACCGGCGCTTCTTCCGCACCGCCCGGACCCTGGACCTGGTGCTCTTCGGCGCTGGCAACGTCGGCGGGTGCCTGCTGGAGCAGATCCGCGGCCAGGAGCCCCGGTTCCGGGAGCAGGGCCTCGACATCCGGATCCGCACCCTCGCCACCAGCAGGCGCATGGCCCACGGCATCAGGGACCTGGGGACGTGGCGGGAGGCCTTCGAGGCCGGCGCCGTGCCCACCGACCTGGACGCGGTGCTGGATTCGGCGCGCCTGGACCGCGCGGGGACGAGGGTGTTCGTGGACTGCACCACCAGCGCCGAACTCGCCGCGCGCTACCCGGAGATCCTGGAGGCGGGCTTCCACCTGGTGGCCGCCAACAAGAAGGCCAACAGCTCGTCCACCGCGTTCCACAAGGGGCTGCGGGAAACCTGCCGGCGCCTGCGGCGGCGGTTCCTGTTCGAGACCAACGTGGGCGCTGGCCTCCCCGTGGTGGACACCCTCCAGAACCTGGTGCGGACCGGGGACGTGGTGCAGCGCTTCGAGGGCATCCTCTCGGGCTCCCTTTCCTACATCCTGGGGGAGGTGGGCGACGGCGTGCCCCTTTCGCGGGCGGTGGCCCAGGCCCGGGCTCAGGGGTTCACGGAGCCCGATCCCCGGGACGACCTCAGCGGCATGGACGTGGCCCGCAAGCTCCTCATCCTGGCCCGGGAGATCGGCATGGAGCTCGAACTGGAGGATGTGGCGGTGGAGGGCCTCCTGCCCCCCGGCTTCGACGCCTCGGGCGACGTGGACGCCTTCATGGCGCGCCTGCCCCAGCTGGACGAGGCCTTCGCCCGGCGCGCGGCCCAGGGCGGCTTCCTGCGCTACATCGGGGGCTTCTCCCGGGAGGGCTGCGCCGTCGGCCTGAAGGTGGTGGACGCGTACCATCCCCTGGCGCAGGTGAAGGGCGGGGAGAACGCCTTCGCCTTCTTCACGGAGCGCTACAGCCCCTATCCCATGGTGGTGCGCGGGTACGGGGCCGGCGCCCAGGTCACGGCCGCCGGGGTGCTCTCGGACGTGCTGAGGCTGGTCCATTGAGCCGGGCCGTTCGGTTCTTCGCGCCGGCCAGTATCGGCAACGTCGCCGCGGGCTTCGACCTGCTGGGGGCCGCCCTGGCCCCCCTGGACGGGACCCTGCTGGGGGATCTCGTGACGGTGGAGCCCGCCGGCGCCGACCGGTTCGCCGTGGAGGGGGCCTTCGCGGGCATGCTCGCCGGGGACGCCAGGCCCAACCTGGTGGTCCGCGCCCTGGCCCTGTTCCGGGAACGCGCCTGCGTTTCCACCCCGTGGGCCGTCACCCTCGAGAAGCGGCTGCCCGTCAACAGCGGCCTGGGCTCCAGCGCCAGCTCCGTCGTGGCGGCCCTCGCCGCCTTCCAGGAGGCCGCGGGTTCCCCCCTGGAGGGCCCCGAACTCCTGGCGCTCGCGGGCCGGGCCGAGGGCACCTACAGCGGCGCCGGCCATCTGGACAACGTGGCGCCCTCCCTCCTGGGCGGGCTGCGCATGGTGGTGCCCGGCCGGGACGGCCGCGCCACGGCCCGGGAGCTGCCCTGGCCGGGGGACCTGGTCTTCGTGGTGGTCCATCCCGAATGGGAGCTGCCCACCGCCGCCAGCCGCGCGGCGCTCCCCGGGGAGGTGCCCCTGGCCGGG
>DBMS01000041.1:5875-8139 GCA_002297665.1 Holophagaceae bacterium UBA692 | reverse complement strand
TCGGCGTACGGGTTCTTTACTTACCCCTACCGGCACAAAGGAACGGGACATGATGGTTTCGATGATTCGAACTACCTACACTAGCTTTGCTTCCGCCGGAAGACGAACGTCTCCACCCGGCTCCCCTCCTTGCGGAGGATCTTCAGCCGGACCCGCATCGCGTCGCCGTCCCGGACGTAGTCCAGGGTCGCGCCGCCGGGCTCGTTCACGAAGCGGGCCCTGCCGGGGGCGGCCTCGGTCACGCGCCAGCGCAGGGGCGCATCCTCCCGGGGTTTCAGGGCCGGCGCGAGGACCAGGGCCGGAAGGAGGCGCATCTAGGCCAGGGCGGCCCTGAGGGCGGCGAAGGCCTCGGGGAGGCCCTGGGGCTTCGTGCCGCCGCCCTGGGCCAGTTC
Organism: Holophagaceae bacterium UBA692; assembly: GCA_002297665.1. Taxonomy (GTDB): domain Bacteria; phylum Acidobacteriota; class Holophagae; order Holophagales; family Holophagaceae; genus Mesoterricola. Next base: position 7,747 of record DBMS01000041.1, on the reverse strand, counting down.
CTTCTTCCCGCCGCCGCGGCCGTCCACGTGGGGGGCCATGGCCTTGAGGAGGGCGCCGGCGTCGGCGCCGCCGGTGAGGTCCAGGGACACGCTCACCAGGAGGGCCAGCTTGTCGTCGGCGAGCTTCGAGGCCAGGGCGATGACGGCGCTGCGGTGGCGGGTGCGCACCTGGTCCATCATCTCGCGCAGGGCGGGGCCGTCGATGCCTTCCACGGACAGGGTGACCACGGTGCGGCCTCCCAGCTGAGTCACCTCCTCCGCGGCGCCGCCTGAACCGGCGGCCTTGAGGCGGGTCTCCTTGAGTTCGCGCTCCAGGTCGTGGATGCGGGCCTCCTTGGCGGCGATGACGCTGCCCAGGGCCTCGCGCGGGGTGTTCACCTGGCGGGCCAGGGCGACCAGGAGGTGCTCGTCCTCCTGGAGGCGCTGGAGGGCCGCGGCGCCGGCCACGGCTTCGAGCCGGCGCACCCCGGCGGCCACCGCGCCTTCGCTCACGATCTTCACCAGGCCGATCTCGCCGGTGTTGGCGACGTGGGTGCCCCCGCATAGCTCCCGGGAGAACCCGGGAACGGAGACCACCCGCACGGTGTCGCCGTACTTCTCGCCGAACAGCGCCATGGCGCCCGCGGCCAGGGCCTCCTCGATGGGCATGACCTGGCTGGTGGTGCGGAGCGCCAGGAGGGTCTGCTCGTTCACGAGGCGCTCGATCTCGAGCACCTGCTCGGGCTCCAGCGGGGCGAAGTGGTTGAAGTCGAACCGCAGGCGCTCGGCGTCCACCACGGAGCCGGCCTGCTTCACGTGGGTGCCCAGCACGTCGCGCAGGGCGGCGTGGAGCAGGTGGGTGGCGGTGTGGTGGGCCCGGATGCGGGCGCGGCGCTCGGCGTCCACCGAGGCCAGGACGGTCTCGCCCTCGCGCAGGGCCCGGCTGCCGGAGATCGTCACGTGGTGCAGGTGGCGGCGCGGGGCGGGGGCGGTGGTGTCGGTGACCTGGCAGGTGACGCCGTCGGCCCGCAGGACGCCCGTGTCCCCCACCTGCCCGCCGCTCGTGGCGTAGAAGGGGGTGTGGTCCAGCAGGACGAAGCCCGCCCCGGTGAGCTCCTTCACGCGCCGGCTGCCGGCGTCGAAGAGGGCGACCACCTTGGCCTGGGCCTCGGTGACCTCGTAGCCCAGGAACGCCGTGGCGCGCAGGTCGGCCAGGGCGGCGAGGTCGCCGCCCAGGCGGATGTCGTGGACCTTCATGGCCGCGCGGCCCTTGGCCTTCTGCTCCCGCAGGGCGGCGTTGAAGCCCTCCAGGTCGCAGGCCAGGCCCCGCTCCCGGCACCAGTCCTCCACCAGGTCCACGGGGAACCCGAAGGTGTCGTAGAGCTTGAAGATTTCGGCGCCGGGAATGGAACCCGCGGAGGTGTCCAGGGACTCCAGCTGCTTGAGGCCCGTGGTGAGCGTCAGGCTGAACTGGCCTTCCTCCCGGGCCAGGATCTTGGTGATGCGGTTCAGTTCGCCTTCCAGCTCCGGGTAGGCGTCGCCCATGGCGGCGAAGACCGAGGGGCTCAGCTCGGCGAAGAAGCGGCCCTCGATGCCCAGCTTGCGGCCGAAGCGCAGCGCCCGGCGGATGATCTTCCGGAGCACGTAGCCGCGGCCCTCGTTGCTGGGAACGACGCCGTCGAAGACCATGAAGGTGGCCGCGCGGATGTGGTCGGCGATGACCTGGCTCGCGGTGCGGTTGGCGGTCTCGGCGCGCTGGGCGGGATCCACCTTGGCGCGCTTCCAGATGGCCGCGAAGATGGGCTTGAACAGGTCGATCTCGTAGTTGCTGTCCACGCCCTGGAGGATGGAGGCCACGCGCTCCAGGCCCATGCCGGTGTCGATGCTGGGCCG
>DBMS01000041.1:0-5870 GCA_002297665.1 Holophagaceae bacterium UBA692 | reverse complement strand
AGGTTCCAGATCTCCATGACCCGGTCGCCCTCGCCGTTGGGCAGGTCGTCGCCGGCGTACTGGGGCCCGCGGTCGTAGTGGATCTCGCTGCACGGGCCGCAGGGGCCGGTGTCGCCCATCTGCCAGAAGTTGTCCTTCTTGCCGAAGGCCAGGATGTGGTCGCGGGGCACGCCGGCCTTGGCCCACATCTCCCGGGCCTCATCGTCGGCGGGAACGCCGTCGGCGCCCTCGAAGACCGACACCCAGAGGCGGGAGGGGTCCAGGCCCAGGCAGCCCTTGTCCACGGGGCCCGTGACCAGTTCCCAGGCGAAGGCGATGGCGTCGGCCTTGAAGTAGTCGCCGAAGCTGAAGTTGCCCAGCATCTCGAAGAACGTGTGGTGGCGGGCGGTGAACCCCACCTGGTCCAGGTCGTTGTGCTTGCCCCCGGCCCGGAGGCACTTCTGGGAGGTGGCCGCGCGGGTGTAGTCGCGCTTCTCCTTGCCCAGGAAGAGATCCTTGAACTGGACCATGCCGGCGTTGGTCCACATCACGGTGGGATCGTCGGCGGGGCCCACCACGGAGCTGGAGGCCACCACGCGGTGGCCCCGGGAGGCGAAATAGTCCAGGAAGCGCTGTCGGAGTTCGGAGGTTTTCATGATCCCACTTTCTAGTGACGGAAATGCCGGGTGCCGGTGAAGAAGAGCCATACCCCCAGGCGCTGGGCGGCCGCGATGACGTCCTTGTCGCGCAGGGAGCCCCCGGGTTCGATGATGGCCGAGACCCCGTGCGACGCGGCCAGTTCCAGGCCGTCGGCGAAGGGGAAGAAGGCGTCGGAGCCCAGGATGGAGCCCCGGGCCCGGTCCCCGGCCTTGCGGCAGGCGATCTCCACGGAGTCCACGCGGCTCATCTGCCCGGCGCCGATGCCCACGGTGCCGCCGTCGCGCACCAGGACGATGGCGTTGGACTTGACCGCCTTGGCCACGGTCTGGGCCAGGACCATGTCCTCCACCAGGGGCTTGGGGCCCCGGCCGGTGGCCTTGACCTGCCACTGCTCCACCGGAGTGAAGGCGTCGTCGGGGCGCTGGACCAGGAAGCCGCCCCCGATGCTGCGCAGGTCCAGGCCGTGGGCCGACAGGGGCCAGGACGCGGGGGTCTCCAGCAGCCGGAGCTGCTTCTTGGCGGCGAACAGGCTGAGGGCCTCGGGCGAGAAGGCCGGGGCCATGACCACTTCCCAGAAGCTCTGGACCATGGCCTGGGCCACCTCCACCCCCACGGGGCGGTTGAAGGCCGCGATGCCCCCGAACGAGGACACGGGGTCCCCCGCCTGGGCCTTCAGGAAGGCTTCGAGCACGTGGGGCCCGCGGCCCACGCCGCAGGGGTTGTTGTGCTTGACGATGACGCAGGAGGGCGCCGCGAACTGGAAGACGGTGCGGGCCGCCGCGTCCGAGTCCAGGAGGTTGTTGAAGCTCAGCTCCTTGCCCTGCAGCTGGCGGCAGGCGGCGATGCCCTCCTCCGGGGCGCCGGGGCGCACGTAGAAGGCGGCGGGCTGGTGGGGGTTCTCGCCGTAGCGCAGGCTCTGCTTGGCTTCAAGGCCGATGCTCAGGCGGTCGGGAAGACCCTCCCCCGGAGTGCCGGCGGCCATCCACGCGCTGATGGCCGCGTCATAGGCGGCGGTGCGTTGGAAGGCGGCCAGGGCGCAGGCCCGGCGGTCCTCCAGGGTCCAGGCGCCCTGGGCCAGTTTCGCCAGGAAGGGCTCGTACTGGGAGGGGTCGGTGAGAACGGTGACGGTGGCGTGGTTCTTGGAGGCGGACCGCAGCATGCTGGGGCCGCCGATGTCGATCTGCTCGATGCAGTCCTCGGGGGAGACCCCCGGCCTGGCCACGGTGGCCTCGAAGGGGTAGAGGTTCACCACCACCAGGTCGATGGGCCCGATGCCCAGGCGCGCCGCGTCGCCCACGTGGGCGGGGTCGTCCCGGCGGAAAAGGAGGCCGCCGTGGATCCTGGGGTGCAGGGTCTTCACCCGGCCCCCGAAGGCCTCGGGGGCCCCGGTGTAGTCGGCCACTTCCCGCACCGGCACCCCGGCGTCGGCCAGGGCCTTCAGGGTGCCCCCCGTGGCCAGCAGATCCCAGCCCAGGCCGGCCAGGCCCCTGGCCAGCGGCAGGAGGCCCGTCTTGTCGTACACCGAAATCAGAGCCGTAGCCATGGCATTCCCCGGAAAGATCCATTCTTTCATGGAGAAGCGGAGGGGAAAACCCCGGAAGGGCGATAGGATGCAGGGCAGGGGTGACGGATTTAGCAGATCCGGCCGATCAGGAATCCGAGGGAGGAGGCCCAGGTGGACGTTCAGGTGGAGGTCCAGTTCACGATCCAGCACACCATGGAGGAGCTCAAGGAGCAGTTCGTCCGGCGCGGGCACATCCCCGACTGGCGCGTCATCGACGCGGAGACCCGGCCCCAGCTCTTCTTCGAGACCCGCATCGTCTCCTTCAACCTGTCCTCGGAGGAGGACCGGCGCGCCTGGTTCGTGTTCAGCCTGGAGGCCTGCGGCGAGCTCCGCAAGCGGATCCACATCCACAATGTGGTGCCTTCCGGGGTGACGATCGACATTCCGAACTTGGTGGAATTCCTCAACTTCTGCAGAAATTGCCTGGTCGCGACCCCGGGCGCGAGCTAAAGCACCCCCTGGTCCGTTCCACCCCTTTGCCTCATGCTGGAAGGCCAGACTCGGGAAAAGCCATGCCGACACTTAAAATCAACGATATCGAGGTCAAGGTGGAGCCCGGGACCCTGCTCCTGGACGCCTGCGCCCAGGCCGGGCACCCGGTGCCGAGCTACTGCTACCATTCCGCCCTGACCCCGGTGGCCACCTGCCGCATGTGCCTGGTCGAGATCAAGGGCCAGCCCAAGCTGGCCACGTCCTGCACCACCCTGGCCGGCGACGGCCAGGAGGTCTTCACCAACTCCAAGGCCGTGGTCGACGGCCGGGCCGGGGTGATGGAATTCCTGCTCATCAACCATCCGCTGGACTGCCCCATCTGCGACCAGGCCGGGGAGTGCAGGCTCCAGGACTACAGCTACCAGTACGGCAGCGGCGACAGCCGCATGGTGGAACCCAAGCGCCGCTACCGCTACGAGGACCTGGGCGCCAAGATCGTCATCGACAAGAACCGTTGCATCCACTGCACCCGGTGCGTGCGCTTCACCCGGGAGATCTCGGGCACGGGCGAGCTCATCGTGGCCTACCGGGGCTCGGAGCTGGAGGTCACGACCTACTCCGGGCGCACCATGGACGAGAACCCCCTGGCGGGCAACGTCGTGGACCTGTGCCCCGTGGGGGCGCTCACCAGCCGCGACTTCCGCTTCAACAAGCGCGTGTGGTACCTCAAGCCGGTGCCCACCATCAGCCGCCATTCCCCCATGGCCAACCCCATCTGGGCGGACGTGGACCAGAACCGCCTGTGGCGGTTCCGCCCCCGCCCCCAGGGCACGAGGCTCTCCACCCAGTTCATGCTCGACAGCGAGCGCCTGGCCTGGCACCGCTACGACCTGGACCCCGCGACCCGCCTGGCCACGCCCCTCCTGGACGGCGCCCCCGCCTCGGTGGACGCCATCGCGGCGCGCCTCCGAGAGGCCGGCACGGTGGCCGTGGCCGCCCAGGGCACCTTCGGCTGCGACGCCGCCCAGCGCCTGGGCGACCTGGCCTCCAGCCCCGACCTGCGCTACGGCACCGGGGACCGGGTGGAGCAGGTCCAATTTCCCGCCCTGCAGCAGAGCGGCGACGGCATCTTCAACCGCAGGGGCTTTTCCGAGCGGGGCTACCGGTTCGGGCACCTGGACGAGCTCCTGGCCCGGGTGCATAGCGGCGAGGTGAAGGCCGTGATCCTGCTCCACGACGAGGAATTCTCCAGCCGCGCGGAGACGGCGAAGCTGGCGGAAATCCTCGAGGCCGCGCCCTTCAGCCTGCTGCTGGAGCCCATCCCCTCGGACCTGCGGGGCACCGCCCGGCTCCCGGTGGCCACCTACCTGGAGGAGAGCGACTTCGTGATCAACCACGAGGGCGAGCTGCGCCGCTACCAGAAGGCCCTGGAGCCCCCCAGGGGCGTCAAGCCCCTCACCGCCTGGGCCCGGGAACTGGCCGGGGCCGCCGCCGGGACCCACGCCTAGGTGGCCGGCATCCTGCTGATGGTCTACGACGCCGAGGACCTCCGGTGCCGCCGGCTGGTGGACTGGGTGGGGCGCCACGACCGGGACGGCCTCGTGGTGGCCTTCCCCTACCAGAACGGCGAGCTGGTGCGGGTCGCGCCCGAACTGGCCGGCCTCGAATTCCCGGGCGAGGTCTACACCCTGGACCTGGAAACCCGCGTGGTGCGGGGGGGCGCCGCCATGGCCCCGGGCCTGCTCCGGCGCCTCCCGCGGTGGTCCTGGGCCCAGGGCCCGGCGCGTATCCCATGGGTGGCCCGGCTCATCTTCCGGATCATCCGGCGCTGACGCCGGCGGGCGGAACCCGCCCTTCTCAGTCCAGGGGCCGCATGGTGGAAGGATCCCGAAGCGGCAGCACCTTGACGGGCATGGCCAGCCCTTCGCCCAGCGTGCCCGGGTGCTCCTTGGCGTCGCCTTCCCGGACTTCCTTGAGGTCACCCACCACCAGAGCCACCATCCGCGTCATGTCCAGGTACTTCCGGGCGGCCTTCTGCACCTGGTCCCGGGTGACGGCCTGGAGCTTTTCCCGGTAGTCCAGGAGGAAGTCCTCGGGCTGGCCGTTCAGGTTCTGAACTGCGAAGAGGCTGGCCACCGATTCCGCATCGGAGAAGCGGCTGGGAAAGGCCTGGATGAGCCCATCCTTCGCCACCTTGAATTCCTGCTCCTCCACGGGTTCCCGCTTGAGCCGCTCGACCTCCTCCAGGACCAGGCGAAGGGCGTAGGCCACCGAGCGGTTCCGGGTCTGGAACCTGCACAGCAGGTCGCCCTTCCAGAACGTGCCCGGCTCGAGCCGGGTGCTGATGCCGTAGGTGAGGCCCTCGTCGTTTCGCAGCCGCTTCATGAGGCGGCTGGAAACCCCGCCGCCGCCCAGGATTTCCTCCATGAGCATCGCCGCGGGCCAATCGGGGTCGCTGCGGCGAAGGCCGGGCACCGCCAGGGCCACGACGCTCTGGGGCGCCGCCTTCCCGCACAGGTAGAGGCCCGGGGTGCGCTGGAACGCGGGGGCCGGAACGGGAGGGCTCACCCGCGCCTCCCGCCCGGGATTGAGGGCGCCCAGGGTCCGTTCCAGGGCCGCCCTGAGGGTCCGGGGATCGATGCGGCCAGTGGCGGTGACCACCAGGTTGGCCGGATGCAGGATGCGCGCATGGAAGGCCAGAAGGTCCTCCCGGGTGATGCGCGCCAGGCTGGCCCGGGTGACCTGGGCGGAAGCGGCGTGGTGTTCCCCGTGGAGGAGGAAGCCGAACTGGTACCCGGAAATGCTGTTGGCGCTGTCGTTCCGCTTTTCCAGATCCTGGAGCAGGTTCTGCCTGGCCAGTTCCAGGGACGACGGGGCAAAGGCCGGCCGGGTGAGCACCTCCATGAACATGGCGAGCCCTTCCTCCAGGTCCTTCTCCAGCACCTCCAGGGAGAGGCTGCCCGAGGTGGCGCCGCACCGGCCGTGGATGCCGGCCGCCAGGAATGCCAGGCGCTCGTCCAGTTCGTCCGCGGCGGTGGCCTGGGTTCCCCCGCGGCGGATCTGGCTCCCGAAGAGGGTGGCCAGGCCTTCCTTGCCCGCCGGATCCAGGTGGGAGCCGCCCCGGTACAGGACCTTCAGGCGGACGATGGGCTGCCCCTCCGGATCCGGGACGATGAACGCGGGGATGCCGTTGCCCAGACGGACCTTGAAGTCCTTGGCCCGGGGAGCCTTGAAC
>DBMS01000067.1:9752-10491 GCA_002297665.1 Holophagaceae bacterium UBA692 | reverse complement strand
CGAGGCGGCCCCGCCCGCGAGGCGGCGGCTGAAGAGGTCGAAGGTCTCCCCGAAGGCGGCGGTGGTGGCCCGGGCGATCTCCAGGCGGTGGTCCAGCTCCCGCAGTTCGAAGTAGGCCGCGGCGGTCTGGGCCAGGGTGGAGAGGAAGACGGCTCGGCGGGCGTCCTGGGCGCCCAGGTAGCCCGCGAGCGCCGCTTCGTTCAGGCGGCGCACCCGGCCCCAGAGGNNCGTGCACGTCGTAGCCCTGGCCCAGGTCGTGGCCGCTGAGCGAGTAGGTCGACTGGCGGCCCCGGTTCCAGGTGGCCCCGGGCGTGATGGCGGGAAGCCATCCGGCGCGCTCGATGCCCAGGCGGGCGCGGTACTCCTCCACGCGCCACGTGGCCACCCGGGCGTCGAAGTTGTTNNCTGAGGGCCTCGGCGACGAGCTCCTTCAGGGCGGGGTCGCCAAAGACGTCCCACCAGGGCTGGTCGGCCAGGGACGCGGCCTCGGCCTTAGCCTGGCCCCGGTAGGCGGCGGGAGGCTGGGCCTCGGGGCGGCGGTAGTTGGGCCCCATGGCGCAGCCCGCCAGGAGCAGCGCGGCCAGGGGCGCAAGGCGGCGAATCATGGTGCCTCCTCGTCCAGGTCCTCGCGGACGCGGGGGTTCAGGCCCGCCTTCCGGGTCGCGATCCGCTCGACCATCACGAAGAGCACCGGAATGACGAAGACCGCGATGAGGGTGGCCGCCAGCATGCCGACGAT
>DBMS01000067.1:0-9717 GCA_002297665.1 Holophagaceae bacterium UBA692 | reverse complement strand
AGGCGAACGAGGTCATCAGGATGGGCCTCAGGCGCAGCCGGGCGCCCTCCAGGGCGGCGTCCACCAGGTCGCGGCCCTTCTCCAGCTCGTCCTTGGCGAACTCCACGATGAGGATGGCGTTCTTGGCGGAAAGGCCGATGAGCATCACCAGGCCGATCTGGGCGAACACGCCGAAGTCGTACTTGCGGATCCAGAGCCCGAAGAAGGCCCCGAAGATGGCGATGGGAACCGACAGGAGCACCGAGAAGGGCAGGGACCAGCTTTCATACAGGGCCGCGAGGATGAGGAACACGAACACCAGCGACAGGGCGAAGACCAGCCCCGTGGTGCCTTCGGCCTTCTTCTCCTGGTAGGAGAGGTCGGCCCAGTCGTGGCTCATGTCCCGGGGCAGGGTCTCCTTCGCCACCTGCTCCAGGGCGGCCATGGCCTGGCCGGAGCTGTAGCCCGGGGCCGCCGAGCCCAGCACCTGGGCGCTTCGCATGAGGTTGAAGCGGTTGGTGTATTCGGGGCCCTGGATCTTCCGGGTGGTGACCAGGGCGGAGAGGGGGACCATGGTGCCGTCCCCGGCGCGCACGTGGAAGCGCCCGATGTCCTCGACGCCCTTGCGCTCCTGGCCCTCGGCCTGGAGATAGACCCGCCACTGGCGGCCGAAGCGGTTGAACTGGTTCACGTACAGCCCGCCCAGGTAGGCCTGGAGGGTCTGGTACACGTCGGCCACGGCCACGCCCTGCTTCAGGGCCTTGTCCCGGTCCACTTCCGCGAAGATCTGCGGCGCGGCGGTGGAGAACATGGAATTGACCCCGGTGAGCTCGGGCCGCTTGCGGGCCGCGGCCAGGAAGGCCTTGAGGTTGCGGTCCAGGTAGTCGGGATCGCCGCCGCTGCGGTCCTGCAGCCACAGCGAGAAGCCGTTGGAGACGCCCAGGCCCGGGATGGCCGAGGGAAGGAAGCCCACCACGTTGGCCTCGGGGATCTCCTTGGCCAGCCGGGCGTTGAGCCGCCTGAGGATCTCCCCGGCCTCCATGTGGTGTCCGGAACGGTCGTCCCAGGGCTGGAGGGTGACGAAGGCGAAGCCGTTGTAGGGCGCCGAGACGCGGGCCAGGAGGCTGAAGCCGATGACGTTGCTGATGTAGCGGACGCCTTCGGTCTCCAGGACGACCTTCTCCACCTTGCGGCCCACGGCGTCGGTGCGCTGGAGGCTGGCGCCGGCGGGCAGCTGGTAGTTCACGAAGAAGTAGCCGCTGTCCTCGGTGGGCACGAAGCCCGAGGGCAGTCCCTTGCCCAGGCCGAAGTCCAGGGCCGCGAACACGGCCAGGAGGGCCAGGGGGATGGCGGCCTTGCGGATGAGGCGGTGGGAGGCCTTCACGTAGCCGTTGGTGGCGGCGTGGAAGTGGTCGTTGAAGGCCCCGAAGAACTTCGCGAAGCGCCCCTGCATGCGTTCCCGCGGCCGCAGGATCAGGGCGCAAAGGGCCGGCGAAAGGGACAGGGCGTTGAAGGCCGAAATGAGAACGGAAATGGCGATGGTCACCGCGAACTGCTTGTTGAGCCGGCCCTGGATCCCGCCCAGGAAGGCCACCGGGATGAACACGCTCGACAGCACCAGGGCGATGCCCACCACGGGGCCCGCCACTTCCTTCATGGCCTGGACCGTGGCTTCCCGGGGCTTCATGCCCTGCTCGATGTGGTGCTCCACCGCCTCCACCACGACGATGGCGTCGTCCACCACCAGGCCGATGGCCAGCACGAGGCCGAAGAGCGACAGGGTGTTGATGGAAAAGCCCAGCATGGGGAAGACCGCGAAGGTGCCGATGAGGCTCACGGGCACCGCGATCATGGGAATGAGGGTGGCGCGCCAGTTCTGCAGGAAGAGGTAGACCACCAGCATCACCAGGATCATGGCCTCGCCCAGGGTCCAGATGATCTCCTTGATGCCCTCCTTCACGGGCAGCGTGGTGTCCACCGAGGTGGTGAACTGCAGGTCCGCGGGAAAGCGGGCCTGGAGATGGCGCATCTCCTTCTTGACGGCGTCGCCCACCTCCAGGGCGTTGGAGCCGGGCGTCTGGTACACGGCCACGATGCAGCTGGGCTGGCCGTTGAAGCGTCCCACCTGCTTGTAGGAGAGGGCGCCCAGCTCCACCCTCGCCACGTCGCCCACCCGCACCACGGAACCGTCGGGGTTGGCGCGAACGACGATCCGGGTGAACTCCTCGGGCGCCAGGAGGCGGCCTTGGGCGCGCACGGTGTAGGTCATCTCCTGGCCCGCGGGCATGGGCTCGCCCCCGAGCTGGCCAGAGGGGTTGACGGTGTTCTGCTGGGCCAGGGCCCGGTTGATCTCCGTGACGGTGATGCCAAGCTTGGCCATGAGGTCGGGCTTCACCCACACCCGCATGGCATAGTCGCCCGCCCCGAAGATGTTGATCTGGCCCACGCCCGGCACGCGGTAGAGGGGATCCACCAGGTTGATGGTGGCGTAGTTGCTCAGGAAGAGCGCGCTGTAGGTGCCCTTGGGGGAGTACAGCGCGATGAGCAGCAGGGCCGTGCCCGTGGACTTGCGGATGGTCATGCCGCTCTGGTTGACCTCGGCGGGCAGGAAGGGCTGGGCCTGGGCCACGCGGTTCTGGGTGTTGACCTGGTCCTGGTTGACGTCCGTGCCCACGTCGAAGGTCACCAGTTCGCTCATGGTGCCGTCGTTGGCGTTGGTGGACTGCATGTAGAGCATGTTGTCCACGCCGTTCATCTGCTGTTCCAGGGGCGCGGCCACGGCCTGCTCGATGGTGACGGCGTCGGCGCCGGTGTAGCTGGTGGAAACCTGGATCTGAGGCGGGACGATCTCCGGGAACTGGGACACGGGCAGGCCGCGCATGCAGACCAGCCCCGCGATGAGGGTGATCACCGCGATGACCATGGCGACGATGGGGCGCTTGATGAAGAATTCGGGCACGGGCTACTTTCCGGGGACGGGCGTCACCAGCTGGCCGCTCGCGACCTTCTGGGTCCCCTCCACCACCACCCGTTCACCGGGGTTGAGGCCCTTCTCCACGACGACCAGCGGGCCCGACCTGGCCCCGGTCTGCACCACCCGGATCTCCACCTTGTCGTCCTTGCCCACCACGGCCACCTGCGAGGTGCCCTGCAGGTCCCACACGGCCCGCTGGGGCACCAGGAGCGCGTTACGCGCCAGGGCCACGGTCGCCCGGACCTTCCCGTACTGTCCGGGCCGCAGGAGCCCGTCGGGGTTGGGGAAGGTGCCGGCCACCAGGATCGTGCCGGTGCGGGGATCGATGCCCCGGTCGGCCAGCAGCGGGTCGCCGCGCCGGGGGTAGACGGTGCCGTCCGACAGCACCAGTTCGAGGCTGCCCTTGCCCCCGCCCTTGGCCCAGTCCCGGGCCCAGTCGCGATAGTCCTGTTCGGTGGCGCTGAAGAACGCCTTGATGGGGTTCACCGTGGACACCGTGGTCATCACCCGCGTGCCGTTCACCAGGTCGCCCATCTGCACCTTGGCGATGCCGGCGACCCCGTCGATGGGGGCCTTCACCCGGGTCCATTCCAGGTTGAGCGAAGCCTTGTCCAGGGCCGCCTGGGAGGCGTCCACCGCCGCCTGGGCCTGCCTCAGGGCCGCCTCGGCGTTGTCGAGCTCCTGCCGGGAGATCGCCTTCTGCGCCTCCAGGGGCGTGAACCGGTCCACGTCGAGGCGGGCCTTGTCCCGGGCCGCCTTGTCCCGGGCCAGCGCCGCCCTTGCCTGGTCCGACGCGGCCTTGAAGGCCCTGGGGTCGATCTCGAAGAGCGTCTGGCCCCGGCGCACCGCCGAGCCTTCGCGGTACGCCTGGCGGAGCACGTAGCCCTCCACCTGGGGCCGGATCTCGGCGTTCACGAAACCGTCGAGGCTGGCGATCCATTCCCGAACGACGGGCACGTCCTGCTGGATGACGGCGGTGACGCCCACCTGGGCCGGGGCCGTGGGTTTGCCTTTGGGCGAACAGCCCGCGGCGAGAAGGGCCAAGGTCAGTGGAAAAAGCATCTTCATCGGAAATCCCGTCGTCCGCTTGGGTTGAACCTCCATAGTATTACGAGGCTCCCGATTTCGAAAACCGAATCCGGCGGATCCTCCCCCGATCAGCCTCCGCTCACCGGCGGAAAGAGGGCCACCTCGTCGCCGTCCGCGAGGACTGCGGATCGCTCCGCGAAGGTCCGGTTCACCGCGAAGAGCGCGTCGGCGGGCAGGTCCGCCAGGGCGGGATCGGCCAGGAGCGCTTCCAGCGTGGCGGGGGAGGGCAGGGGGAAGTCCCGGCCCTGGAATCCGAGGCGTTCCCGGTACCGGGCGAAAGCTTGAACGTGGATCATTTGGGCGTCCATGTGTAGCGGATTTCCCCGGAGGGCTGCACGCCCTGCACCGTGGTGTCGCCGGGGGTCTGGGAGGCGCCGGTGATCTGGCGCGCGCCCAGGGTGAGCACCAGGTTCCCGAAGCGCCACTCCACGTTGCCGCTGACGGTGCTCTGGGTGCCTTCCTGCTTGTAGCTGTAGATGAGGGGGGTGCGGTGCCCGAAGATGTCGAAGCTCTTTTCCAGCGTAAGGCTCAGGTTGGGCCCGCCCAGCAGGGAGAAGTTCACCCGGTCCAGGGTGAGGGTCTTGCGCAGCCGCTCCAGGGTGTTGGCCAGCATGAGGGAGGAGAGCAGGCCCGCGCCCTGGCTCAGGATGCCCGTGTTCATGGACGTCTGCGTGGAGGAGGCCCCCAGGGATCCGCCCACCTTGCTCACCGCGGCGGGGTCCACCAGGATCGTGAGGATCTCGTCGGGCCGCAGGGCCGGGGTGGAGCTGGGGTGCACGCTGATGGCGTCCAGGGTGCCGTTGATGTCGAGGTTCACCAGGTAGGGATCCACTTCGATGCGGCCGTGGAGGTCCACCACGGGGTTGATCACGGCGGGATCCGTGAACTCCACCGAGCCCCGTTCCAGCACCAGGTCGCCGGCGGCCACGAGGTTGGTGAGCCGGCCTCCGGGGAGGAGGTCCATGCGGCCCTTGAGGCCGGGGTGGGCCAGCGTGCCCATGATCCGGAAGCTCCCGGCGGGGCGGCCCTGGAGCTTGAGGTAGTTGGTGTCGAACTCCCAGGGGCGGGCCATGTGCAGGTCCAGGTCCAGGTCGATGCGGGCCAGGGGATCGGAGGGGTCCAGGGAGGTGAGGAGGCCCGAGCCGCCGGTGGTGGTGGCCAGGAGGATGTCCGTGATGTTGAAGTCGGTCTGGTAGAGCATGCTCTTGGCGCGGATGGAGCCCTTGAGCAGCCCGCCGTCCCGGTCGTTGCCCCGGAGGGTGCCGTTGAAGCCGCCCTGGATCTCGAAGCCTTCGGGCATGTCCCGGAGCTGGAAGTTGTCCAGGGTGGCGCCGAAGTCGTAGGCGGTGAGGCCCCGGAAGCCCCAGGTGAGCCGGCCCCAGGCGGTGAGGGCGCCCTGGGCCATGATCCCCTTCAGGGGGGTCTCCTGGGGGATGGTGATGTCGCGGCCGTGGAAGAAGGCGGCGAAGTCCACGTTCTCGATGCTCTGGGGGTAGGAGCGGGCCGAAAGCCTTCCGCCGTGCAGGTCGAGGCGGCCCTCCAGGCCCGGCTCCGCGGGCTTGCCGCCCAGGTCCAGCTTGAAGGTGGCGCTGCCCTCGGGCTTCAGGTCGGCCATGAGGCTGTAGGGGCCGGGGTTCAGCGTGTGGTCGAGGATGGCCTTGAGGTTGGAGAGCTCGGCCGCCCCTTCCAGGCGCAGGTCCAGCTTTCCTTCGGGGCCGAAGGGCAGCCATCCCGCCAGGCTCATGGTGGAAGTGGCCAGCTGGGGCCTTCCCTGGACCGGCGCGGTCCGTCCCTGGACCTCCAGCGACAGGTCCATGCCCGTGAGGTCGCCCTTGAAGACGCCCGGGCGGCCCTGGACCAGCTCGAAGCCCTGGAAGCTGCCCAGGAAGTTGCGCAGTTCGCCCTGCCACTGGATTCCCGCGGCGGTCCAGTCCCCGCGCCCGTGGTAGTCGAGGCTCAGGTCCTTGAGGAAGCCCTCGGTGAGCCGCGAGGAGACCGCGGCCGTCTCTGCGGAATCGGGGCCCAGGTGCACCCGGAGGTCCCCCGAGAGCAGCTCCCTGCCCACCTGGGCGCCTTCGAAGGTCACCAGGGGAACGGTCTTCCCGGCCATGAGGAGATGGGCGTCCAGGTGCCCGTCCCGGAAGGTCAGCCCCGCCTGGAAGCCCTCCAGGGAGCGTCCCTCCATGGAGAGCCGCCCCTGGCTGAGGGTGAAGGACCCTTCGGGGGCCTGGGAGGGCCCCAGGGGCGCCGTGAGGGGGCCCGAGAGGCCGCCTTCGACGCGGCCCTGCACGAGGGGCCCGGGCAGGCCCAGGACGGAGGTGTCCACGTCGCCCTTGACCTCCACGGTCCAGCGCTCCCGGCGGGCGTCCATGTCCATGGCGCCCCGGAGGTTCAGCGGGCCCGGGGCGCCTTCGAGGTGGTCGAGGCTGTCGGCGACCCGCACGTCGGTGGTGCGCAGGCGAAGGGCGTTGATGTCCATGTCGAAGGAGGCCGAGGCCGCGGGCACCTTCATTCCGTAGACCTCGCCCTGCTCGGCCACCGCCTGGCCTTCCATGACGATGGCGCCCAGGGGCCCGTGCAGCCTCGCCCAGCCGCTGCCGATGCCGGTGATGGGCAGGTCCCCCTGGTCCGCGGCCCTCAGGCCTTCGGCCACCGGAAGCCGGAAGGCGCGGAAGCACATGTCGATGCCCTCGGCGTCGGGGGCGCCCTTGGCCCAGGAGATCCAGATGTCGCCGTAGCCGTGGCCCTCGCCCTTCTCCAGCTCGATCCCGGTGATGCGGATCTCGGTGTCGGACAGGGTGACGTCCGCGGCCACGCGGTCGGCGTGCGCCCCGTGCCACCTGGGGCCGTCCACCTCGACCCTCCCGTCCAGGCGGATCCCGCCGCGGGGGTCCCACTGGAAGGTGGCGCGGGCGCTGGTGGGGCCGGACATGTCCAGCTCGGTGACCTTCCACGCGGTGAGCGACCTGGCCACGTCCGCGGCGTCGGTGCGCACCTCGCCCTCGGCCTCGATGCGCGAGAGCCCGCGGTGGTGGAGGATGGCCACCGCATTGCCCCGGAACCCGGCCCCGGGCAGTTGGAGGTCCAGGGAAGGGGCCCTGAACGCGCCGCCGGCCAGCGCGAGGTCCACCGTCCCCACCTGCTGGCCGTCCTTCAAGAACTGCCCGCTGCCCGTGAAGGTCAGCTTCTCCAGGTCGGGCGCGACCCACGGCGGCGTGGCCATGGAGGCCGTGCCCCGGAACCGCGCGGTGAGCCCCTTGAGGATGTCGGCGCGGGCGTAGGCCGCCGCCGGGGCCAGGGACACCCCCTCGGCCGTGAGTTCCAGGGAGGTGCCGGCCTGGCGCGTCCAGGAACCTTCGCCCGAGAGCTTGCCGTCGGCCGAATCCCAGGCGACGCGCTCCACCCGGATGCGCCCGGGGCTGCCGGAGGCGTTGGCGTGGAGGGTGCCCGGGCGCAGCGGCGTGCCCCGGGCCTGGAGCTGGCGCCCGTCCAGGGACAGGTTCCAGGTGGGGTCGGTGGCCGTGCCCTGGGCCCTGGCCTTGAAGTCCACGAAACCCGCCGCGTGGGCGGGCTTGCCGGGAAGGTAGCGCAGGACCTCGCCCAGGTTCAGCCCGCCCGAGGCCTCGGCCTTGAGGGCCTGGCTCTTGAACTCGTAGGAACCCAGCACCGCCAGGGAGCTGTCCCCCAGGTGCGCGCGCACGTTGACGGTGTCGACCCCCTTGTCGGTGAGCCGGAACTTGAGGGAGGCGTCCCCGATGGCGCGGTCGGGCTCCTCCCCGAACTCGGCCCGCAGGATGCGCACGTCGAGCCACTCCTGGCGCGCGAGGCGGCCCCGGCCGTCCACCTTGAAGGTGAAGACCCCCTTCCGGATGCCCCAGGCGGGTTCGTCCACCTTGGCCTGGCCGTCCACGATCTCCACGCGGTCGACGCGCCAGGTGGGGCTTTCGGCCTTGGGGTCGGATTCCCGCAGGTGGATGGCCGCGAGGCGCGCGGCGTCCACCTCGAGCCTGGGGCTGCGCAGGAGGATCCGCCTGAAGTGGTGGGTGCGCAGGAAGGTGGTGAGGTCGATCTCCACCTCCAGGAGCGGGGCCCGGAACAGGTCGCCCCCGATGGAGAAGTTGTGCAGCGCCACGCGGCCCTGGAAGGGATGTACCTCCAGCCGCTCCGCGGTGAAACGCAGGCCGGTCTCCTTCTGGAGGTACGCGTCCACCTTCCCGACGATCCAGGCGTCGACGTAAGGCTGCTGCACGGCCCAGGCCGCGAGCGCCGCCAGGACGCCCCCCGAAGCCAGGACGTAGGTCAGCCGGCGCACCCACCTGCGGGACCAGGTCCTTTTCAGCAGGGATGGGGGGGCTTCATCAGGAGTCAATTCTTCTCGCCGCAGGCTGGGCAGGTCACTGCCGTCCTTGACAAGGGTTTATAGCAGAACCGGCAGAGCCGCGCATGGGTCACCACGGGGCTACGCGGGGCGCGGCCGGGCGTGTTGAGGTGCGAGGCGAGCACCGCGGTGCCCAGGGGACGGGTTTCCCGGGCCACCCCCTCGCGAAGCGGCCGGAGGGCCTCCAGGAATTTCTGGGCCGACAGGTACCGGTCGCCCAGGTTGATGGCCAGGGCCTTCATCACCGCCTCGCTGAGGGCCTTGGGCACCGCCGGGTTGCGCAGGTGGGGCGGCACGATGGGCGTGCTCTGGAAGGCCTGGGCGATCTTGACCGGGTCCGCGTCGTAGAAGGGCACGGTGCCCGTGAGCATCTCGTAGATGGTGATGCCCAGGCTCCAGAGGTCGCTCTGGAACACCGCGCGGCCCCGGAAATGCTCGGGGGACATGTACGGGGGCGATCCGATGCGGGTCCTGGCGAACTCCTCCTTCTGCAGTTCCAGGATCCGGCTTGTGCCGAAGTCGGTGACCTTGGCCACCCCGTCCCGGGTGATGAGGATGTTGGCCGGCCGCAGGTCCCGGTGGATGACCTGGTGGGCGTGGGCGAATCCGATGGCCGCGCAGACGTCGGTGGCGATCTCCAGGGCCCGGGAGGGCAGGATGGTGCGCTCCCGGCGGATGACCTTGTCCAGGCTCTCCCCGTCG
This sequence comes from Holophagaceae bacterium UBA692, assembly GCA_002297665.1. Classification (GTDB taxonomy): domain Bacteria; phylum Acidobacteriota; class Holophagae; order Holophagales; family Holophagaceae; genus Mesoterricola. The sequence continues at coordinate 595 of DBMS01000067.1, read as the reverse complement.
ATGTATTCCATGACCATGAAGAACAGCCCGTCCTTCTTTTCCGCCGTGATCAGGTCGACGATGTTGGGGTGCTTGAGCTGCACCATGATCTGCGACTCCAGGAGCATGTTCTGGTCGTCGGTCTGGTGATGGGGCACCTTCAGGGCAACCTTGCGGTTCAGGAGCCTATCCTGAGCAAGATAAACAGTTCCAAATCCGCCTGCGCCCAGGCGGTCGAGAATCTGGTATTTCCCCAGCATCTGGTCTTTGGACAGCACGTTTTTGCCTCTGGAATGAGCGTCATGTAGGTCGAGCGGGAAGTCAACTGGTCACTTCGGCCAGGACCGGAGGGTCCGCCGGGCTGCTGGCCTTCCCTGACGGGAACGCTGTCCCGGCGAAGGCGCCGGTTTCTCAAGCGCTTGTCTCGCCGGGGATGAAGGGGATGGAGGGGATGATTCTACCGGATCCCGTGCAATCCTGCTCCGCGCCGCGAGCCCGGCGATCCATTCCACCCATCCCAATGCCCTACGGCACGACGGAGCCGATCCCCGGCCATGGAATCCATTCAGGCCGCGGCGCCCCGGGAATACGGAAGCGGGGAACGCGTGCCTGCGCA
>DBMS01000052.1:9511-12434 GCA_002297665.1 Holophagaceae bacterium UBA692 | reverse complement strand
GGGCCGGAGGCAGGGGGCCGGGGGCCAGGAGGCCCGCGGCCAGGTCGGCGATGGCGCGGTAGTCCGCGGCCTGGCGCAGGTAGGCGTCCAGGTCGTGGAAGCGGTCCGGGTCCAGGAGCCGCAGCCTGGCGAANNTGGCCCGGGACGCCCAGCTGCTCCGGGGTGGCCGTGAGGAGCAGGAGCCCGGGGACGGCGGCCCCCAGGGCCTCCACGACGGCGTAGGACGCACCCTCCAGGTGGTGCGCCTCGTCCACCACCAGCAGGTCCCAGCCCGCCTCCCGGGCCTGCCGGGCCCGGTCCGGGCTGCCCGTGAGCAGGCCCAGGCCGCACAGCACCAGCTGGTCGTCCAGGAAGGGGTTGGCGCCCCCGGCCTCCTGGGCCAGGCAGCGCTCCTCGTCGTAGATGTGGAACCAGAGGTTGAAGCGCCGGTACAGCTCCAGGAACCACTGGTGCACAAGCGAGTCCGGAAGGAGGATCAGGACCCGCGAGGCGCGGCCCGTGAGCAGCAGCCGGTGCAGGATCAGGCAGGCCTCGATGGTCTTGCCCAGGCCCACCTCGTCGGCCAGGAGCACCCGCGGCGCCAGGCGCCCCGTCACCTCGGAGGCGATGTGGAGCTGGTGGGGGATCAGCTGGATGCGCCCCCCCGCGAACCCGCGCGACGGGGACCGGCGCCTGCGGTGCTGGTGCCCCAGGGCGGCGGCCCGCAGGTCGAAGGCCCCGGGCCCTTCCACGGCCCCGGCCAGGAGGCGCTGCAGGGGGTCGCTGAAGGCGAGGCGGTCCTCCAGGTCGGCCTCGGGCAGCTCCCGACCTCCGCCCAGGTACACCAGGAGGCCGGACCGCTCCGCGACGGCCTCCACCCGGAGGTCCCGGTCCAGGCGGTCCCGCACGGTGTCCCCGGCCTGGAATTCCACCCGGCGCAGGGGGGCGTGGTCCCGGGCGTACGCCCGGGTCTCGCCGGTGGCCCCGAAGTGCACGGTGACGGTGCGGGCCGTGGCCTGGCGCACGGTGCCCAGGCCCAGGTCGGGTTCGGTCTGGCTGATCCAGCGTTGGCCGGGGAGGAAGGGGTGGTTCATGGGCCTGGGGGGAACATCGGGCGAGGTGTTGGCATGGAGCCTCCGTGAGGATTCAGCCTACCGGGTCCCGGGGTGGCCTTGACGGAATCTATTTTGGGGATACAATAAAGCCGTGTTCTTTGAATACGACCCGGACAAGAACATCAGGAACCTTGAACTCCGTGGCCTGTCGTTCGAACGGGCTGTTGACTTCGAGTTCGCCAGCGCCTGGATCCTGGTGGACGACCGGCGGGACTACGGTGAGGTCCGGTTCCGGGCCCTGGGGTTCCTGGGGGGAAGGCTGCACGCCCTGGTCTTCACCGAGACCTTGAAAGGGATCCGGGTGATAAGCCTGCGAAAGGCGAACAAGAGGGAGGAGGCGCAGTATGCGGAGGCGAAAAATCGATCCTGAACGGGCAGATCCCGAAAATCCGGAATGGACCGAAGAGGACTTCAGGAAGGCGCGTCCCGCGGCGGAGGCGCTACCTGCATCCCTGGCCAGGAAGCTGGGAGTCAGGGGCCCCCAGAAAACCCCGACCAAGGAACAGATCAACATCCGCCTGTCCCGTGCGGTCCTGGAGGCCTTCCGGGTTTCAGGCGCAGGCTGGCAGACCCGCATCGACGAAGCCCTCCAGGACTGGCTGAAGACCCACCGGCACGCTTAGCGCAGCCGCTCGGGGGGTTCGGCCCGCAGGTCCATGGGCAGCCCCGTGACCGGATGCAGGAACGCGAGGCGCTCGGCGTGCAGGAGGTAGCCCAGGTCCCCCGGCAGCGCCACGAGGTCCTCCCGGGGAAGGCCCCCGGAGGCGTAGAGGGGGTCGCCCTCCAGGGGATGGCCCACGGAGGCCAGGTGGATGCGGATCTGGTGGGGTCGGCCGGTGTGGAGGTCCACCTCCACGAGGGTGGCGTCCCCGCGCCGCTCCAGGACCCGGGCGACGCTGCGGGAGGCCTTGCCTTCGGGGCTGGCGGCGAAGACCGTCCCCAGCCAGGGGTGGGGCACGGGGCCGATGGGGGTGCGGATGTCCAGCTCGTCCCAGGCGGGGTCGCCCGCGGCCAGGGCGCGGTAGCGCTTTTCCACCCGGTGCTCGCGCCAGGCGGCCTGCAGCGCCGCACCGGCTTCGGGGGTGCGGCCGAAGAGCACGAGGCCGGAGGTGCCCCGGCCCAGGCGGTGCATGGGGCTGCACCCGGGGTAGCGGGCCCGCACCAGGGCCATGAGCGTGTGCTCCAGGAAGCCGCCTCCGGGCAGAGTGGGCAGGCCTGAGGGCTTCACCACGGCCAGGAGGAAGGCATCTTCGTGGACCACCTGGATGTCCAGGTCCACCTCCGGCTCCTCCCAGGGGGGGCGGTGCCAGGCCAGCTCCTGGCCCGGGGCGAGGACCGCTGCGGGATCGGCGGCGTGGCCGTCCAGTTCCACCTCGCCACCCTCGATGCGCTCCCGCCACCGGTCCGGAGTGGAGTGGGGGTGGTGGCGCGCGAAGTGCTCCAGGACGGTGAGTCCGCCCCGCTGCACCCGCTCCCGGTAGCAGAAGCCGGCGTTGAGGGTCACGGGCCCACCATGCGGTGCATGAGAATGGCGCCGGCGGCGGCGACGTTGAGGCTGTCCACGCCCGGGGCCATGGCGATGCCAACGATGCGGCCGCAGCGGGCCAGGTCCGCTTCCGAGAGGCCCGGGCCCTCGGGGCCCAGCACCAGGGCGGTGCGGGCCGCGGGGCGCCAGGCGCGGATGTCCTCGCCGCCCAGGGCCGCGGCGACCACCTCGCCGCCCTCCGGCTTCCAGTCCTCGAGGGCCTCCCATACGTCGTCGCGGCGCCAGACGGGGAGCTTCCAGGCGGTGCCCATGGACACGCGGATCACCCGGCGGCTGAAGGGGT
>DBMS01000052.1:2478-9489 GCA_002297665.1 Holophagaceae bacterium UBA692 | reverse complement strand
CAGGAGCTGGCCCAGGTTCTCGGCGTCGGAGACGCTGGGCAGCGCCAGCAGGCGCCGGCAGGCCCGCAGGCGGTCCTCGCCGGGCGGATCGGGAACCCGGGCCGCGGCCATGAGGCCCCGGTGGAAGGGGAAGCCCGCAAGGGCCTCCACCTCCGCGGGCGTGGCGACGATCAGCTCGGCGCCCTCCGGCAGCAGGGGGCGGACGGCGTCCGCCGAGGCGGTCTCGGCAAGCACGGCCACCACCTCCACTTTCCCGGCCCGGCCCCAGGCCAGGAGGTCCTCCACAAGGATGCGGCCCTCGGCCACGAAGCAGGCGCCGCGCGGGTGGTTGCGCTGGCCCGCGAAGCGGAGGTCCTGGAAAAGGGGCCAGGGGTCGGGAAGGCTCATGGCTTCATCATAGCGGTTCCCCGGGAGGGCCCGTCCTGGTCCAGAATCAAGGGATGACCGAGGCCCCTCCCCCGAGAAGACGACGCGTCCGCTACAAGGGCACCCATCCCCGGCGGTTCGAAGAGAAGTACAAGGAACTGAATCCGGACCTCCACGCCGATGAGCTCCGCAAGGTCATGGACCGCGGGCAGACGCCGGCCGGCACGCACCGGCCCATCTGCGTGGCGGAGATCCTGGCGTGCCTGGCCCCGCGGCCCGGCGAGGTGGGCCTGGACGCCACCCTGGGCTACGGCGGGCACGCCCGGGAGCTTCTGGCGCGGATCAGCCCCGGGGGCCGGCTTTTCGGGGTGGACGTGGACCCGCTGGAACTGCCCCGCACCGAGGCCCGCCTGCGGGCCCTGGGCTTCGGGGAGGACCAGCTGGTGGTGCGGCGCATGAACTTCGCCGGCCTGCCTTCGCTCCTGCCCGAAACAGGCGGGGGCCTGGACTTCGTCCTGGCGGACCTGGGGGTCTCCAGCATGCAGATCGACAACCCCGCCCGGGGTTTCACCTACAAGAGCGACGGCCCCCTGGACCTGCGCCTCAACCCCCACAAGGGCCGGTCCGCCGCGGACCTGCTCAAGGCCTTGGCCCGGGAGGACCTGGAGGCCCTGCTGGTGGAGAACGCCGACGAGCCCCACGCCGGGGCCATCGCCGCGGCCCTGCACGGGCAGGAGGTGGCCACCACCACGCAGCTGGCGCGCCTGGTGCGGGGCGTCCTCCCCGGGGACGAGGCGCGCGCCAGCCTCCAGCGCACCTTCCAGGCGCTGCGCATCGCCGTGAACGACGAGCTCAAGGTGCTGGACCAGTTCCTGGCGCTCCTGCCCATGGCGCTCAAGCCCGGCGGGCGCGTGGCCATCCTCACCTTCCATTCGGGCGAGGACCGCCGCGTCAAGAAGGCCTTCCTGGAGGGCCACAGGTCCGGCGTCTACCGGGACGTGGCCCCCGAACCCATCCGGCCCTCGTTCCAGGAGCGCCACGACAATCCGCGGTCGTCTTCGGCCAAGCTGCGATGGGCGGTGCGGGCGTAGTACCATGGGCAAAACGCCTTCGGAGCCCGCCATGGCCATTCCTTTCCCCCGGATCCTTCCGGCGCTGATCCTCGCCCTCCCCCTGGCCGCCCAGGCCGACCTCGACCGCGCCGTGGAGCGCGCCCGCGCGGCCTTCAACGTGCCCGGCATCGCCGTGGCGGTCGTCCAGGACGGCAAGGTCGTCCTGGCCAAGGGCTACGGCGTGCGCAAGCTGGGCGACCCGGCACCCGTGACGCCGGGCACCCGCTTCGCCATCGCCTCCAACACGAAGGTCTTCACGGCGGCGGCCCTGGCCATGCTGGTGGACGAAGGCCGCCTGGCCTGGGACGACCGGGTCGTGGACCGCCTCCCGGGCTTCCAGATGAGCGACCCGTACGTCACCCGGGAGATGCGCATCCGGGACCTCCTCTGCCACCGCAGCGGGCTGGGGCTGGGGGCCGGGGACCTGATGTTCTTCCCGCCGTCGGACCTCACCTCCGCGGAGATCGTGCACCGCCTGCGCTACGTTCCCCTGGCCACGAGCTTCCGCAGCGCCTACGCCTACGACAACATCCTCTACACGGTGGCGGGCGAGGTGCTCCGCGCCGTCTCGGGCAAGCCCTGGGCCGAGTTCATCCGGGAGCGGTTCTTCGGGCCCCTGGGCATGGCCTCCAGCCGCACCAGCATCCGGGACGTCCGGCCCGGGGACGACGTGGCCGCGGCGCACGCCATGGACGGCGAAAGGCTCACGCCGGTGGCCCACGAGGACATGGACAACAGCGCCCCCGCCGGCGCCATCGTGGCCTCCGCCGAGGACATGACGCGCTGGGTGCGCGCGCTGCTGGCCAAGGGAGACCTGGGCGGCGGCAAGCGGCTGTTCAGCGAGGCGCGCGCCCGGGAGCTCTTCGCGCCCCTGACCCTGATCCCCCACCGGGAGCCCCCCGCGGCCCTCGCCGAGAGCCGGTCGGACTTCGTGGCCTACGCCATGGGCGAGGAGGTGCGCAACTACCGGGGCCACCTGCTGGTCTCCCACACCGGCGGGCTCAAGGGCATGGTCACCGAGGTCAGCATGGTGCCGGGGCGCAACCTGGGGGTCATCGTGCTCACCAACCAGGAGGAGGGCGCGGCCTTCAAGGCCGTCACGAACACGGTGCTCGACCACTACCTGGGGGCGCCGCCCAAGGACTGGGTGGCGGCCTACCAGGAGGTGAGGGCGGCCCAGAGGGCCAAGGCCGGCGAGGAGGTCGGCAAGGCCGCCCAGGCCCGCAACGCCGCCTCGAAGCCCTCCCTGCCCCCGGAGGGCTACGCGGGGCGCTACCGGGACCCCTGGTACGGCGACGTCCTCGTGGAGGCCGCCGGCGGGAAGCTGTCCATGCGGTTCACCCACACGCCGGGCCTGACGGGGACGCTGGAGCACTGGCAGTACGACACCTTCGTGGTGCGGTGGAAGGACCGCACCCTCGACGCGGACGCCTACGTGACCTTCTCCCTGGACGCCGCCGGAAAGGTGGCCCGGGTGGGCATGAAGGCCGTGTCGCCGTCCACGGACTTCAGCTACGACTTCCACGACCTGGCCCTGGCCCCGGTGGCGCCAGGGGCTCCGGAGCGCTGGTAGGTTCCCGGGCGAGGCGGGTGGAGCGGGAACGGGGCAATGGGGGTATGCTGGCTGGGCATTCATGGGAGGCCACATGGGCTTGGGCGCGAAGATCGCTTTGGGGTGCGGGGGAATCCTGGTCCTGTTCATCGTGATCCTGGGGCTGGGCGCCGTGGGGTCCTACAATTCGCTCAACGGCCTGAGCCAGGGCGTGGACGCCCAGTGGGGGCAGGTGGAGAACGTCTACCAGCGCCGCGCCGACCTGGTTCCCAACCTCGTGGCCACGGTGAAGGGAGCCGCCGCCTTCGAGAAGGACACCTTCACGGCCGTCACCGAGGCCCGCGCGAAGGTGGGCCAGATCAACCTGGGAGGCAAGGCCCCGGCCACCCCCGAGGCCATGGCCTCGTTCCAGAAGGCCCAGGAGGGCCTGGGCTCGGCGCTCTCGCGGCTCATGGTCGTCGTGGAGAAGTACCCCGACCTCAAGGCCACCCAGAACTTCAGGGAGCTCCAGGCCCAGCTGGAGGGCACCGAGAACCGCATCGCGGTCGAGCGCATGCGCTTCAACCAGGCCGCCCAGGCCTTCAACACCCGGCGCAACAGCTTCCCCACCCTGCTCATCGCCGGGTTCTTCGGCGACCGGTTCCGTGACCGGGCCTACTTCAAGGCCCAGGCCGGCTCCGAGACGGCGCCCAAGGTCGCCTTCTAGTTCCCATGCGGAGGCTCCTGGTCCTGCTCTGCCTCCTGGCGGGGATCCTCGGGGCCGCGCCGCCGCAGGCCCCCACCCGGTGGGTGACCGACGGCCCCGGCCTCCTTTCGCCGGCGGCGCGCGGCGCCCTGGACCGGCGGCTGGAAGCCTACGAGCGGGGCACGGGCCACCAGGTGCTGGTGTGGATCGGCGACACCACCGGCGGGGACCCCCTGGAGGACTGGACCGTCAAGGCCTTCGCGGCCTGGAAGGTGGGCCGCAAGGGCCTGGACGACGGCCTCGTGCTGTTCGTGCTGGTGGCCGACCGCAAGGTGCGCATGGAGGTGGGCTACGGGCTGGAAGGGCAGATGCCCGACGCGGTGGCCTTCCGCATCATCCAGGAGAGCATCATCCCCGCATTGAAGGCCGGCGACCCGGACAGGGCGCTCACGGAGGGGGTGGACCGCATCCTCAAGGTGGCGGGGGGCGACGCCTCCGCGGCCAAGGCCCGGCGGCCCCCGGGGGGCTCTTTCGACTTCGCCTCGCTGGGCCTGGGGACGAAGATCATCATCGGCCTGCTGGCGCTGGGCTTCCTGGCGCTGCTGGTCACCCACCCTTCCATGGCCATCTACCTGCTGCTGGACATCCTCACCTCGGGCAGGGGCGGCGGGGGGGGCGGAGGCGGAGGGTTCTCCGGCGGAGGGGGGCGCTCCGGCGGCGGTGGGGCGTCGGGGTCATGGTGAAACGCGGAGGTCCGTCATGTGGGGCATGAGCCGCAGGCGCCTGAGGCAGTGCGTGGACGCCGGAAAGGTGATCGAGGCCATCCGGGAGGCGGAGCGCGCCTCCTCCGGCGAGATCCGGGTGTCGGTGTCCCGGTTCTTCTGGGGCGATGCGGAAAAGGCCGCCGCCAGGGCCTTCGACCGGCTCCACATGGCGGCCACCGCCGACCGCAACGGCGTGCTCATCTTCGTGGTGCCCAGCCGCCGGCGTTTCGTCGTGCTGGGGGACGCCGGCATCCATGCCCGGGTCGGCCAGGCCTTCTGGGACGACGTGGCCGCGTGCATGGCCACGCGGTTCGCCCGGGGCGCCTTCACCGAAGGGCTGGTGGACGCCATCCGCCTGGTGGGGGAGCGCCTGGCCGAGCACTTCCCCTGGGCGGGCGACGCGGACTCGAACGAGTTGCCGGACGACGTGGACTACCGGTAGGACCCGTACACGGTATATTTTTCCCATGGTGGTCGCCATCCTCGCCGGTTTCGCCTTCGGATTCATCGGCTCCATGCCGGTGGCGGGGCCCATCGCCCTGCTGGTGCTCCGGCTGGGGCTCAACCACGACGCGCGCCATGCGCGCTGCGTGGCCATCGGCGGGGCCGCGGCGGAGGGCGTCTATTCCCTGGCGGCCTTCTGGGGCCTAAGCACGGTGCTGGACCGCTTCCCCCACGTCCTGCCCGCGAGCCGGATCGTGGGCGCGGTGCTGTGCCTGGCCCTGGGCATCGTCCTGCTGCTTCACAAGCCCAAGCCGGGGCCCCCCCCGGGCCAGCCCGAAAGGCGGAAGGGCACCAAGCGCAGCCTCCTGGGGGGCTTTCTCCTCACCGCGCTGAACCCCACGCTGCTGGTCACCTGGACCGCCGCCCTGGCGGCCCTCCACACGACGGGCCTGGTCGCGCTCTCCCCGGAACGGGCGGTGCCCTTCGCCCTGTCGGTGTTCCTGGGCATCGTGGCCTGGTTTTCCACGCTGCTCTGGCTGGTGCGCAGGTTCAAGGGCCGGTGGAGCCCCGCCACGGTGGAATGGTTCATCAAGGCCATGGGCGCGCTGCTGGTGATCGCCGCGGCCATCGTCCTGTTCAGGGCCGCCCTCGGGTGAGCCTGCCCCGCCACGTGCGCAGGCCCCAGGCGAGGTAGGCGAGGACGGAGTTGCCGCGCCGGTCGCCCTTGCGGCGCTCCACGGCCACGGGGAGGTCCTGCTTCCGCCGGTCGTCCTTGCGCCGTTCCTCCCGGTGGATGGCGTGGAGCACGAGCCCGAAGAAGGCGATGACGACGAGGATCAGGTAGAGGGTGTCCTTCACGGCCGCCTCCCGGACGTATCTTGGCACGGGTCCCCGCGGCGGGGCGGCGAAAGGAGACGGACTATACTGGGGGCTTGACCCCGAGGCCCCCATGGCGTTTCTCATCCTGCTGCCCCCCTGGCCCCACAAGGTGGACGGCGGCGTCCTCCTCCTGGTGGCCGCCCTCTTCCTGGCCACGGTGCTGGCCCACCGCTACTGGCGGGCCAAGATCCGCCTGGAGGACGAACTGGAGGCCCGGGACCTGGACGCCCGGCGCGCCCTGGAGCGGTACCGGGAGGCCTTCCGGGGCCTGGCGGCGCCCGCGGCCTTCGCGGACCGGGTGTCGGGCCTGGTGATGGAGGCCACCCCCGGCTGGTCCCGGCAGGGCCTGCCCGAACCCGGCGAACCGGTCTTCGGGGGGGATCCGTCGCTGGAGGCGGCCTGGAGGGGGATTCCCGCCCCCGGGCCCGACCACCGTCCCGCGGGCCCCGGCACTCTGACCCTGCGGGGGCGGACCTTCACGGCCATCTGCCTGGGCGGGGCCAGCCTGGGGGTGGTGCTCCTGGTGCCAATGGAGGGCTGAAAAGGGCCCGGCCCGCGATAAACTGGTTCTTTGCCCGGAAGGAATGGAGACCGCATGCAGCTGAGCCAGTACCGCCAAGTCCGAATCGAGAAGCTGGAAAAGCTCAAGGCCCTGGGGCTGGACGTGTGGCCCCGCAAGGCCGAGCGCACCCACGGCATCGGGGAGCTCCTGGAGGCCCACGACCGGGAGGGGGCCAAGACCACCAGCGAGGAACTGGAGGCCCTGGGCAAGGTCGTCAGCGTCATGGGCCGGGTGATCGCCATCCGTGAGATGGGCAAGAGCGTGTTCGCCACCATCACCGAGATGGGCGTGAAGCTCCAGGTGTACTTCCGCATGAACGACCTGGCCGAGCCCGGCTGGGAGGTGGTCAAGCTGCTGGACCTGGGCGACTTCATCTCCGTCACCGGTCCGGTCATGCGCACGCGGATGGGCGAGCTCTCCGTGCGCGGCCAGCGGATCCAGTTCCTCACCAAGGCCCACAAGCCGCTGCCCGAGAAGTGGCACGGGCTGCAGGACAAGGAAGTGCGCTACCGCCGGCGCTACCTGGACCTGGTGGCCAACCCCGACGTGCTCCTCACCTTCCAGACCCGCAGCCGGATCATCGCCAAGGTGCGGAGCTACATGGAGGGCCAGCGGTTCCTGGAGGTGGAGACCCCCATGATGCAGCC
>DBMS01000052.1:0-2471 GCA_002297665.1 Holophagaceae bacterium UBA692 | reverse complement strand
ATCCCCCTCTACCTGCGCATCGCCCCCGAGCTCTACCTCAAGCGCCTGATCGTCGGCGGCTTCGAGCGGGTGTTCGAGATCAACCGGAGCTTCCGCAACGAGGGCGTGTCCATGCGCCACAACCCCGAGTTCACCATGATGGAGAGCTACGCGGCGGGCGAGGACCTGCGGGACGTGATGGTGCTCACCGAGAACCTGTTCGAGACCGTGGCCAGGCACCTGGGCGCCGTGGAGCGCCCCTTCGGCGTGGACGCCGAGGGCAACCCGCGCCTGATCAGCTACCAGACGCCCTTCCGCCGCATGACCCTCAAGGACGCCACCGCCCACTTCGGCGGCTTCGACCGGGCCCTCCTGGAAGACCCCGCCCAGATCCTGCGCCTGGCCAGGGAAGCCCGCGTGGAGGACGCCGAGAAGCAGACCCCGGGCGCCCTGCTGGGCGCGCTCTTCGAGCACCACGCCGAGAAGGAGCTCATCCAGCCCACCTTCATCACGGACTACCCCGTGGAGCTCAGCCCGCTCACCAAGAACCTCCCGGGCGACGCGCAGTTCGTGGACCGCTTCGAGCTCTTCATCGGGGGCATGGAACTGGCGAACGCCTACTCGGAGCTCAACGACCCCGTCGTCCAGCTGGAGCGCTTCCAGGCCCAGCTCGCCGAGCGCGAGGCGGGCAACGACGAGGCCATGCTCCTGGACGACGACTTCATCGAGGCGCTGGAGCACGGGTTCCCCCCCTGCGGCGGCCTGGGCGTGGGCATGGACCGGCTGGTCATGCTCATGACCGACAGCTCCAGCATCCGCGACGTGCTCCTGTTCCCCCTCATGCGCCCGATGGCCAAGGGCGCCGAGGAGGAGGAAGAGGGCTGAACCCGGCCACGGCCTCCCCCAGGGAGGCCAGGAAGGCCGCGGCCACCTCCAGGTCCAGGCCCAGCTCCCGCGCGGCCACGGCCACGGGGGCGGCCTGGGCCCGCACCAGGAGGCAGGCCGTGGCCCCCGTCAGCTCCCGCCACCGCACGTAGCCTTCCGCGTCCCGGCTGGCCAGGAGATGGCAGGCCCCCGGGGCGGGCGCGGGGGCCTCCCAGGTGGCCTCGTGCACCCGGTACGAGTAGGCCAGCACCTGGGTGGAGGGCGCGAGCACGAGCCGGTCCCCGGGCCGGGGCTCGTCCCGGAGGCCCGCGGGGGCGGGCTCGTCCGGGAGGTGCTCCACGAGTTCGCGCACCAGCTCGAAGTGGGCCAGTTCCAGGAGGAAGGGCCAACGGTCCCGGCCCCAGCCCGAGGTGGCCAGCCAGCCCAGGAACGTGGGGGCGATGTCCCGGTAGAAGGGGCTGCGGAAGATGCGCGTGGCCAGGAAGGCGGCGCGGCACGGCTCCCAGGCGCCGGCCTCCTCCAGGAGCGTCCGGGTGAGGGGGAAGTCCAGGTCGATGGGTTCCCAGATGTCGTCCCGAACCGCGTTCCGGTAGTGGAGGAGCCGGTCGCGGTGGCGCCGGAAGGCGGCCTGGTCCCCTTCCGGCAGGCCCCGGGCCGCGGCGAAGGCGCCGGGGTCGGCCTCGAAGGCGGCGGCGTCCGGGTCCAGGGCCAGGGCGGCCAGGGTGCGCTGCAGGGCCAGGACGGCGTCACGCATGGGCGGCCAGGGCCTGGTCGTAGACTTCCTGGAGCGCGGCGCGCTCGGCGAGGAGCTCGTCCAGGGGCGGGATGCCGTTGTCCCGTTCCAGCAGCACGGGCACGGGCCGGCCGATGCGGGGAAGCACGAAGCGCATGAGGTCCACCACGGGGCCGGCCACCGGGGCCCCGTGGGTGTCCACCACCAGGTCCCCGTAGCGCTCGTGGCCGGCGATGTGGATCTGGGCGACCCGGTGGAGGGGCATCCCCTCGAACCAGGCGTAGGGATCGAAGCCGAAATTCAGGGAGTTCACGTAGACGTTGTTGATGTCCAGGAGCCAGCCCGCGTCGCCGCCCTCGAGCACTTCGGTGATGTAGGCCGCCTCGTCCATCTCCGATTCGCCCAGTTCGGCGTAGTAGGTGACGTTCTCCAGGAGGAACGGCACCGGAAGCCGCGGCTTGAGCTCGCGCACCCGGGCCGCGGCGTGGCGCGCCGAGGCCCGGGTGAAGGGCATGGGCAGGAGCTCGTGGGTGGTGGCCCCGTCCACCGAGGTGAAGCACAGGTGCTCGGAGTGCCAGGGGCTTCCCGTCTCGATGAGGAAAGCCGCCAGGTCGGCGAGGTAGGCGTCGTCGAAGGGGTCGAACCCGCCCACCGAGAGGCTGAGGCCGTGGGAGACCACGGGATCCCGGGCGAGGATGGCACGCGTGAGGGCGGCCAGCCTTCCGCCGTCCCCGATGACGTTCTCCGGGGCGATCTCCCAGAAGGGGACCCCGGGGTCCTTGCGGGCCACCTCCTCCAGGTGGGGCGGGCGCAAGCCCAGGCCGACGCCGGAGATCATCCTAGTGGCCCCAGCCGCAGCGGGGCACGGTGGCGC
>DBMS01000072.1 GCA_002297665.1 Holophagaceae bacterium UBA692 | reverse complement strand
GCCGGCGTTGAAGCCGTACCAGCCGAACCACAGGAGGCCGGTGCCCAGGGCCACGAGGGGGATGCTGTGGGGGATGCTGTCGACGACCTTGCGCCGGCCCACGTAGAGGACCGAGGCCAGGGCCGCGATGCCGGCGGTGTTGTGCACGACGTTGCCGCCGGCGTAGTCCAGGACGCCCCACTGGGCCAGGATGCCGTCGGGATGCCAGACCATGTGGCAGAAGGGGAAGTACACGAAGATCAGCCAGGCCGTGAGGAACCACATGTAGGCCTTGAAGGTCACGCGGTTGGCGAAGGCGCCGGTGATGAGCGCGGGCGTGATGATGGCGAACATCATCTGGTAGGCCACGTGGACGAAGGTGGGAATGCCCAGGGCCGCGTTGCCCTGGTAGAGGCTGTGGAGGGTGATGCCCTTCAGGAACGCGTGGGTGAAGGGGTTGCCGATGATGCCGTGCACGGTGGGGCCGAAGCACATGGAGTAGCCGAAGGTGAACCACAGCACCGTGGTCCAGCCCATGGAGACGAAGCTCTGGATCATGATGCCGAGCACGTTCTTGCGGCCGCAGAGGCCGCCGTAGAAGAAGGCCAGGCCTGGCGTCATGAGCATGACGAGGCTGGCGCAAAGGATCATGAATCCTGTGTTGCCAGTGTTGATTTGAGGTAGCACGTGACCTCCTGGGGAGCGTGGATGGGATAGGGTTGGCCCGGGCACGGCACCGCCGGGGGCGCGCCGCGCGCGCTCCCCGAGGGCAGGGGCCGTCCCTGCGGTTGAAATGAGGACATAAAGACGGTGATATGAAGACCGGCTTCTCGGGTATAAAGATTGCGTAAAAAAGCGCCTCCGGGACTTACGTGTGCCCCGTGGCTGTGAGGAAAATCACAAGGTCCCTGTTCATTTCATCGGCGCACGGGCATCCGGCTTGCGTAAGTGGAAATTTATCCGCCAGGCCCTCCTTTCGGCGCCCACCCCGGCGCGGGACGGCCGGGCCCCTGTGACATCATGGGCTGACCCGCCGCCCAGGAGAGACTTCCCTTGACCTTGGATTCCAGCCCCGCCCCCGGCCCCATCGTGGTGGCCCTGGGCTCGGACGCGCGCAGCCTCCGGCTGGTGCACGCCGGGTTCCGCGTGGCGCGGGAGCGGGGCCTGCCCTGGGTGGTGGCCCACGTGGACGCGCCGGGCTGGGAAACCCCCGAAGAGGCCGACCTGGCCCGGGTCTGGCTGCAGGAGGCCCAGGAACTGGGCGCCGAGGCCCTCTGGCTGAAAGGGCCCACGGTGGTGGCGGGACTGCTCGCGCTGGCCCGGAAGCGCGCACCGTCGCTCATCGTCATGGGGGTCACCCGGGCCCGGGGACCGTGGGACCGGCTGGAGAGTTCCCGCGTCAAGGAGATGCTCGGGCGCCACCTGGACGTGCGCATCCTGCCGATCCCGCTGGATTCCGCGCCGCCGGCGGCATTGGCCTGGAGGAACCTGGGGGACCTGGCGGGCATCGCCGCGGCGGTGACCGTGATCCTCGCGATGGCCGGGCTCTTCGCCGCCGCGCTGGCCCAGGTGCTGGGCTTCGCCGCCCTGCCGGCGGTCTTCGCCCTTGCGCTGGCCTTCATCCTGCACCGCTGGGGCCGGCCGGTGGCGGCGGCGGCCACCCTGGCCTCCTTCGCCCTGCACGGTGTCCTCCTCCACCGGCCTTTCCTGGGCGAACCGGCCTCCGCCTGGCCCCGCTCCGTGGCCTTCGCCGCCGCGGTGCTGGGCGCCCAGGGCCTGGTGGACCTGGTGGGGCAATTGCGGCAGGAGACCCGCCTGGGCCGGCGCCGGGAGGCCGAGACGGTGCTGCTCATGCTCCTGGGGCGGGGCCTGGCCCGGTGCGCCACCGCCCGGGACGTGGCCGAGGTCCTGGTCCGGCGGCTGGGAAGCGCCTTCCAGGCCGAGGCGTGGGTGCTGCTTCCGGCGGAGGGGGATGCGTGGGACCGGCTGCCGGGAGGCGACGGCGCCCCGCCCTGCGCGCCTCCTTCGGAGCTCCTGCCGGAATCCGGCGCGGGCGCTTCGCGCGAGGATCCCCTTGAGCCCTTTTTCGAGGCGCCGTGCTCCTTCGTCCCCCTCGCGGGAACGGGCGGCACGGCGGGGCTTCTCCAGATCCGCCCGGCCTCCGGCGGCCGCGTGCCCCAGGAGCGCTGGGGCCTCCTCCAGGCGTTCGCGGTGCAGGGCTCCCTTGCGCTGGAGCGGATCCGGGCCATGGAGACCGCCCATCGGGTCCGGATCGAGAACGAGACCGAGCGCATGCGCAGCACGCTCCTGGGGGCGGTCTCCCACGACCTGAGAACGCCGCTGGCGGCCATCCAGGGCGCGGCCACGAGCCTGCTGCTGCCCGAAGGAGCCCTTCCCGAGGCCTCGCGCCGCGACCTGATCGTGATGATCCGGGAGGAGAGCGAGCGGCTCACGCGCCTCCTGGGGAACGTGCTGGACCTCACGCGGCTGGAGAGCGGGATCATCCGCGTGCGCAAGGAGTGGCAGCCGCTGGACGAGGTGGTGGGTTCGACCCTGGTGCGCCTGGAGCGCCAGGGGCCGGTGCCCGTGCGGGTCCTCATGCCCGATGACCTGCCCCCCGTGCCGCTGGACGGGGGCCTGATGGAGCAGGTGCTCGAGAACCTCCTCGTCAACGCGCGGCACCACGCCGGGGACGGCGAGGTGCTGCTGGAGGCGTGGGCGGAGCCGGATTCCATGGAACTGGCGGTGTCGGATCGGGGCCCCGGCGTCCGGGCCGGATTCCACGCGCGGGTCTTCGAGAAGTTCTTCCGCATGCCCGGCCAGCTCCGGGACGGCGGCGCGGGCCTTGGGCTGGCCATCTGCGAGGCCATCGTGAAGGCCCACGGAGGAAGCATCTGGGTGGAGGACCGCGAGGGCGGCGGGGCCCGGTTCCGCATCAGCCTTCCCCAGGACGCCCCTCCCCCCCTCCTGTCCGAACCCGAACCCGTGCCGCCGGAGCCCGTCCCGTGACGAACCCCCTGATCCTGATCATCGAGGACGAGGCGCCCCTGCGGCGCTTTCTGGTGCCGACCCTTTCCACCCAGGGCTACCAGGTGGACGTGGCCTCCACCGGGGCGGAAGGCCTCGCCCTGGCCCGCAGCTACAACCCGGACATCATCCTTCTGGACCTGGGGCTGCCCGACCGGGACGGCCTGGAGGTGCTCCGGGACCTGCGCGACTGGAGCCGGAAGCCGATCCTCGTCATCTCGGCGCGCCACCAGGAGAAGGACAAGGTCGGCGCCCTGGACCTGGGCGCGGACGACTACCTCACCAAGCCCTTCGGCGCCGCCGAGCTGCTGGCGCGCATCCGCGTGGCCCTGCGCCATGCGGTCCTGCCCGGGCGGGAGACGCCGGTCCTGACCTTCGGCTCCCTTTGCCTGGACCTTGAGAAGCGCGAGGTGGCCATGGACACGGTGCCCGTCAAGCTCACCCCCCTGGAATACCGGCTCCTGGAAGCCCTGGCGCGCAGGGCCGGGAAGGTGGTGACCCACGCCCAGCTCCTCAACGACGTGTGGGGCCCCACGGGCGAAGGCCAGACGCACTACCTGCGCATCTACATGGGCACCCTCCGCCGCAAGATCGAACCCGACCCGACCCGGCCGCGCTACCTGCTCACGGAGCCCAGCGTGGGTTACCGGCTGAACGTGGATTGAGGGGTTCGCATGGATCCTGCCCGGCCCGGGGCTTGCGAAGGTGGAATGGCGTTTTCATGAATCCCGGGTCGCGCCGGCAGGGGCGGGATGGGGAATTCCGCGGCCTGGGCGTCGATGCGGCCCCGGGGGGCAACCATGCGAATGAATGATGATCGGGGATCGCAAACCAAGTGTTCGGTCTTGATCCCGGGGAGGGCCCGGGGACGGTGCAATTCGCGTCATTAATGAAATAACATATTAAATCAGTATGATAATTGGCTAAAGGTATTCATTTTGAATGTTAACCATCAGAAAGATGTTGAGTTTTTCGGAGCCCGGGTCGATAAAGGAGGGGCTGCGTGGGTCGGGACGCCATGGGTAATGTTTCATACATACTGTCACCGGGTGCGCTTTACACGCTCCTGGGGGGGTGCGGGCTCGGGTTCCTGGCGCTCATCCCGGCCCTTCCGGGAAAGGGCCCCTACCTTGTGCATTCGGCGCTGGTGCTGTCCTTCAACGTCGCGACCATCGCCCTGGCGCTGGCCAAGGCCCGGGACCTCCCGGAGGAGCGGACCGGATGGCGGCTCTTCGCGGCGGGGGTGGCGGTGTCCTGGCTGGGCAACGCCCTGTGGCTGAGCCTGCCCCTGGCTCCCGGGGCCGGCGCGTACCTGCGGGCCGCGGCGTTCGCGGCCACGCCTCTTTCGTCCGCCATCCTGGGGCTGGCGGTGTGGAGCTGGCCCTGGCGGGGACGCCACGGCCACCCCGAACTCCCCATCCTGGGCAGCCTCGTGTTCTGCCTGTCGCTCCTTCTGCTGCCCTGGATCGGGGGCGCGTGGGGCCCCGCGGCGGGGGGCGGTTCACCGCTTCGCACGTTCGTGATCACGCTCTGTTCGCGGCTGGTGCTGGCGGGAGGCATCGCGTCCTTCCTGGTGGCCGGGGATCCCCGCCGCCTGAGGGGTCCGCTGGGGTGGCTCCTGCTCAACAGCTGCCTGCTTTTCCTGCAGGGCGCCTTCCTGTCGCATTCCGTCGCGCGCCTCGACGTGGTCGCAAGGTCGCCCTGGTTCGCGCTCACGCCCCTCATTACGGGCGCGCTCTTCATGGCCGCCTACACGCGCCGGCCCGCCGAGGTCCCCGCCGCGGACGCGGGGCAGGGGAGCCGCCTCACCGGCCTGCTGCTGCACGTCCCGTTCCTGGCCGTCACCTCCCTGGTCATCGTGACCACCCTCCGGGGACGGCCCCCGGGACCGGCGGTGCTTCTGGTCTTCCTGCTCATGACCACGGCGCTGGTGCTGCGCCAGCTCCTCCTGCAGGAGCACCTGGCGGCCTCCCACCGGGAGATGGAGGCGCGGGTGCGCAGCCGCACCCTCGAACTGGAGCGCATGCAGGACGTGGTGCTGCTCAACGAGCGCCTGAACGCGGTGGTGGTGCTGGGCGCCGGGCTCGTGCACGACCTGAACAAGGGCCTGGGCTCCATCCTGTCGGCGGCCGAGGTGCTGCGGATGGAACTGGAGCGGCGGATGAAGGTCTCCGGGTTCGCCGTGGAGGCCATCATCGAGGCCGTGGAACGCTCGGCGGTTCTTTCCTCGCGGGTGATGGACTTCTCCCGCAAGCTGCAGGAGGAGGGGGAGGTGCGGGACCTGCGCCGCGAGCTGGGGGCCCTGGAAGGCATCCTCAGGCTCCTGGTCCCCGGCGACGTCCACCTGCTCCTGCAGCCCGGGCGCGAGCCCGCTCCCGTGCGCATCCACACCGAGGACCTCAAGCAGATCCTGCTGAACCTGGTGGCCAACGCCCGGGACGCCATGCCCGCGGGCGGGACGATCCGGGTGGCGGTGGGCAAGGAGAGCCTCACCGGCGAGACGTACCTGGACGTGGAGGACACCGGCGTGGGCATTCCCGAGGAGAACCGCGCCCGGATGTTCGAACCCTTCTTCACCACCAAGGACCCCGGCACCGCCACGGGCCTGGGCCTGGCTTCGGTGAAGGCCCTTCTGGACCGCGTCCAGGGACGGGTGGAGGTGAGTTCGTCCCTGGGCGCGGGCACCCGCTTCCGGCTCCTCTTCCCCGCCGCGGCGCACGCCTAGATCAATTCCACCCTTCCGATTTCCACGAACGTATCCAGGGGGTCCACCAGGACCGCGTCCCGCACCTTGGCGTCCAGCAGGTAGGTGTGGTCGTCCGGCGTGCGCACCGGGTCGCCCAGGGGATCGAACACGTGGTTGCCGGCGCCCGCGAAGGCCTCCAGGGGGTGTTCCGAGGCGCTCACGCAGCATCCCACCGTGAACACGCCGTTCTCGATGGCCCGGGCCTGCAGGAGGGCGCTCCACACGTGGTCCCGCCGCCAGGGCCACCACGCCGGGACCACCAGCGCGTCGCACCGCGCGCCCAGGCGCAGGGCCCGGGCCTGCTCGGGAAAGCGCAGGTCGTTGCAGTTGAGCAGGCCCAGGGTCCAGTCGCGGAAACGCACCGCCACGTAGCGGTCGCCGGGTTCCCAGATCCCGTCCTCGCCGTTGGGGCGGAAGAGGTGGACCTTGTCGTAGCGGGCCCGCTCGGCCCCGCCTTCCCAGAAGGTCAGGCGGTTGCGCCGTTCCTCGGTGATCGATCCGAAGACGAATCCCGTGCGGGGGTGGTCCCCCGAGATCCGCCGGAACCGACCGCGGGCCAGGACGGGATCCAGGGTGCGCCGGTAGCCGTGGAGGAAGCCCTCGGGAAACACGACCAGGTCGGCGCCGCCGGAGGCGGCGCGGTCCGCCTCCTCCTCCATGCGGACGAGGTTGGATTCCACGTCCATGCACACGAACCGGGACAGGTGGATCCTCATCGTCGCTCCCCGCATTGACAGGCCCGGAAGGCCGCCACCATCATGATACGTGAGGTGATCCTTGAATCGCGCGGCACGGTACCTTCTTCCCGGCCTCGTGGCCGGCGTGCTGGGCGCGCAGGTCCACGGGGTCCGCACCGCCGATCTCGACCCCTCGACGCCGCCGTGCGCGGACTTCTACCGGTACGCCAACGGCGGCCGGCTGCGGACGGAGCGCGTTCCGGCGGACCGCCTTTCCATGAGCGCCTTCGACGAGGTGGCCGAGCGCGCCGGATCGGTGCTCCGCGAGGTGCTGGAGGACGCCGCCGCGTCCCGGGCCCCCGAGGGCACCGTCCCCCGGCAGGTGGGCGACTTCTTCGCGTCGGGCATGGACACGGCCGCCATCGCCCGCGCGGGGCTGGCGCCCCTGAGGGAGGGGCTTGCCCGCCTCGAGGCCGTCCGGGACCTCCCCGGGGTGGGGAGGGAGGTGGCGCGGCTCCACCTCGCGGGCGCCGGGGCCGCCTTCCGGCTCACGGTGGGGCCCGACGGAGCCCACCCGGCGGCCCACCTCGCGCAGCTGGCCCCGGGGGGCCTGGGGAT
>DBMS01000294.1:59084-59227 GCA_002297665.1 Holophagaceae bacterium UBA692 | reverse complement strand
GGTGTCGGGGTCGGCGGGGGCGCCCTGCTTGCGCAGGTTCACGGCCACGTCGTTCACGAGCACCTTGAGGGTGTCCTCTGTCTCGAAGAGCACCTCCATCACCTCGGGGTTCACCTTCATGCGGCCCTTGCGCAGGTCGTCCA
>DBMS01000294.1:0-59072 GCA_002297665.1 Holophagaceae bacterium UBA692 | reverse complement strand
GGCCCCCTTGATGGTGTGCACGGAGCGGAAGATGGCGTTGAGGATCTCCAGGTCGCCCGGGGCCTCCTCGAGGGTAAGGAAGTTCTGCTCGATGAGTTCGAAATGCTCGCCGGCCTCCACGAGGAAGTCTTCGTAGAAGCTGGGGTCGTCCAGGGAGAATTCGCTCATGTTTCAGCCCTTTTTCTTTCCCTGGAAGACCTGGAGCTGCTGGCCCTCCACGTCGGTGAGCAGGCGTTGGACGTTGAGCAGGAACACCACGCCCTGGTCCGTGCGGGCCACCTTCTCGATGAACGCGTTGGCGCCCACGGCGGTCACCCTGGGGGGCTCCTCCAGGCGCCTCTGGTCGACGGATTTCACCTCGTCCACGGAATCCACCACCAGCCCCGTGGACACGCCGCCGATGGGAGTGATGACGATGCGGGACAGGTTGGTGGCGGCCTGGCGCTCCAGTCCGAACCGCTCCCGCAGGTCGATGACCGGCATCACCTCGCCCCGGAGGTTCAGGACGCCTTCGATGAAGGAGGGCGCCCGGGGCACGGGGGTGATGTTGCTGACCATGATGATCTCCCTCACCTCGTGGAGGCGCAGGGAGTAGGCTTCGGGGCCCAGGCGGAAGACGACCAGGGGCAGCTCGAAGCTGTCGGCGTGCTCCTCCTTCGTTTCCTGGATGAGGCTGGTGCTCATGGCGGCGATCTTGGCCTGGTCCTCGCCGGTGATGATGTCCAGCACCTTGAGCAGGCTCACCATGCGGTCCGAACGCACCACCACGCCCTCCAGGTCGCGGCTTTCGCGCTCGCTGAGGGTCTGGGGAGGCGGGAGGATCTCCTCCTCCTTGATGCGGATGATCTCCTGGATGCCGTCCACCACGATGCCCAGCTTGGCCGCGCCGAAGCTCAGGAGGATGACCATGTCCCCGGCGGTGGGGTTCTCGGCGGGCTCGACCTGGAGGAGCTGGATGAAGTCCAGGAGCGGGAGCACCTGGTCCCGCAGGCAGATGACGCCCAGCACGTAGGGGGGCGCGTCGGGAACCTTGGTGATGGTGGGGATCTCGATGATCTCCTCCACCAGCTTGAGGTCGATGCCGAAGGATTCCCGGCCCAGGGTGAAGGTGACGAAGGGAAGCTCGTCCTCGATGAGCTCGGCGGCCGTCTCCTGCGACATGAAGGTGGACGCGCCGCCCGAGGTCTCGGCCAGGACCTCGCGGTGGCCGAATTCCGCGGAATCCAGGATCTTCTCGAGGTTGATGAGGGTGATGAGGCGGTCGCCGGTGGTGACCATGCCGGCCAGGTACTCGCTGCGCACCCCGGCCACCAGGGGCGGCGTGTCCCGCAGGGTGAAGTCGTCGAGCTTGACCACCTCGGCCACGGAATCGACCATCAGCCCCGTGGGCTGGCCGGCCAGCCCCAGGATGATGATGCGGGTCTTGTCCGTGGGGGGCTTGGGAGGCAGGTGGAAGCGCAGCCGGCTGTCCAGCACCGGGATGATCATGCCGCGCAGGTTCACGACGCCCAGGACGAAGCTGGGCGCGCCCGGCACGGGCGTGATGTCGGTTCGGGGGGTGATCTCCTGGACCCGGTCGATGTCCAGACCGAACTCCACGCCGTCCAGGGTGAAGGTCACCAACTGGCCGGAGGGTACGAACTCGTGGGCCTGCCTGGCCTGGACTTCAGCTGTTGCCATGGATCATTCCTTGGTCTGGCTTCGTTTGAATTCCTCGACCACCGAGTCCGCGTGGGTCTTCTTCTCGTCCGGGGTGGTGCCGGTGGTGGCGATGGTGCGGCTGATGGAGGCCCGCTCGCCTTCGCTCTTCAGGCCCGTGCCGAGGAGGTCCACGATGTAGTCGTGGATCTGGCGCAGGTGATGGACGATCCGCTCGAGCTTCTGGCGAGTGATGTCCTGGAACTGCATGAGGTCCATGGCCTCGTAGACCTTGTCCTGGATGTCCTTGCCCGCGGCCATGATCTGGCGGACGGCCTCCTGCACCGAGGCGTCCTGGGCGGAGGGATGGGCCATGAGGCCCGTGATCAGGGCCTGCTGCTGGCCCACCAGGGTGCTGATGAGGTCCAGCTGGTCCATGACCTTGTTCGTCTCGCGTTCCGTGACGGCGGTGACGGCGTCCAGTTCGGAGATCACGTGCCCCTGGGCGTCCGGGGCCGGGCCCGCCGGCGCCTTGGCGGGCGCGGGCGCCTTCCCGGCCTTGCCGGGCTTGCCCGGCGCGTTCTTCATGAGGGCGTCGATTTCGGATTGATCCATGGTGCCTCCCCTCGGGGGTGGTTCTGGGAGGTCTAGCCGAGCAGGGACTCGATCTTTTCCTTGAGCGTCTCGGGCGTGAAGGGCTTGACCACGTAGTTGTTCACCCCGGCCTGGAGGGCCTGGACGATGTCCTCCTTGGCGGCGTTGGTGGTGACCATGAGGATGGGGATGGTGGTGTTCTGGCCGCGCACGGTCTGCACGAATTCCAGGCCGTCCATCTCCGGCATGTTCCAGTCGGTGATGATCATCTCGACACCGCCCTGGGCGAGCTTTTCCAGGCCCGCCTTGCCGTGCTCCCCTTCCACCACGTCGGTGTATCCGATGCGGGAAAGGGTGTTGATGATGATGCGGCGCATCGTCGAAGAGTCGTCCACGATTAGGATCTTCAAGGGAGCTCCTTTTAGGTCAATATCCTACTTCTCTTCAGCCATTGCTGCGGCATCGATGAATTTCATGAGGGCCGCCTGGTCATCCGGATAAACATTGAGGAATTTTACCCCAAGTTCATATTCACCGCTTTCCAGGTGTTCGACCCGGACCACCTTGCCCACGGCCACCAGGGGCCGCAGGTCTGCCTCGGCCGCGGGGCCGAAGTGGTTCTGGTGCCGCCCCCAGCCGGGCACCCGGATCTCCAGCTTCAGGAGGGTCTCCAGGGGGAGTTCCCGGGGGGAGTTCAGCAGGAGGCCGCCGCCGGAGATGTCGCCGTAGACGCTGGTGGCGGGCTCCGGCTCCCGGGCGAAGGACAGCTCCTGGAAGCCAACGGTGGCGCCACCTGGGATCCTTCGGTAGTTTCGGCGTTCGGAGGACATGGGGACCTTCCTGTGCAGGGTGATCGGAGGCGCGGACTCCCGGCTTGAATTTGAGTCTGGACAGTTCATTTCAACATGGGGATGGGGGGTACGTCCAAGGCCGCGGCGCCTGCGCTCATTCCCAGGGCACCAGGAAGGGCCGGACCTCCTGTTCGATGTTCTTGAGCGAGACGGGACCGAGTTGTATTAAGTCTTTAGATTGCAATATTTCGGCTGTTCGGGGGCCGATGGCGATCTGCCCGGGGCCGGCCACGCTGCTCTCCAGGCGGGAGGCCAGATTCACGGTGGAGCCCATGACGGTGTAGTCCATGCGCTTCTCGCAGCCGATGTCCCCCGCGAAGGCCTCCCCGCTGTTGATTCCGATTCGCATGCGCAGTTCGGGGTAGCCCGCCGGGCGGTTCCCGTTCATGTACTTGAGGCCCTGCTGCATGGCCTTGGCCGCCTCCACGGCGTGGAGCGCATGGTCGGGGTCCGGCGCCGGGGCCCCGAAGAAGGCCATGATGGCGTCCCCGATGTACTTGTCCAGGGTCCCCCCCCGGATGAAGATCTGGTCGGTCATGACCTCGAAGGAGCGGTTGAGGATGGTGGCCAGCTGCAGGGGCTCCATGCCCTCGGACATGCGGGTGAAGCCCGAGATGTCCGCGAAGAGGACGGAGATCTCGCAGCGCCGGGCCTGGAGGATGGGGGCGTCCAGGTTCTGGGCGGCCCTGAGGATTTCGTTGACCACCTGGGGGCTGTGGTAGCGCTCCAGGCGCTGGCGGAACCGGGTCTCCCGCTCCCGCTGGATGCCCACGGCGGCGAAATTGGCCATGGCCGACAGGAGGTGTTCGTCCTCCCGCTTGAACCCGCCCTTGTTGAGGCTGGATTCCAGGTAGATCACCCCCAGCGCCTGGGTGTCCACGATGAGGGGGGCGCACAGGGCGGAGGAGATGCCGTGGATCTTGATGCTCTCCCCCGCCGAGAACCGGGGGTCGACCCGGGCGTCGGTGGTGAGGATGGTGACCTTGGCGGTCATTGCCGTCCTGGCGATGGTTCGGCTTATGGGGGTGGTGATGACCCCCGGCTTCTCCTCCCAGACGAACTCCGGCACCAGGTCTCCGCTGGGGTCCGCGAGGAGGATGAAACCCCGCTGGCACGGGATCTGGGCGGAGATGAGGCTCATGACGGATTCCAGCAGCTCCGCCAGGCCGGCTGCCCCCAGGAGCTTTCCCGCCATGGAGGCCAGGCGGGAGAAGAGGGCCTCCGCCTCGGCGGGAGCCTGGCCGGCCTGATGCTTGGCCAGCAGGTCCTCCAGGGTGGAGTGGGGCACCATGATGCTGCCGGAGGTGTCGAAGGCCCGGTCTTCCAGGGCGATCCGGGCCTCGGTGTGCGGCCTGGACAGGACCCGCGCGGGCGGAGTCGGCGCGCTCATCCCCTCGTCCAGCCACTGCACCGGAACCTCCCCCAGGAGGACCGTGTCCCCGGGGTTCAAGGGGGTCGGCTCCAGCACCGGAGCCTCCCGGAAGGTTGTGCCGTTCATGGACTTGAGGTCCTGCACATGGACCTGCCCGCCCTTGAGGAAGAAGCGGGCGTGCACCCGGCTGACCGCATTGGAGGAGATCCGCACCGTCGCAGCCTCGCCCCGGCCCACGGTGATGCCTTCTTCCGTGAGTTCCACCGTCCGGCGGGCCCCTTCGACGAGCAGGATGATCTTCATGGCCTTCCACTCTCAGCAGAATGCAGAGAATAGCACCGATAACGTTATTCTGAAGGGTCAAGGAGGCCGGATGGCCAAAGTAGGTTTCATGTCCCTGGGCTGCCCCAAGAACCTCGTGGACAGCGAGGTGATGCTCGGCCACCTCAGGCTGAAGGGCTTCACCATCACCCCCGACCCCGCCCAGGCGGAGATCCTGGTGGTCAATACCTGCGGTTTCATCGAATCCGCCAAGAAGGAAAGCATCGAGGCCATCCTCCAGGCCGCCTCGTACAAGAAGGAGGGCGCCTGCCGGAAGCTGGTGGTGGCCGGGTGCATGGTGGAGCGCTACCGGGACCAGCTCCTGGCCGACATGCCCGAGATCGACGCCTGCCTGGGCACCCGGGACATCGAGCACATCGCCGAGGTGCTGGGCGCCTCGGACCGGCTTTTCGAGCCCGAGCGGGACCCCGGCTACCTGTACACCGAGGCCAGCCCCCGCCTCCTGACGACGCCCAAGGCCAGCGCCTACCTGAAGATCAGCGAAGGCTGCGACCACAGCTGCGCCTTCTGCATCATTCCCGCCATCAGGGGGCCCCAGCGGAGCCGGACCATCGCCAGCGTGGTCGCCGAGGCCCGGCGCCTGGTGGAAGGCGGGGTGCTGGAAATCAACCTGGTGGGCCAGGACACCACCGACTTCGGCCGGGACCTGGGGGATCCGGACGCCCTGGAAAAGCTCGTGCGCGCCCTGGGCGAGGTGGAGGGCCTGGCCTGGTTCCGCATCCACTACGCCTACCCCAACCGGCTCACCGACGGCCTTCTCCACGCCATCGCCGAAACCCACAACTGCGCGAAGTACCTGGACATGCCCCTGCAGCACGGGGATGCCGGCGTCCTGCGGGCCATGGCCCGGGGCGGGGGCCGCGCGACCTTCCTCAAGCTTCTGGCCAAGGCCCGGCGCATCATCCCGGACGTCTTCATCCGGTCCAACTTCATCGTGGGCTTCCCCACGGAGGACGAGGCGGCCTTCGCCGAGCTGCGCGGCTTCGTGGAGGAGGCCCGCTTCGAGCACGTGGGCGTGTTCACCTATTCCCTGGAGGAGGGCACCTCCGCCTACGCCCTGGGCGACCCGGTCCCCGCGCGAACCAAGAACAGCCGCAAGCGCATCCTCATGGAACTCCAGCAGAAGATCTGCCGCGAGCGGAACCGCGGCCTGGAAGGCCGGGTGCTGGAGGTCCTGGTGGAGGGAACCCACGAGGAGACCGACATGGTCTTCAAGGGCCGCCACCGGGGGCAGGCTCCCGAGGTGGACGGCGGGGTGCTCATCGTGGGCGGGGACGTGGTGCCCGGCACCATCCAGTCCGTGCGGATCACCAAGGGCCACGCCTACGACCTGGTGGGCGAGGTGGTGGAAGGCGGCGCCGAAGCGGCCGTGCGCCGCTTCGAGGAATCCCGGCGGGCCCGTTCGTGATCCCGCTAGACTGTCGGCAAGGAGGCTCGTGATGTCCGAGAAGTTCCCCGTCACCGTCAGCTGGAAGGGCAGCACCCAGGATCCCGCCTACAGCCGCTCCTCGCACCTCGCCAAGCCCGGAGCGCCCGACCCGGTCCCCGCCAGCAGCAGCCCCGCCAACGGCGGCGACGCGTCCCGGTGGAATCCC
The DNA here is from genome assembly GCA_002297665.1 of Holophagaceae bacterium UBA692. Lineage (GTDB taxonomy): Bacteria > Acidobacteriota > Holophagae > Holophagales > Holophagaceae > Mesoterricola. Next base: position 52,680 of record DBMS01000294.1, on the reverse strand, counting down.
GAGGACCTCCTGGCCGCGGCCATGGCCCAGTGCCACATGCTCACCTTCCTGGCCCTGGCCGCCAAGGTGCGCCTGACGGTCACCGCCTACGAGGGGGCGTCCGAGGCCGCCATGGAGACCGTGGACCGCCTCACGCGGGTGGCGACCATCACCCTGAAGCCCACGATCACCGTGGCCCCCGGCACCAGCCACGACAAGGTGCGGGAGATGTTCGAGAAGGCGCACAAGTACTGCGTCATCGCGAACTCCTTCAACGGCGAGGTGATCCTGGAGCCCGACGTGGTGGACGCCTGATGCCGGCTCCGCGCTGGGCGTGGTGGGTGGCCACGGGCCTGGGCTCGGGCCGCCTGCGCCCCGCGCCCGGCACCTGGGGCTCCCTGGCCGGGCTCGTCTTCTGGTGCCTGATCACGCCGGTCCTGAGGGCCCCCGGGGGCTGGGGTTCCGAGCTGCTCTTCCTGGCCGCGCCCATGGGCATGACCTGGCTGGCGGTGGCCGCTTCGGACCGGGTGACGGCCGAGACGGGGCACAAGGATCCCGGCTACGTCGTCGCCGACGAGTGGGCCGGCCTGTGGATCGCCCTGTGGCCCGCGCGGTGGGAGGTCGCCTCCGGCCTGCCCCGGCTCCTGCAGCCGGGGGGCTGGCGCCTGGCGGCTTCGCTGGCGGTTCCGTTCCTGGCCTTCCGGCTCTTCGACATCTGGAAGCCTTGGCCCATCCGCCAGATCCAGGTGCTGCCGGGGGGGGCGGGGATCGTGGCCGACGACGTGGTGGCCGGGCTCTACGCCATTCCCGTGGTGCTGCTGCTGCACCCGGCCGCCGCGCGGCTCCTGTCCGGGATCTGAGGCGGATTCAGACGCGGTCCCCCCTCGTTCAGGTCAGGGTGCCGGCGGCCCGGATTCGGCGAGCATCTGGCGCCACACCGTTGGCTCGCTCAGGCCGTCGCCGTCCAGGTGCCGGCTTTCGATGAGGTAGCGGTAGCCCTGCTCGGTGAGGAACAATTGCCGGTTCCGGGCGAACTCCTGCTCGGTGGTGTCCCTGGAAATGAGCGAATAGAAGAAGCTGACGTTGCGTTCCCCCTTGGGCCGCAGGATGCGCCCCAGGCGCTGGGCCTCCTCCTGGCGGGACCCGAAGGTGCCGCTCACCTGGATGGCCACGCTCGCGTCGGGCAGGTCGATGGCGAAGTTGGCCACCTTGCTCACGATCAGCACCTTGAGCTCCCCGGCCCGGAAGGCGCGGTACAGCTCCTCCCGCTCCCGCTCGGGGGTCTGGCCCGTGAGGACCGGCGCGTCCAGGCGCTCGCCGATGATGCGCAGCTGGTCCAGATACTGGCCGATGACCAGGATGCTGTCGCCGGGGTGCCCGGCCAGGAGCTCGTCCATGACCACCAGCTTGAGGCTGTTCTCCGAGGCGATGCGAAAGCGCGCCCGGGAGTCGGCCACGGCGTAGTCCATGCGCTCGTCGGAGGGCAGGGGCACGCGGATCTCCAGGCAGTGGGCTTCCGCGATGAAGCCGCTCTTCTCCAGGGTCTTCCAGGGCACGTCCACCCGCTTGGGTCCGATGAGGGAGAAGACGTCCTCCTCCTTGCCGTCCTCGCGCACGAGCGTGGCCGTGAGGCCCAGGCGGCGCTTGGCCTGGAGCTCGGCCACGGCGCGGAAGACCGGCGCGGGCAGCATGTGCACCTCGTCGTGGATGACGAGCCCCCAGTTGGCGGCTTCGAAGATCTTGAAGTGTTCGAACGGGGCGCCCTTGCTCTTGCGGTAGGTGAGGATCTGGTAGGTGGCGATGGTGACGGGACGGATCTCCTTGGTGTCGCCCGTGTAGAGGCCGATGTCCTCGTCCCGCAGGGACGTCTTGTCCAGGAGCTCCTGCTTCCACTGCTTGACGGCGGTGACGTTGGTGGTGAGCACCAGGGTGCGCGTCTGGAGCCGCGCCATGCAGCCGATGGCGATGACGGTCTTGCCCGCGCCGCAGGGAAGCACCAGGACGCCGGCGCCGCCCTCGGGGCCGCCCCCGGCGTGGAAGACGTCCACCGCGGCCCGCTGGTAGGGCCGCAGGCCGAAGGGCTTGCCGGTGCCCGCCAGGGTGTCCCGCAGCGTGAATTCCAGGGGATCGCCGGGCTTGAAGCCCGCCAGGTCCTGCACCGGATGGCCCAGGCGGATCAGCTGGAGCTTCACTTCGCCTCGCTTGCCGTCCGCCAGGAAGATGCCCCGCTGGTCGGGGTACGGTTCGGCCAGATGCTCCTGGAGGCTGCGCTGGTTCTCCAGTTCGTAGAAGAGGCCCCGGTCGTCCATCTCCAGGGCCAGCCGGCCGTCCTTCACCACCAGGCGCAGCCTGCCGTAGCGGGTGCCGTGGTCCTGGATCTCCTGGAGGAGGTTCTGGGGGACGGGGTACTTGGACCACCGGTTGAGGGTGGAGGCCATCTCGTCGCAGGTGACCCCGGAGGCCGAGGCGTTCCACAGGGACAGCGGGGTGATGCGGTACGTATGGATGTGCTCGGGCGACTTTACCAGTTCCGCGAAGCGGCTCAGTTCGTCCCGCACCTCCTCGAAGGACGGGTGGGCCACTTCCAGGAGAAGGGTCCTGTCACTCTGGACGATCAGGGGGTTGTCCGGACGAAGGGCGATCACGCGGCAAGGTCCAAAAGGTTGAGACTAGAAGGAGTCGACCCCAGGGTCAACGCGCCGGTGCGCGGGGGTGGGGGTGCCGGATTTCCCCCTCACGTTTGCCCCTGAAACATGAGAAACTGATCGGTCATTACGGATCGGCCCCCCCGGCACAGCCCGGTGCATGTGAGGACCTATGGCCCCTTCGCATTATCAGCTTCTATGCAACTGCACTGACGACCAGCTCCGCGCCATCTGCCAGCGGAGGAAGCTGCCGGTCCCCCAGTATTGGCAGGAGGGGCCCGAGGGGCGCATGCGACTCCTCAAGACCATGGTCTTCCATCTGGAGGACAACAAGCAGCTCACCAACACCCTGCTGGACCTGGACGGGAGCAAGCTCACCGCCCTCAAGCGCCTCGCCGAGGAGGAGGTCCAGCCCGAAGCGGCCTTCCAGGGCGAGCTGCTGGCCCTGGGCCTGATCCTCCCCTCGGGGGAGGGCTGGGCCGTCCCCGGCCGGGTGGCGGACGCCCTGGCCGACTTCGACGACGCCGCCTTCTGCTTCCAGGGCGGGGCCGACGTCGCCCTCATTCCGGCCCAGCCCTACGGCTTCGCCCTGGCCCTCACCTCCGTCCTGCTGCGCTGCATGGGCGGGATCCGGGTGCTGAAAGGGGGCCTGCCCGCCAAGAAGGAACTGGGCCAGCTCCTCCAGAAGAACGCCCTGCTCAAGGACGAGCGCGACGCCACCCTCATCTTCGGCCTCCTGCACCGCCTGGGCCTCCTGTGGAACCGCGAAGGCCGGGTGGACACCCTGCTGCCCGCCGTGCTCTCCCACTCCCCCCGGTGGGTTCCGGAGCGGGCCTTCGCCATCCTCCTCGAGCACGATCTCAAGCTCTGGAACATGCCCCCCGCGGAGGACCGCACCTTCCTCATGCAGCACCTTCTGGAGCGCCGCGGACAGGTGCTGGCCGTGAGGCCCTTCCTGGCCTTCCTCCAGACCCTTCACCCCCTGGACGTGAACCGCACCGAGACCGTGTTCCTGCCCTTCCTGGGCCGCATGGGCCTGGTGAACCTGGATGCCGAGGGCGCCCACGTGACCCTTTCCCCCCACGGGGAGACCCTGGCCCAGGAGTACCTCCTGAGGGACCACCGGGGAACCGAAGGGCACTGGACCCTCTTCATGGCCCACCAGCCGCTGGTCATCCAGCCCACCCTGGAAGTCCTCACGCCCATGGTCCAGAATCCCCACCGCCTCCTGCGGGTGGCGCAGATGGCCGACGTGGAGACCCTGGACGCCATGGTGAGCCTGCGGGTGGGTTCCGACACCCTCATCCGGGCCCTGGACATGGGTCTGACCCTGGAGGAGATGAACAGCCTCCTGGGCGCCCCGGCGGCCGCGGTGCCCCAGCCCCTGGCCCAGCTCCTGGAGGATCTGGCCCGGCGCCTGGGCGAAGTGGAGGTCCAGCAGGGCTGCCGCCTGGTGAAGGCCCGCACCGAGGCCCTGGCCGACGAGCTGCTCCTGCGCCCCGAACTGGCCACCCTCAACCTGCAGCGCGTCTCCGGGACGGTCCTGGAGGCCAACGGACCCGGCAACGCCTTCGCCCTGCTCAAGCAGGCGGGCTTCCTGCCCAAGCCCGGCCGCTTCCTGCCCGTGAGCATCGACGGGGACGAGGCCCTCTACCTCTGGTCCCTGGCCTGCCTATCCTTCGTGGACGAGCAGGGCATGAACCACCACCTGGACCCCGTGCGGCAGATCATCCACGCCGCCCTCCAGCGCATCCAGGCCGAGGACCCCAACCTGCACCAGGAAATCCGCCGCCGGGTGCCCATGCTCCACATGGGCATGGGCGCCCAGGCCGCCGAAGAAACCACGCGCATCCTGGAGTACGCCGCCAGCTACAACCTCATGGTGGAACTCACCTACCTGCCCCTGGCCGCGCACCGCCCCCAGCTGCGGAAGGTCACCCCCCAGGGTGTGGACGGCGAGCACCTGCGGGGGTTCTGCCACCTGCACCAGGAGGTGATGAGCTTCCGCCTGAGCCGCATCATGGGCGTAAGGCTGCTGAATGAGCGCGGCTGGACGCCGCCCATGCATCCCCAGGCCGTCTAGCCGGGGGAACCGGGGGCACGGGCGGTTCAGAGGTTGCCCAGCTCCACCATCCGCTTGTCGATGCGCTCGGCCACCCTTTCCAGGACGTCCTTGAATTCCGCCCGGCCGTCCTTGGACTCCTTTTCGAACTTCCGCTCCAGCTGGAGGATGGACTTCTGCATCTGGTTCAGGAGCCCCTTGAGCTCCTCCACCTCGTCCATCACCTGGTTGATGCGGCCGTCGGGCGGCCGGCTGTTGCTGAAGACGCTCATCCCCGCCAGGGCCGCGGCCAGGGCGGAGCAGATCAAGATGAGTAATTCCATTCCGCTGGACATGGGCGTCGCTCCAGGTCCGATTCTAGCCGGAAACGGACGCCGATCAGTGGGCCTTCACCTGCTGGGTGTCCTGGGGGATGACGTTGGCGGGACGTTCGATGGGAATGACCAGTTCCTTGCCCTTGGTGGCGGGCTTGGGCTGCTTGCGGCCCGAAACCAGGAGGGGCTGCTGGACCTGGACGGACTTTTCCGGGACGGGCGCGCGCCTGGCGGAGGCGGCCATGCGGGTGAGCTCGGCCTCCTTCTGCACCATGGCGGAAGCCAGGTCCTCGGCCTTGTGCTTCTGGGCGATGCCCCAGAGGCTCACGCCGCCGAAGGCCACGGCCAGGGGCAGGGCGGCGGCCAGGAGCATCCAGTGGCTGCGGCGCCGGGCGGTGTGGTTGCGGCGCCGCGCCTCCTTGCGCAGCTCCTCGGCCAGGGCGACGAGCTCGGGGGTGGGCTCGGATTCGAAGTAGTTGCGCGGCTTCATGCCGAGAAGGGAACGGAGTTCGGCCCGCAGCGCCGTGTCGCCGGAAGGTTCTTGGCTGCGTTGGGGGTCAAGCCAGGACATGAAGGCCTCCAGAGTTTCCGGTCGAATTGAGTTGGTTCCTGAGGTGGGCTTTGGCGCGGTGGATGCGGGTCTTGACGGTGGCTTCGGGGATGTCGAGGATTTCCGCGATCTGGCGGATGGAAAGGTCCTCCACCACGAAGAGCCAGAGGGTCTCGCGGAAGGTGGGGGAGAGGGTCTTCATCCGCTCCCGGACCTCCTGGCTGAGCAGGTCGTCGTCCGCCTCCGGCCCCTTGCCCTGCTCCATGACGGCTTCAAGGCTGATGGACTGGTTCTTCAGGGGCCGGCGCTCCGTGAGGGAGAGGGTGCGCACGGTACCGTAAAGGTAGGCGGTGGGATGTTCGACGGGGGTTTCCCGCTGCATGAGAATGACGAACGCTTCCTGGGCAATATCTTCCGGGTAAGTGGCGCCGTAGCGCCGTGCGTAGCTTACCAAACGGGGATAGAGGCAGGAAAAAATTTCGTGAAAGTCAGTGGTTTCCCCGAAGGGAAGATCCGGCGGATTGAACGGCTCCATGCATGGCTCCGATTTCTAAATGATGAAGGGGAGGCAAATGTTCCCGGAATGTGATCCCCTTCGTGGAATTGGGTACTCTAGGACCATGAGCGGGCATTTCCACCACTGGCGCGACACCCTCCAGGACCTGGGGGTGATCGGTCTGGTTCCTCCACCATACCAACCCGAGGTTCTTCCCGATACCCCTGTTGCGCCCGCAAAAAACATTGTGGCGCAAAAGCCCGTATTGGAAAAAACAACGACTGCCCCCGCCCCTCCGCCCCCATCGGGGCCCAAGGCTCTTCCCCCCCAGGAGTTGGTGGAGGCGGCCGGGAGCCTGGCCGACCTGGAGGCCTGCATCCAGGGGTGCCTGGCCTGCCCCCTGGGGGCCGGCCGCATGAAGTTCGTTTTCGGGGAGGGCGACCCGAAGGCGAGGATCCTCTTCGTGGGCGAGGGTCCCGGACGGGACGAGGACCTGCAGGGGCGCCCCTTCGTGGGCAAGGCCGGGGAACTCCTGGACCGGATGCTGGGGGCCATGGGCTTCGAGCGGAACCAGGTCTACATCTGCAACGTGGTGAAGTGCCGGCCCCCGGACAACCGCACCCCCACCCCCGCCGAGGCCCAGCGCTGCCTGCCCTACCTGAGGCGCCAGATCGAGCTGGTCCGCCCCGGGGTCATCGTCACCCTGGGCGCGACGCCCCTGCGCGAGCTCCTGGGCGTGACGACCGGCATCACCCGCGTCCGCGGGCAGTGGCACACCCTGGACATGCTGGGCGGGATCCCCGTGATGCCCACCTTCCATCCCGCCTACGTGCTGCGGCAGTACACCCAGGACGTGCGAAGGGCCGTATGGTCGGATCTCCAGGCCGCCAGGAACTGGCTGGCCGAGAATCACGGCACGGCCAAATGATGCCAAACTAGGCCTTCGAAACGGGGAACCTCCATGCGTCTGATCAACGTGCTCTTCATCGTGCTCATCGCCTTCGTGCTCATGTCGGTGGGCTACGTGTACATGGGGAACACCGCCGTGCTGGGGCAGGACATCCAGCTCTGGAGCGGCGCGAGCGTGCGGGTGTCGTCCCTGCTGGTGGGCGCCTTCCTCCTGGGCTTCGTGCTGAACCTGCTCTACACCGGCATCATGGAATTCACCCGCTTCGTCAAGGGCATCAACGCGTCCGCCGCGACCCGGGCGGGAAAGCGCCTCTCCAGCCTCCTGGCCGAGGCCCGGGATCTCCTGTCCCATGGGCTTCCCGGCCATGCCCGGCAGGTGCTTGAGAGCGTCCTGCGCGAGCGCGGGGACCACGAGGCCGCGAGCCTGCTCATGGGCGAGGCCCTGGTGAAGCTGGGCGACTACGACGCCGCCGTCAAGCACCTGGAGGGCTGCGCGGCGGCCCATCCCGCGGCGATCGAATTCCAGTACCTGCTGGCCGACGCACTCATCGCCGCCCGCAACCCCGAGGCCGCCACCGTCCTCCTGAAGCGCGTGGCGGGGGACAACCCCAAGCAGGCGCTCCGGGCCCTGCGCAAGCTGCGCACCCTGCACATGGACGCCGGGCGCTGGGAGGAGGCCCTGGACGTCCACAAGCGCCTCGTGTCCCGGTTCGGCAAGGAAGTGAACAGCCCCGAGCGGGCCCAGGGCACGGCCCTGCAGTACCAGGTGGGTCTCACCAAGGTGGAGGCCGACCTCTACAAGGAGGCCGCGCAGATCTTCCAGCAGATCCTGAAGGAGGACACGACCTTCGTTCCGGCCTACCTCTCCCTGGGGCGCTGCATGATCCTGCAGGACCAGGAGGTCCAGGGCCTGGAGATCTGGCAGGAGGGCTTCCGCACCACCGGGGAGGGCGCCCTGCTTCAGGAGGTGGAGGACTACTTCATCCAGAGCGGCAAGCCCGAGGAGGGGCTCGCCGTGCTCCGCCGCATCGCCGCCACCAGCGAGTTCGCCACGACCGCCAAGTTCTTCCTGGGCAAGATGCTCTACCGCCTGGAGATCCTGGACGAGGCCCTGGTGCTGTTCCAGGAGGTGCGGGCCCAGGTGGTCTACTCGCCCATCCTCTTCTTCTTCATGGCCAAGATCCATTCCCGGCGCGGGCGCATGGAGCAGGCCCTGAACGAGTACCGCCAGCTCCTCCGCAACCTCGGCATCCTCCGCCAGCGCTTCGAGTGCAGCGTGTGCGGCCAGAAGACCCCCGACTACGTGGACCGCTGCGAGGCCTGCGGCAGCTGGAACAGCAGCCACTTCATGTTCAAGGAGAACGAGCTGCCCGAACTGCACCTGCGGCCGGAGACGGGTCCGTGGGTGGGGATGATCTAGGAGGCTGCCCTAGCTTCTCGATTCGACGAAGTGGAGGAGCGACTCCTCCATGGACGGCGTCATGGCGAGAAAATGAATGCCCAGGCCGATGAGTTCCAGGGCGCCCCTCCCGCCGCCGGAGCCCCCCAGCACGTAGGCGACCTTGGCCATGAATGGCTCACCCGTAAGGTCCGGATACTCGAAGCCGAAGTGTTCCAGGAGGGTTCCCTGGCGGAAAAGATGGTTCTCGGCCCGGGGCAGGGTGGCGAAGCAGCCGCCGGCGCTCAGGTTGGTGATCCGGATGTTCTTGTATTCGAACTGCTTCACGCGGAACTGGATGGTGATGTCCGGTCCAACCACGATGCGAAGCTTCGATCTTCTGTCGGATGCAGAATCCATGGGGTTCCGTTAAGAGGAGTGTCGGGTTAAAGTAATATGACAGAAAAAGTGGCCTCAACCCACCGAGGGAACGGGCTCCAGACCCATGGAGAACCCTGGCCGGGAACTGTTTCCCAGCCTAACCTATGAGGGGACAACGCCTTAGCGCTGGCCATGCACTGGAGATCAACCCAATGGAGATTCTGCTCATCGAGAACGTGCCCAATCTGGGCGTGCGCGGGGACGTCGTCAACGTCAAGGACGGCTACGCCCGGAACTTCCTCCTTCCCCGCAAGAAGGCCCTGCCCGTGACCGCCGGGAACAAGCGCCAGATCGAGCTCGAGAAGGAGCGCAACATCAAGCTGCGCGCCAAGGAGCTCGCCGACGCCCAGTCCCTGGCCGAGAAGCTTTCCGCCCTGGCCCTTTCCGTGGCCAAGAAGGTGGGCGAGAACGGCCACCTCTTCGGTTCCGTCACCAACGGCGACGTGGCCGAGCTGCTCAAGGCCAAGGGCTTCGAGGTCGAGAAGCAGAGCATCACCGTGCCCCACGTCAAGGCCGTGGGCGCCTACGAAGCGGACGTGCGCATCTACGCCGGCGTCCACGCGAAGATCGCCCTCGAAGTCACGGCCCTCGCGGCCGAGTAGTCCTTCCCGTTCCACGGAGCCGGGCCGCCCGCGTCCGGCTTCAGATCCTCAATACCGCCTCCAGAGAGGAACAGCATGACCAAGACCACCTCCAAGCCCGAAACCATCGGCATTCCCGAACTGTCCGCCTCCCTCGCCGAGGCCCACGATCTCACCAAGGCCCGCGCCAAGGCCATGCTCGACGGTCTCCGTGACGAGATCGTGCAGTCCCTCCTCGGCGGCAAGCGCGTGAACGTCTTCGGCCTGGGCACCTTCGAAGTGCGCGCCACCCGCGAGAAGATGGGCCGCAACCCCAAGACCGGCGAGAAGATCCAGATCCCCGCCGGCCGCAAGGTCGTCTTCAAGGCCGCCAAGGGCCTCAAGGACCAGATGTAGGTCCCACCGGACCCGGAAGGCGGCCACCTGCGGGTGGCCGCTCTTTTTGTACGGTGGTTTCGCGCGGATATATCGATCCCTTCTATGCATTAATATTTATATAGTTGCCGTTGATACGGTGTCTCTGGCTGTGGCGACGCGCGGGTGAAGTCCATACTTCCCGCCAAATCCCCACAGGAGGCACCTCGATGCAGAAATCCCTGAAGATGGATCCCAACAAATGCACGGGCTGCCTCCAATGCGAAATGGCCTGCGCATACGAGCACCACCACACCTTCACCATCTCCCGTTCCCGCATCAAGGTGTTCGGCTTCGAGGACGAGGGACGCAAGGTGCCGTACACCTGCACGCAATGCGACGAGGCCTGGTGCCTCCACGCCTGCCCCGTGGAGGCCATCGTCCTGGATCCGGCCACCGGCGCCAAGAAGGTGCTGGAGGACCTTTGCGTGGGCTGCAAGGTATGCACCATCGCCTGTCCCTTCGGCACCGTGAACTACGTCGCGGCCACCGGCAAGGTGCAGAAATGCGACCTGTGCGACGGGGGCGAGCCCGCCTGCGCGGGGGCCTGCCCCACGGGGGCCATCACCTATGTGGATGCGGACTGGACGGGGCTGGACCGGATGCGGCGGTGGGCCGGCAGGACCGACAACAACCCGGCAGCGGTGTGAGGAGGCGGCCATGACCTGGACCCGGAAGATCCTTCGCGTGAACCTCACGGCCGGCACCTGCCAGGCCGAACCCCTGAACCTGGAATGGGCCCGCCAGTACCTGGGCCAGCGGGGCCTGGCCACCAAGTACCTTGTGGAGGAGACCGATCCCAAGGTCCTCCCCCTGGCCGAAGGCAACAAGCTCATCTTCGCCACGGGCCCCTTGACGGGGACCTCCGCCAGCACCGGCGGGCGCTACGCGGTGGTCACCAAGGGCCCCCTCACGGGCGCCATCGCCTGCTCCAACTCCGGCGGCTACTTCGGCGCCGAGATGAAGTTCGCGGGCTACGACATGATCATTTTCGAAGGCCGGTCGGAAAAGCCGGTGTACCTCCTCCTGGAGAACGACGAGGCCCGGCTGCTGGACGCCGCCCACCTGTGGGGCCGCACCTGCTGGGAAACGGAGGAGCTCATCAAGCACGCCCACCAGGACCCGCAACTGCGGGTGGCCAGCATCGGCAGGGCGGGCGAGAACGGCGTCCTCTTCGCCGGCATCGTCAATGACCTGCACCGCGCCGCGGGCCGTTCGGGGGTGGGGGCCGTCATGGGCTCCAAGAACCTCAAGGCCGTGGCCATCCGGGGCACGCGCACGGACGCCTACGCCCCGGCCGATCCCGAGGGCTTCTTCAAGGCCGTGGCCGCGGCCAAGGCCGTGCTCGCGGGCAACGGCGTCACGGGCCAGGGCCTGCCGGCCTACGGGACCCAGGTGCTCATGAACGTCATCAACGAGGTGGGGGCCTTGCCCACGCGCAACCACAAGGAGATCCAGTTCGAGGGCGCCCACGCCATTTCCGGCGAGGCGATGAAGCAGCCCAGGGACAGCGACGGAAAACCGAACCTCGTCACCAACAACGCCTGCTTCGGGTGCACCATCGCCTGCGGGCGCATCTCGAAGATGGACAAGGGTCACTTCGCCGTGAAGGACAAGCCCCAGTACCACGGCGCGTCGGGCGGCGTGGAATACGAGGCCGCCTGGGCCCTGGGCGCGGCCTGCGGCGTGTCTGACCTGGAGGCGCTCACCTATGCGAACTTCCTCTGCAACGAGGACGGGTTCGATCCCATCACCCTGGGCACCACCATCGGCGCGGCCATGGAGCTCTATGAGCTGGGCCTCATCAAGAAGGAGGAGGTGGGGTTCGGCCTGGAATGGGGCAGCGCCGAGGCCCTGGTGAAGCTCGCGGAGATGACCGCCCAGGGCGTGGGCTTCGGAAAGGTCATCGGCCTGGGTTCCCGTGTGCTGTGCACGTCGTACGGCCGGCCCGACCTGTCCATGTCCGTCAAGGGCCAGGAATTCCCCGCCTACGACGGCCGCGGCCTGCAGGGCATGGCCCTGGAGTACGCCACCAGCAACCGCGGCGCCTGCCACGTGCGCGGCTACATGGTCTCGCCCGAAGTGCTGGGCATCCCCCTGAAGATGGATCCCGGCGCCACCGAGGGGAAGGCCCCCATGCTCAAGGCCTTCCAGGACCTCACGGCCGTGGTGGACTCCGCCGGCATCTGCCTGTTCACCACCTTCGCCTGGGGCGGCCCGGACATCCAGTCCATGATCCAGCCCGCGCTGGGCGGAGACTGGTCCCTGGAGCGCCTGATGCTCCTGGGCGAGCGGGTTTGGAACCTCGAGCGCGCATACAACCTCGCCGCCGGCCTCACGGGCAAGGACGACACCCTGCCGCCGCGCCTGCTCAACGAGCCCGCCAAGACCGGCCCCATGAAGGGCAAGGTGGCCGAGCTGGGCAAGATGCTGCCCGAGTACTACCAGGTGCGCGGCTGGACCCCCGACGGGGTGCCCACGCCTGAAACCGTCGCGCGCCTGGGGCTGTAGCATGCGCCACGTCATCATCGGCGCCGGCCCCGCAGGCGTCACCGCCGCCGAGACCCTGCGCGGGGCCGATCCCGCGGGTTCGGTCACGCTCATCGAGGGCGAAGGGGAGATCCCCTACGCGCGCATGGCGATCCCCTACCTGCTGGCGGGGAAGATCCAGGAAACCGGCCTTCGCATCCGTCCCCGGGAGGACCACTACGCCCGGCTGGGCATCGACGTCGTGCACGGCCGGGTGCGCGCCGTGGATCCGGCCGCCTCGAGCGTGACCCTGGAAGACGGCCGCATCCTGGCCTACGACCGCCTCCTGGTGGCCACCGGTTCCAGACCTTCCCTGCAGAGGATCCCGGGCATCGACCTGCCCGGGGTCCACACCTGCTGGACCCTGGCGGACGCCCGGGACCTCCTGCGCAAGGCCCCGCCCGGCACGCGCGTGGTGCAGATGGGCGCGGGGTTCGTGGGGTGCATCATCATGCAGGGGCTCGTGTCCCTGCGGGTGGACCTGACGATCCTCGTGCGCAGCGGACGCATGGTCTCGCGCATGATGAACCCGGCTTCCAGCGCCATGATCCGGAGCTGGTGCGAGTCCAGGGGCGTGAAAATCCGCGTGGAGACCCTGCCCGAATCGATCTCCCAGGAAGACGGCCATCTCGGCGTGCACCTGCCGGGGGGGGAGGTTCTCCCGGCCGATCTCTACCTCTGCCTCGTGGGCGTCAAGCCCGCCGTGGGATTCCTGGAAGGCACCGGCGTGGAGGTCGGGTCCGGCATCCGGGTGGACGCGCGCATGGCCACGTCGGTGCCCGGCATCTTCGCCGCGGGCGACGTCGCGGAATCCGTGGACGTCGTCACCGGCGAGCGCTCCGTGAACGCCATCCAGCCCAACGCCGTGGAGCAGGGGCGCATCGCGGCCCTGGGCATGGCCGGGCGCCAGGCCGCGAGCCGGGGCACCCTCCCGTTCAACGTCCTGGACACCCTCGGCCTCAAGTCCTCGTCCTTCGGGGCGTGGCAGGGGCTGCCCGGCGGCGACTCCGTGGAGGTGTCCGACCCGGAGCGCTACCGCTACCTGAAGCTGGAGTTCCTGGGAGACCGCCTGGTGGGCGCCAACGCCGTGGGCCGCACGGACCACCTGGGAGCGCTGCGGGGCCTCATCGAAGGCAAGGTGCGCCTCGGCCCCTGGAAGGAGCGCCTGCGCAGGAACCCCGCCCTGCTCATGGAGGCCTACCTGGCCTGCGCGCTGAAGGCATGAACATCACCTTGAAGCTCTTCGCCACCCTCGCCGTCCACCTCCCGCCCGGGGCCCGCAGGTCCCATCAGGCGGAGGTGGAGGTGGATGCGGGGGCGACCGTGATGGGCGTCATCCAGGCCTTCCGCGTGCCCCTGGGGCAGTGCGCCCTGGTGCTGGTGAACGGCTCTTTCGTGGCGCCGGAGGCGCTGGCCGGAAAGGTTCTGGCGGAAGGGGACGTGCTGGCCATTTGGCCCCCCGTGGGCGGAGGCTGACCTTCAGCCATGAAGCGTCGCCAGGGGGGTGGGCGAGGCGTCGCCTGGCGCCTCCGGAAGGCGGCGGCCTGGGCCGAGCTTCCAGAACGAGCCTCGTCCGTTCAAGTTCCTTCACGAGCCGCCCCTCATCCGGCAACTCGGTCTGGTACCTGGCCGCCAGGATCGTGCTGGGGAGGTTGTCCAGGGCGTAGTGAGCTTCCTCCGCGCCCTTCTCGGTGCAGAGGATGAGACCCACGGGGGGGTTCTCTCCCTCCCGCATCCAGTGCTCCCGGGCGTAGTTCAAATACATGTGCATCTGGCCCGCATCGGCATGGCTGAACCGGCTGCCCTTGATGTCGATCACCACCAGGGCCTTCAGCTTTCGATGGAAGAAGACCAGGTCCACCCGGAACCAGGTGTCGTCGAGGCGAAGCCTCCGCTGGCGCCCCACAAACGCGAAATCATCCCCCATTTCCAGAAGGAAATCGGCGAGATGCCTGATGAGGGCCTCCTCGAGTTCGGATTCGGAGTATTCGTCTTTCAGGTTCAGGAATTCGAGAACGAAGGGGTCCTTGATGGCTTCCTGAGGCGAGGGGTTACCGGGTCCCGGAGGCCCAACGTCCAACTGGAAGGCCCTGCTTTTTGCGCGGGAGGTGCGTTCGTAGAATCGGCTCTCAATTTGGCGATCCAGTTGGCGTACCGACCAGCCACCCCGGAGGGCCTCGGATTCGTAAAAGGTTCGAGCCTCTATGTCGTTGACAGACAGGAGCCGAACATAGGCCGACCAGGGGAGTGGGAACCGCATGGTCGGAGATTCCGAGCCGCCCAATTCCGCAGACACTGTCTGCGGAATTGGCCAGAGGAGGTGGAAATGTCGCATCTGCTCCAAGTTCCGTTCCGAAAACCCGCGACCGAACCGCTTGGTGAGGTCGGCCGCGAGACGTTTAATGAGGGTTTCGCCATATGCGGCACGTTCCCTTCCACCTTGCTCAAAATGGACGATCCGCCTTCCGATCTCCCAATAGGTGGCGGTCATCAATGCGTTAACGCTTCGGGCGGCGGTGGATCGCGCGGATTCAACCAGGGCGGTGATTCCGGCTTGAACGTCGTTGTACCCTAGGGGGTCGATATTCATGAATGATTCCCATAATTGTGGGTCTGAATGGTTGAGGACGCCCCATTCCGGCAGTCGCTACCGGTGGGGAAAATGGGCAGAACACGAATTGACGAAAATTTAAAAAAACAAAAAAGAACTT
The DNA here is from genome assembly GCA_002297665.1 of Holophagaceae bacterium UBA692. GTDB lineage: Bacteria > Acidobacteriota > Holophagae > Holophagales > Holophagaceae > Mesoterricola. The sequence goes on along the minus strand of DBMS01000294.1, from coordinate 37,671 downwards.
CAAACGAAATTTAACCCCAAGCCCTTCCCTCCGCAAGGCCCCCGGGAGAAAAAAACCTCCAGATCCGGACGGGAGGGGCCGGTTCCGGGAAGGAACGTTTTTCCCTCCGGGAGATAATCCCTCATGGTGATCCTGGAAATGACGCTGTCGCCAGCCGAGTTCGGGCGCTGCATGCCGGCGGCGGTGGGCGGGGCCTTCGCAGTGGACGGGGACGTCTACCGCGGTGGCGCGGGGGCACGGACCTGGAGGATCCGGGTCACGGCGCTGCCGCGGCTGGTCCTTGGAGCCCTGGCCCTGGAGCGGCTGCGGGTGGAGGTGGCGTTCGAGGGCTTCGGGGCCGCGGAGGAAGCCGCCTTCATGGACCGCTTCCGCGCCCACACCCAGCGCGGCGGGGGATAGGTCAGCCGCCGCTCATGAGGTGGATCACCTCCACCACGGCTCCATCGGGAACGGGGGTGGCGGCGTAGTCCCGGGGCTGGACCAAGGCGCCGTCCACCTTGATGACCAGGAGCGGGAACTTGAAGTTCCTCGCCCTCAGCACGTCCTGGACGGACATGCCGGGGCTCCACGCCGCCTTGTCGCCGTTGACCGTGATCATGGTCAGCCGCCGTGGTTCTTGACGATCTCGACCACTTCGGGGAATGCGTCCAGGCCCAGTTCCTGGATGCGGGCCAGGGTGGGCACCCCGTCGGGGGTCCAGCCGCGCCGGAGGTAGACGGCGTCCACGAGGCTGTTGTAGCGCTTCATGCGGTGGTCCCGGGTGATGGCGATCTTCTCGTCGGTGGTCCTGCCCGCGGGATCCACGCCGATCTCCTCCATCATCTGCTTGTCGTAGCGCTCGGCGCGGGACTCGTACTCCTCCCGGGTGACCGGGCCCACGGAACGGTAGGGCGGGATGTCGAAGGAGCGCGTGCCCTTGCCCATGCGGATGTTGAAGATGCGCTGGAAGTTGTAGACCTTGGCGCTCTGGTGGATCAGCTCGTCCTTGTCGATCCTGATGCCCGTGGTGGCGGAGAAGACGTCCACGTAGTTCTGCACGTGCTCGGGGACCTTGGCGGGCTCGCTGGTGGAGGCGTTGTCGGAGGGGACCACGTCGTTCCAGGGGAGCTTGCAGAAGCCGTTGAGGCCGAACCAGGTGCGGAACAGGGGGAAGTAGTAGAGCGCCTCGGCCTTGTCCTCGAAGGTGGGCAGCTGCTTGTTGACCATGTCCATGAAGATCAGCCAGGCCTCGTCGTGCTGGGGGCCCTTGTTGGTGAGGGCGTAGCCGCCCTGCTGGGCCAGGGACTCCTTGGACATGTACTGGCTGTATTCCAGGCCCTTGCATTCCATGCCGATGTCGGCCATGAGCTTGGGATCGCCCCAGCCCCTGGCCTCGAAGATCGCCTTCATCTTGTGGATGCCCTGGCCCGCGATGAGGCCGAACCCTTCGCCCCGGGCCATCTGGTGCATCATCTCCAGGTCGGCGGCGGCGTTGCCCCAGGTGAGATCCAGGCCGCCGGTGCGCTCCAGGTTCAGGATGCCCCGCTGGTAGCACTCCATGACGAAGGCGGTCAGCGTGCCCCAGGTGATGGTGCAGATCCCGTACGTGTCGCAGTAGAAGTTCAGTTCCAGCAGGTCGTCGGGGTCGAAGACGCCGCTGTTGGAGCCCAGGCCCGCGGCGTTCTCGTACTCGGGACCGTCCACGGTGACGGTGTGGCCCTTGTAGGGCCCGGTCTTGAGCACGAGGCCGTCGGCGCCCTTGGCGCAGGCCATGGAACACCCGTACCAGCACCCGTCCACGGTCTCCTGGGTGCAGCGCGCCTGCCACACGGGGGAGGCGATGCGGTGGGTGTCGGGGTGGGAGCCGTACTGGAAGTTGTGGGTGGGCAGCAGGTCGTAGGCGTCCATGATCTCCACGATGTGCGCGGTGCCGTTGCGCCGCATCTTGCACTGGGAGTCGTCGTTGGCGCGCATCTCCTTGTGGAACTTGATGCCGGTCCTGGCGATGGTCTCGGGATCCGCGGGGTTGTTCAGGCCGCCCTTGACCACGGGGCCGCGGCACACGAGGGCGCGGATGCGCTTGTCGCGGAACACGGTGCCGATGCCGCCGCGGCCGGCCTGCTTGAGGCGCACGCAGCCCCGGCGGTGGTCCCACCAGGAGAAGTTGAGCATGCCGATCAGGCTGTGGTCGGCGCCGGCGCCGGTGGACACCACGGAGATGTTCACGCGGTCCGCGTCGTCCTCGGCGTACATCCGGGTGAGGACCTCGGCCAGCACGTGGCTGTCCACGGGTTCCAGGGGCGCGGCCTCGATGCGGATGACGCCCTTCTGGCCGTCGATGAAGAGGATCACGTCCTGGTCGGCCTTGCCCTGGAGCTCCAGGGCGTCGAAGCCCGAGAACTTGAGCAGGGGGCCGAAGTAGCCGCCCACGTTGGAGTCGATCGGGATGTCGGTCTGGGGGGAGAGGGTCACCACCAGGGACTTGCCGCTGCCCGCATACTGCGTGGTGCCCGAGACGGGGCCGGGGCTGATGATGATCTCGTTGGCCGGGTCGTTCCAGCGGGTGGCGGGGGTGACCGCGTTCCACAGGTGCCAGAGGCCGAAGCCCCTTCCGCCCAGGAAGATGTCCTTCATCTGCTGGGTGACGGGCTTCTCCATGATCTCGCGGGTGCCCACGTTCACGTAGAGGGTGCGGTTGGTGTAGCCCTTGTCGGGGAGGGTGGGGGTGAAGGTCGCCTCGGCCAGGAGCTTGTGCGCGGCCTTGATGGCCTCCATGCCGTGGTGGTACTCGGTGCGCTGGGTGAAGTCCACCTCGCAGCGGACGATGGGGGTGCTGGATTCCGGATGGCTCATCGTTCGTTCCTCGGTTCAGATGATGCGGGGGGCGGGTTCGGGAACTTCGACGATCTCCAGGGCGGCGTGGGGGCAGGCCTTCACGCAGATCCCGCAGGAGGTGCACTTGTAGGGTTCGATCCAGTCGGGGTTGCGCTCGAAGGCTTCCTTCTCGCAGAACCCGATGCACATGTAGCAGCCCACGCAGAGCTTCTTGTTGATCATGACCACGCCCAGCCGGTTGCGCTTGAGGGCCTCCGCGGGGCACACCACCACGCAGTCCCCGCACTGGTCGCAGAGGATGGCCGTGCCCTTGCCGTCGCCGTGGTCGCGGATATGCAGGGCGGCCAGCGCGGGGTCGTCCACCTTGAACACCTTGGTGGCGCAATCGGACTCGCACTCGTGATGGCAGTCCCGTCCGTAATTGCACTTGGTCAGGTCGATGCGCAGCTGTCTCATGCCCGGGCCACTCCCCTGGGGCAAACATCTTTCGACGGCATGTTGCCGTCGTGCGCCCCGGTTCAACGTACCTTGGCCCTTGCGGCTGAACAAGAAACCGGACGGAATTGTGATCTGGCTCACGGCTTTTTCCGACAGCCGCAGTCGACTATTCTCCTGCGCCGAGAAGGGCGCCCAGGCCCTCCCGGATCGCTTCGAGGTCGAACCGGACCTCCGCCAGGCGCCGGGCGTCGCCGGTCTTCCGGAGCGCCTTGCCCCAGTCGGCCAGGAGGTCCGGCACCAGCAGGGCCTGGGTGTCGAAGTCGCTGCGGACGCGGCCACGCCGGGCGGGCAACGACGCCCAGTCCGCCAGGAACGCGCTCAGACCCCGGGACCACAGGACCCGCATCCACCCGTCCAGGTCCCGGGTCCGGCCCGCGGCGGCGAGGGTCCGCTCCACCCCGAAGGTGGTCAGGGCGGGGACCGGGCCTGCCAGGCCGTAGCCCCCCATCCGGGGCCAGGGCTCCAGGCCTTCCAGGAGGTCCTGGGGCGGAGGGATCCGGCCATCCAGGGCCGACCACTGTGCATAGGCTCTCCAGGCGTAGGGATTGGCCGGCCAGGCCCGGAGCCTGCGGGCGAGGGTGGCGCAGATCCGCCGGGCCGCGGGGCCCCAGGTGAGGGGGTCGGGCTTGAACGGAAGGGGCTCCAGGGACCCGCACGTGGCCTCCGCGTCGGCGAGGTAGAGCGCCTCCAGGGCGGGGTCGGGAAGCCGCGGACGCAGCATGTCCATGCGCTCGCGCCTGGCGTCCAGGCGGTCAGGGTTGGCCTTGATGAAGGCGGTGAGCGTATCCAGGCGGGGTGTGGCCTGGTCCCGGAGGGCCGCGTCCAGGGTCGCGGCGGACGGGAGCCCCGGTCCCGTGGCCAGGAGGCGGTCCCCCTGGAGCAGCACCCACCTCGGGCCCGGCTCCCAGGCGTGCGCCTCCCGCAGGGCCCGGGTTTCGGCGGCCGTCAGGGGGGTCCAGGTGACATCCCCCGGATCCCAGACCTTGAACCGGCCGTCGATCTGCACGCGGGCCCAGTCGATCCGGCCGTGGGGGCCGAGCATGGCAAGGCGAAGGGAGGGAGACTCGGGCAAGGGGGGATCGGGCAGGGGAGGCAGGCCGAGGGCGTCGAGGAGCTGGGAGGTCTGGGCCGGCGTCCGCACCGGGAGGGGCGGGTATCCGTCCCGGGATTCGGTGGCCGTCGCCACGGCCCTCACCCGGATCGAGAGGGGGCGCCAGGCGGATCCGCTCCGGGCGCGCAGGTTCGCGGCCTCGGCCAGGGCTTCCTCGACCCGCCCTTGGCGAAGCAGCGCCTCCAGGCGGAGCCCGCCCCACTCCACGAACATCCGGTTCACGTGGCCCCTGCCGAGCTTGCGCACCAGGGCGGGGTCGAGGTTGGCCTCCAGGATCGAGGCGGCCTCCCGGGCCAGGACGGCGGGGGCGTCCCGGTGGATCAGGCGGAGGAAGAAGGCCGCGAGGGGGGGAGGCCAGGGGCGTCCCGGCACCCCGGGGAGGGCGAGGGTTGCCGCCAGGGCGCCGGGTTCGGCTTCGGCACCCTGGGGAATGTTGATGCCCATGTTCCAAAGCCTCACGTCCTCGGGGTCCCGGGCCAGGAGCGGCCGGACCTGGGCGAGGTACCGGATGACCGCCGGACCGGTTTCCGGATCCTCATGAAGGCCCGCGACGACCAGGTTGAAGACGGCGGCGGGGGAAAGCTGTTCACCCCCCTCCCCCAGGGAGGCCTCGAAGCCTTTCAGGGCCGCCGAAAGGTCCTGCCGCAAGGTCCCCAGGAGCCCGGGGCCCAGGCTGCCGGCTTGGCGGGCGTACGCCGCATGGACGGCCATCCCCTGGATGGCCTCCTGCCAGGCCTGGGAGTCGCCCGGGTGGTCGCGCAGGTGGTTCCGGAGGCCGTCCCACTGGGAACGCCAGCCGTCGTCCTCCATCAGGGCCCGCACCCGGCCGGGCGCCGGCAACCCTTTGCCTTCGGCGATGCGCAGGCCCGACGGCGCGTAGAGCGCCCAGTCCGGCGCCCCCGGAAGCCGGGCCATGACCGCCGCCACTTCAGCGGAAGGGGAAAGCGGGGTGAGGCCCTTGCGGTACTCGGCGCCCAGGCTGTCCTCCCCGAACCAGGCGAATTCCGGGGCCGGGAGGGCGGCCACCAGGACGTAGCTTTCCGGGGAGCGCAGCGCCGCCGCCGCCCGGGCCACGGGAGCCCAGGCGTCCTGGGCCGGGAGGCAGGCCGTCGCAAGGAGCAGGGGCACGCTTCGGAGGGTGGAACGCATGCCCTCCACGATGCCAGAGGAGCGGACGGGGCGCACCCCCGCCGTGGGCGCTACCGCCGGAGGAGGTGCACGGCCGTGGCCTTGAACCGGGCCACCACCCGGCTTCCCTCGGCCAGGCCCAGCTCCTCCAGGGATACGGGGGTGACGTAGGCGGCCAGGAAGAAGCCGCAGTCCAGTTCCACCTTGAAGAAGGGGCCCCGGGGCACGATGCGGGTGACGGTGCCGGAAAAGCTGTTGCGGGCGCTGGAGCGGGCCTCGGCCTGGGTGGAGAGGGTGACGTTCTCGGGGCGGATGCCGATGCGCACCTCCTCGCCCGGGACGGCCTCTCCTGCGGCCACCACGAAGCCGCCTCCGGCGGCCACCCGGAATTCGCCCTGGCCCGCGCCTTCCACCCGTCCCGACAGGACCGCCTCCATGCCCACGAATTCGGCCACGAAGGCGTCCGCGGGGCGGTTGATGACCTCGGTGGCGGGTCCGTACTGGACGATGCGCCCCTCGCGCAGGACGGCGATGCGGTCGGCGAGGCGCAGGGCCTCCATCTGGTCGTGGGTGGCGATGACGGTGGCGGTGCGGGTCTCCCGCAGGACCCCGGCCAGGTCGTCCAGGAGGGCTTCCCGGGTGGGGGGATCCAGGGCGGAGAAAGGTTCGTCCAGGAAGAGGATCTCCGGGCGCAGCACGAAGGCCCGGGCCAGGGCCGTGCGCTGGGCTTCGCCCCCGGAGAGGTTCCGGGCGGAGCGGTCCAGGAGGGATTCCACGCCCAGCCGGCGCGCCGCGGCGGCCACGCGGGTCCCGCGTTCGGCGGCCGGAACCCCGTGGAGCTTCAGCCCGGATTCCAGGTTGGCCCGCACCGTGGCGTCGAAGAGAAGGGGGGCCTGGAACACCATGGTCACGAGGCGCCGGTAGGCCTCCGGGCGCAGCGCCTCGCCCCGGAAGAGGAGGGTGCCGCGGGCGGGCGCCATGAGGCTGGCGAGGGTCTTCAGGAGGGTGCTCTTGCCCGACCCGTTGGGGCCGATGAGGGCCAGCACGCCGCCTTCCTCCAGCTCCAGGCCCGGCACGTCCAGGACCGTGGCGTCCCCGCGCCGCACGAGGAGGTCCTCCGCCCGCAGCAGCGCGGTCACCGGGGCCGCTCCCGCTGCTGGATGTGGGTCAGGACGGCGTTCACCGCGAAGGTGAGCGCCAGGAGGATGAGGCTGAGGGCGATGGCCACGTCGAAGTTGCCCTTGCCGGTCTCCATGACGGTGGCGGTGGTGAGCACCCGGGTGCTGCCCTTGATGTTGCCGCCCACCATGAGCGAGGCGCCCACCTCGGAGATGACCCCGCCGAAGCCGGCCATGACCGCGGCCAGGAGGGGCAGGCGCGCCTCGCGCACCAGGAGCCAGAGCATCTGCGGCCGGGTGGCGCCCAGGGAGAGGATCTGCAGGCGCAGGTCCGGGGGCAGCTGCTGGAGGGCGGCCACGCTGATGCCGGTGATGATGGGGGTGGCGATGACGGTCTGGGCCAGGATGATGGCCGAAGGGGTGTACAGGAGTTCGAAGCCGCCCAGGGGGCCGTTGCGCCACAGGAACATGGTCACGAACAGGCCCACCACCACCGGCGGCAGGCCCATGCCCGTGTTCACCAGGCTGATGACGACGCGCCGGCCCGGGAACTGCGTGAGGGCCAGCGCCAGCCCCGCGCCCAGGCCCAGCACCAGGCTGGCCAGCGTGGCCAGGAGGGTGACCTTCAGGGTGAAGAGGGTGATGCCCAGGACCTCGGGGTCCAGGGTGCGCAGAAGGTCAAAGGCCTTCCGGATGCCCTCCCACAGCAGCTCCAATCCTCATTCCTCGTCCATGAAAGGATAGGCGAAATCCCGGTGGGGGGCGAAGCACTCCTTGATGGTGCGCGGCGACGTCCAGCGGATGAGGTTCAGGAAGCTGCCGGCCTTGTCGTTGGTGCCCGAGGCCCGGGCGCCGCCGAAGGGCTGGTGGCCCACCATGGCGCCGGTGCACTTGTCGTTGATGTAGAAGTTGCCGGCGGTGTTGGCCAGGGCCTCGGTGAGGCGGTTGATGACGTAGCGGTTGCGGGCGAAGATGGCGCCGGTGAGGGCGTAGGGGCTGGTCTCGTCCAGGAGGCGGACCGTCTCGTCCAGCTTCGCGTCCTCGTAGACGTGGATGGTGAGCACCGGCGCGAAGATCTCCTCCTCCATGGTGACGAACTTCGGGTCGGTGGTGACGATGATGGTGGGCTCCACGAACCAGCCCCGGCTCTTGTCGCCGCGGCCGCCGTGGATGATCTCCGCGGCGGGGGACGCCTTGGCCAGCTCGATGTAGCGCATGGTGTTGTCGAAGCTGGCCTCGTCGATGACGGCGCCCATGAAGTTCCGGAAGTCCCGGGGGTCGCCCACCTTGATGCGGGCCATCATGCCGAGGATGAGCTCCTTGAGCTGCGGCCAGTGGGAGGCGGGGACGTAGGCCCGGGAGCAGGCCGAGCATTTCTGCCCCTGGTACTCGAAGGAGGCCCGGACGATGGCCGTGGCCACCTCCACCATCTCGGCGGAGTGGTGCACGAAGATGTAGTCCTTGCCGCCGGTCTCCCCGACGAGGCGGGGGTAGATCCTGTACTTGCCCACGTTGTCGGCCACGGTCTTGGACATGGAATTGAACACGCCCGTGGATCCGGTGAAGTGCAGGCCCGCGAAGGCGGGGTGGTCCAGGACGATCTTCCCGATGACCGAGCCCCGGCTGGGCACGAAGTTGATGACGCCCCGGGGCAGGCCGGCCTCCTTGTAGAGCTGCATCAGGTAGTAGTTGGAGAGGATGGAGGTGCTGGCGGGCTTCCACACCACCGTGTTGCCCATGAGGGCGGGGGCGGTGGCGAGGTTGGCGCCGATGGCGGTGAAGTTGAAGGGGGAGACCGCGAATACGAAGCCCTCCAGGGCCCGGTAGTGCACCCGGTTCCAGGTGTGGGTGTTGCTCTCGGGCTGCTGGCGGTAGATCTGCTCCATGAACTTGGCGTTGTACCGGAAGAAGTCCGCGGTCTCGCAGGTGGAGTCGATCTCCGCCTGGTGCGCGGTCTTGGACTGGTTGAGCATGGTGGCCGCGTTGATGATGTAGCGGTACTTGGTGGAGATGAGGCTGGCCATGCGGTTGAAGATGGCCGCGCGCTCCTCCCAGGGTGTGTTCTCCCAGTCGGCCTTGGCGTCCAGCGCCGCCTGGATGGCGAGCCGGATCTCGGCCTCCCCGGCCTCGTGGTACTGGGCGAGCACGTGCCCGTGCTCGTGGGGGCACACGGCCTTCTGCAGGCGCCCGGTGCGCACCTCCTCGCCGCCGATGATGAGGGGGATGTCGACGACCTGGCGGTACTGGCGGTCCAGCTCGGCCTTGAGCAGGGCCCGCTCGGGGCTGCCCGGGGCGTAGGAGAGCGCGGGCTCGTTGAAGGCTTCGGGGAGATTGAAGATGGCGTTGGTCATGGGTCCTTTCCCGGGTCCTTGGGGATCTTTCCAGTCTAGGGATCCCTAAATAACAGCCCTAGTTGTCCTTTTTGCCCGCGTCCGGGAAGAACAGGGGGGAGCCGAAGCGGTCCTTGCCGAAGGTGCGGATCACCTCCTGCGCCGGGGCCGAAACCAGGAACGCGGCGAAGGCCTTGCCTCCCGCCGCGTTGACCTTGGGGAACTTCGCCGGGTCGATCTCGATGACGTGGTAGATGTTGGCCAGGGACGCGTCGCCCTCGGAGACGATGGCCAGGCCCAGGTTCTTGCGCATGGCCAGGAAGGTGCCGCGGTCGGAAAGGGTGTAGGCCTTCTTCTCGGAGGCGACGTTGAGCGTCTGGCCCATGCCCTGGCCCGTCTCCAGGTACCAGGGCCTGCCGGCGGGATCGACGCCCGCGCCCTTCCAGAGCTTCTTCTCCTGGGCGTGGGTGCCGGACTGGTCGGCCCGGGAAACGAACGTGAAGGAACCCGCGGCCAGCTTCCGGAAGGCCGCGGCGGCGCCCGGGGCGGCCTTCAGGCCGGCGGGGTCCGCCTGGGGGCCCAGCACGACGAAGTCGTTGTGCATGACCAGCCTCCGGTTGAGGCCGGGACCGTCGGCCATGAAGGCCTTCTCGGCTTCGGGGGAATGCACCAGGAGCACGTCCGCCTCGCCCTTGCGGCCCATGGCGATAGCCTGGCCGGACCCCACGGCGATGGTCTTGACCTGGAAGCCGGTCTGCTTCTGGAACATGGGCACCAGGACATCCAGCAGGCCCGAGTCCTGGGTGCTGGTGGTGGTGGCGAGGATCACGCTGTGCTGGGCGAAGGCCGCGGGCCCCAGGCAGAGGATCGCCCCGGCCAGCGACGCAAGGATCCGGTTTTTCATGGAAGCCTCCGATCACGGCCGCCCCGGGGGGATGGGAACCGCACCCCTCGTGTGGGGGCGCTAAGGCGCGGGTCCATCCCGGACCCGGGGGCGGGCCGGTGCACCGATGGTTGCATGTGGATATAGCGGATGGCAAGTCGGACGTGGTGGCCGGGCTCCGCCTGCCGCGGGAGCGCGAGGGGGGACGGAGAGGGAGCGCAGCGACCGCGCGGTCCCCCTTCGTTCATGGTAGACGTGGTGGCCGGGCTCCGCCTGGCCACCAGGTGGGGGAGCACGAGGGGGGACAGAGAGGGAGCGCAGCGACCGCGCGGTCCCCCTTCGTTCATGTCAGTCCGGCTGGATTCCGGAGGGCTGGCCCAGGAGGCGCTGGTATTCCCGGACGGAATGGCGCACGGCGTCCCAGGCCAGGGCTTGCAGGGCCCGGTAGCGCTTGACGGCCTCCAGGCCCAGGTCGGTGAGCACCGAGCCCCCGCCCTTGGGGCCGCCCAGGCGGGTGGCCACGACGGGTTCCTTGAAGCAGGCGTTCATTTCGTCCACCAGGAGCCAGGCGCGGCGGTAGCTCATGCCCAGCTTCCGTCCGGCGGCGGAGATGGAGCCGGTCGCCTGGATGGCCTCCAGCAGGTCGGCCTTGCCGGGGCCCATGGCGTAGCGCTCCCCCATGGGGATGCCGACGCTGACGATCTTCCGGGCCGAGGTGTTCATCGCTCCCAGGGTACCCCTCGGGCGGAATCCCGTCCATGCGGGCTGGCAGGAACGGGGGGGCCGCGCCGTGGGCAGGCCGCCCCGTCTGATACCATGATCGGCGCGAGGACGGTGAGGATGCTCGGATACCTGGAGGCCCGGAAGCTGGTGCTGGAACGCGCGGAGCCCCTGCCGCCCCGGCGGGTCCCGTTGCTGGAAGCCCTGGGGCTGGCCGCCGCTGAGGACATTCGTGCGGCCGAACCCGTGCCGCCCTTCACCAACTCGGCCATGGACGGCTTCGCCCTGCGGTGCGGGGATGCGGCCCCGGGGCGCCTGCCGGTGGCCGGCACCGTCCCCGCCGGCATGGCCGAGGTTCCGGCCCTGGGACCGGGGGAGGCCCTGCGCATCATGACCGGCGCCCCCCTGCCGGCGGGCGCCGATGCCGTCGTGCCCATCGAGTTCGTTCGGGAGGAGGCCGGCTGGGTGGTCCTTTCCGGGGCCCCCCGTCCCGGCGCCAACATCCGCCTGGCGGGGGAGGACATCCCCGCGGGGGGCCTGGTGGTGTCGGCCGGCGCGGTGCTGCGGCCCGCCGAGGTGGGGGTGCTGGCCGCCATCGGCTGCCCCGAGGTCCGGGTGCGGCCCCGGCCCCGGGTGGCCGTCATCACCACGGGGAACGAACTGGTGGACGCGGGAGACCGCCCCGGCCCCGGCCGGATCCGGGACGCGAACATCCATTCCCTTTGCGCCCAGGCGATGGCCGCCGGGGCCATCCCCCTCCCCCGCCCCCGGGTGGAAGACAGCCGGGAGGCGGTGGCACGGGCGGTGCGCGACGCCCTCGACGAGGCCGACGTGGTGCTCACCAACGGTGGAATCTCCGTGGGGGACTTCGACTTCATCAAGGCGGTGCTGGAGGACCACGGCGCCGAGCGGGTGTTCTGGAAGGTGGCCCAGAAACCGGGGAGCCCCCTGGGCCTGTGGGTCCACCGGGGCAAGCTCATCTTCGGAATCCCGGGCAACCCGGTGGCGGCCATGCTCATGTTCGAAACCTACGTGCGGCCCGCGCTGCGGCGCATGATGGGGTACCGCAACCTGCACCGCCCCGAGCGGACGGGGATCCTGGAGGCGGCCTGGAAGCGCAGCGGGGACCCCATGCGCACCGAGTTCCTGCGGGTGGTTGCCGGCCCCGGAGGGAGGGCGGCCCTGGCCGGGCCCCAGGGCTCCGGGATCCTCTCGGGCATGATGCGGGCCAACGCCCTGGCCCTGATCCCCGAAGGCCCCACCGCCCTGGAGGCCGGCGCCGAGGTGCCGCTCCAGCTCATCGACGAGGCGGAGGACCATTGAACGAAGGATCCGCTCTCCCCTGGGCCCGCCCTTTCCAGGTGGGCTTGCGCACCCTCCACATCATGGCCATGGCCCTCGTCCTGGGGGGGGTCGCCCTGGGGGCCGGCCACGACCGGCTTAAGGCGTCCATCACGGCCACCGTCATCAGCGGCGCGCTGCTGTTCGCCCTGGACCTGGCCAAGGGCACCACGGTGATCCATCACGCCAGCGGCGTGGCCGTGCTCGTCAAGCTGGCCCTCCTTGGCGTGGGCAACCTGCTGCCCCAGCAGCGCATGGGGTGGTACCTGGCCGCCACGGCCGTGGCCTCCATCGGCTCCCATATGCCGGGCAGCTGGAGGCATTATTCCCTCATCCATAGGAGCTAGAGAAACGGCATGGGCATCGCGGTGGGCGGACATATCGAAAAAGCGGCCCTGTGGCTGGACCAGACCGGCTGGCAGAAGCTGCAGCGCATGCTGGTGGTCGTCGTCACGTGCCTGATCATCCTCTGGGCGCTGCGCCTGGTGTCCAAGGCCGTGGCCCGGTCCATGGCCACGGGCATGGGCGAGCACAACCCCGAGGCCCAGCGCCGCGCCAAGACCCTTGGAGCGGTCATCGGCAACTTCGCCCGGGTGCTGGTGGTCTCCTTTTTCATCCTGGAGACCCTGCAGGAGTTCAGCGTCAACGTGGGTCCCCTGGTGGCCGGGGTGGGCATCGTGGGCGCGGCCATCGGCTTCGGCGCCCAGAACCTCGTGAAGGACGTCATCGGCGGCTTCTTCCTCCTGGTGGAGAACCAGTACGGCGTGGGCGACATCATCTCCGTGGGCGACAAGCACGTGGGCACCGTGGAGCGCATGACCTTCCGCATGACGATGCTGCGGGACATGGAGGGCCGGGCCCACTTCCTGCCCAACGGCACCATCAGCGACGTCATCGTCCTCAGCAAGCAGTTCGCCAAGGCCCTGGTGGACGTGGAGGTGAGCCACGACGAGGACCTGGACCGCATCATGGCCGTGCTCCGGGACGTGGGCGCCGAGCTCATGGCGGCCCGGGAGGACGTGCTGGAGCCCACCGAGGTCCTGGGCGTGGAGGCCATGAACGCCGCCAGCTGCACCCTCCGGACCCTGACCAAGTGCCTCCCCGGCCAGCAGTGGGCCGTGGCGAGGGAATTGCGCCGGCGGGTGCAGGTGCGGTTCAAGCTGGAGGGGTTCGGGAGGCCCATTCCGCAGCGGATGATCATCAACAAGTAGGACCAGCCGATCCCCCGGGAACCTTTCCGGCCTTGTCGCCACTCATTGAACTTGTGAACCGACGAGCGTCTTCGGACTTCGGGGAGGCAACGGAAAGGGCAGGTGATACGATGGAAGGTCCCCCCCGCTGGGGGTTTTCAGGGGTCGAAAGCATGGAATACAACTACGAAGGCAGGACGATCTTCGGGGCCTCCCGCGCCGAGGAGCGCACGGCGTTCGTCCGGAGCGTCTATCTGTGGCTGATGGGTGGGTTCGCGGTGGCGGCGGTGGGGGCTCTCGCTTCCCCCTTCGTCCTCAACTACCTCATCGGGGCCCTGGGCCGGTTCTTCTTCTGGCCCATCCTGGGCGTCTACTTCGGCACGTTCTTCTGGGCCCAGAAGGTCAGCCGTTCCCGGCCCCAGAACCGGTACGCCTATGCCGCGTTCACGTTCGTGGCTGGCATCATCGCGGGCATGGCCATGTTCGCGGCCATGCAGCAGTCGGGCCCGGGCGTCATCCTGGCGGCCCTGGGCATGACGGCCGCGGACTTCCTGGTGCTGAGCGCCGTGGCGCACTTCAGCAAGAAGGACTTCAGCTTCCTGGGCAGCTTCGTCACGGTGGGCCTGGTGGTGGCCATGGTGGCCATCCTCATCGGGTTCTTCGTCCAGATGGAGATCTTCCACCTGGCCATTTCGGCGGTGATCGTCATCGCGTGCTCGGCCAAGATCCTCTGGGACACCTCCCGCATGCTGCGGGAAGGCGACTACGGCGACGCGGCGGGATTCGCCCTTTCGCTCTTCATCAGCCTCCTGAACATCTTCCTCAACCTCCTCCGCCTGCTCTCTGGCGGCCGCCGGAACTGATCGCCCAAAGGATGTCCATGCTCCGCAGCCTCGTTTGCACCACCTTCTCCCTCGTCCTCGCCGCCCAGGCTCCCGCCAGCAAGGCTCCCGCCGCCAAGGCTCCCGCCGCCCCGGCCCCGGCCAAGGAGGACAAGGTCCTCGCGACCCTGGGCACCTCCGTGGTCCGGGAGTCGGACTTCGAGCTCTTCCTGTCCGTGTCCCTGCCCGAGCAGCAGCGCGCCCAGGTCATGATGATGCCGGGCGCCCGGGAGCAGTACCTCAAGCGCTTCCTGGACTACAAGATCCTGGCCGCCAAGGCCCGCAAGGAGGGCATCGCCAAGGGCCCGGACTTCGCCAAGAAGATGCAGCTCATGGAGATGCAGGTTCTCATCCAGTCGCTGTTCGACCGCGACGGCGCCGCGCTCAAGGACAAGTCGGCCGTCAAGGACGAGGACGTGAAGGCGTTCTTCGACCAGCATCCCGAGAAGTTCATGACCCCCGAAAGCTTCAGCGCCCGCCACATCCTGGTGAGCACCCGGGCCCAGGGCGCCGAGAAGGCCCGCACGGACGATGAGGCCAAGGCCCGCATCAAGGAGGTCCAGGACGCCCTCAAGGCCGGCAAGTCCTTCGAGGAACTGGCCAAGACCTATTCCGACGACCCCGGCAGCAAGGACAAGGGCGGCCTCTACGACAACATGCCCTTCGGCCGCTTCGTGCCCGAGTTCGACAAGGCCGTGCGCGACCAGAAGGTGGGCGAAGTGGGCGAGCCCGTGAAGTCCATGCACGGCTACCACCTCATCAAGGTCGACAAGATCACCCCCGCCGTTCCCCAGACCTTCGAGGCCGCCAAGGAATCCGCCAAGCAGCAGGCGACCACCGACCGGCAGGAAAAGGTCATGAACGAATACATGGACGCGGCCCGCAAGGAGGTCGCCTTCACGGAAGGCGCGGCGGCGCCGGTGGCCAAGGCCAGGAAGGGAGCCAAATGAGCATCCGCGGGTTCGCGCTCCTCTGCCTCCCCTGCATCCTCATGGGCGCGCCGGAGGTCCGGGAGGAGATCCTGGTGGTGGTCAATGGCCACACCATTTCCCGCAGGGCGTATCAGCAGGCGGTGGAACAGGAGACTGCGTCCCTCTACCGCCAGTTCTCCGGCAAGGTCCTGGACGAGAAGCTCAAGGACGCCCGGGAGAAGACCCTCCAGGGCCTCGTGGACAACTTCATCATCCAGGACAAGGCCGAAGACCTGGGCATCAAGCTCCGGGACGAGGACATCCGGAACTACATCGAGGACATCAAGAAGCAGAACAACTTCGCCACCGACGCCGATTTCGAGCGGGCCCTCAAGGGCTCGCTGGGCATCGGCCTCCAGGCCTACATGGCGCGCACCCGCACGGACATGCAGAAGCAGGAGGTGCTCCGGCGCGAGGTGTACTCCAAGATCGCCATCGAGGAGCAGGAACTGCGGGCCTACTACCTGGACCACAAGGAGGACTACCGCCAGCCCCCCCGCTTCCGCATCCGGGAGCTGGTCCTGGCCAAGGGCGTCACGCCCGAGGACCAGGCGGCCACCAAGGCCGTGATCGCCAAGATCCAGGATGCGCTGGCCAAGGGCACCCCCTTCGAGGCGCTGGTGAAGGAATACTCCACCAGCACCAGCCGCAGCACAGGCGGCGACCTGGGGTGGCTGCCCAAGGGCATCCTCCACGCCAACATCGAAACCGCTTCCCTGGCCCTGAAGCCGGAGGAGGTCTCGGCGCCCCTGGAGACGGACAAGAACGTCTACCTGGTCCAGCTCATCGAGGCCCAGCTGGACACCACCCGGCCGTTCGCCGAGGTCAAGGAGAAGATCCTGGAGAAGCTGCAGGAGCCCAAGGCCCAGAACGCCATCGAAAACTACCTGTCCGGCTTGCGCATTCGCGCCAACGTCCGATACATGGTGCTGAAGGACGAGATCATCAAGGGGTGAACGTGCGCCTGGACCTGTTCCTGAAGAAGACCCACCTCGTCAAGCGCCGGGAACTGGCCCGGGAGCTCTGCGAGGAGGGCATGGTGCGGGTGGACGGAACGCCCCGCAAGGCCAGCTTTGAAGTGAAGGCCGGGGTGGAGCTGGAGTTCCCGCTGTACAACCGCCTCATCCGCGCCCGGGTCCTGAACGTCCCCGAAGGCAACGTGCCCCGGGGCGACCAGTGGACCTACATCGAGGTGCTGGAGGAACGCTGGGCGCCCACCGACGACCCCCAGATGGCCGACCCCTTGGCCCCGCGGCCCAAGACCCCGACATTTCATTAGGATCAAGTCATGACAGAGCCGGCAGCCCTCCGTTCCCTCAAGGAGGGCGACGTCTTCAACGGCTTCCTCCTGGCCCAGGAAGTGGCCTTCAAGACCAGCGCAAAGGGCTCGGAGTACCTCGAACTCCGCCTCTCGGACGCCTCCGGGGACCTCAAGGGGTTCCTGTGGGATCTGCGGGCCGTGGAGGGGGACCTGGACCGGGTGGTGCCCGACGCCTTCCTCAAGGTGAAGGGCCAGATCTCCAACTACAACGGCCGCACCCAGATCCGCCTGGACAAACTGCGCTTCGCCCGGGACGAGGAGGTGGGGGACCTGGCCCGGTTCTTCCCGGTGAGCCGGCGGGACCCCGAGGAAATGGCCCGGGAGCTGGATGGGCTCGTGGCCGGGGTGAAGGACCCCTGGATCCGCCGGCTGCTGGAGGCGCTCTTCATCGACGACCCCGTCCGGCGCGAGGCCTTCCGCAGGGCCCCCGCCGCCAAGAGCATGCACCACGTGTGCCTGGGCGGGCTCATCGAGCACACCCTGTCGGTGGCGGGCATGGCCGCCAAGGCCTGCGCCCACTACCCCGACCTGAACGCCGACCTGGTTCTGGCCGGCGTTCTCCTCCACGACCTGGGCAAGACCGCGGAGCTCACCTACCAGCGCAGCTTCGGATACTCCGACGCCGGCAACCTGCTGGGCCACATCTCCATGGAGGCGGAGTGGATCAGCCGCGCCGCCGGGGCGATCCCGGACTTCCCCGAGGAGCTGCGCCTGCACCTGCTGCACATCGTCCTGAGCCACCACGGCAGGTTGGAGTATGGCTCCCCGGTGGTGCCCAAGACGCCGGAGGCCCTCCTGGTGCATTACCTCGACGACCTGGACGGCAAGCTGGAGGCCATGTTCCGGGGCATGAGGGACGACGCGGGCGAGGGTTCCTGGACGCCCTTCTCCCGTTCCATGGAACGGATGATCTACAAGAACCGGTGGCCGAAAGTAGATTAAATCAATGAACCTGGGACGGAATTGCCGTATCCTCTCGGCAGGTAAAACGTCGTTCGTTCCATCACCAGGCTGAATGCAGCCATCCGCCCCTCCGGGCGCGGGCATGCGTCGCTCCCCGCCAGGCCGCCAACATGAAACGCTCCCGGAAAGCCAAGCGCTACGATGACACCGTCCTGCCCGGGGACTTCGTCGGGTTCGAGCTCTTCAGCCACGGGGACGCCGGAAGCGAGGGCGAGGTGAGCGGGGCCCTGCGGCGGACCCGGGAAGGCGTGGAACTGGGCCACATCACCCTCGAGCGCCTGGCCGCGAAAAAGCAGACCTGGGCCAAGCTGAAATCCCGGGCCGAGGTGCTGAGCCGCCAGCTCACGTACCTGGACGAGCATCTGGAGATCGTGGACCACGACCGCCGAGGCATGTACATCCAGCTGCGCAGCCTCCCCCCCTACAAGGACGAGGCGCAGATCCGCTTCAACGAGATCTCCATCGGCCGGGACAAGGTGGAGGTCAAGCGCATCGCCTTCTCCCGGCGCGACGAGGTGAAGCAGCAGGTGCCCCTCAGCCTCACCGAGGACCTGCTCGAGCGCCTCATGTCCGACCTGCGCCAGGTGCTGAGCCCGGCATAAGAGGGTGTCTGCAAAAAGGAGGGCGCCGCCCTTCGGGATCTTGTCACGACATAGGTCCACATCAAGTGGACCTATGTGATGACAAGATCAGCGGCCACGGCAGTCCAGCGTTCCACTCGTCGATCGATTACCCGAATCGCTCTCCTCGCGGGCCTTGTCCTGCCATGGCCGGTGCCATCATCGCGGGGCCCTCCTTTTTGCAGACACCCTCTAAGGTATCGGCACGAAGGTGAGCCCCCCGGCCGGACCGCGCAGGACGGCGCTGGATTCCAGGATGCCCACGAGGACGGCCTTCTCGTCGGCGCCGGTGGGAAGGAAGCGCAGCTCATGGGTTCCCAGGTCCAGCCTGGCGAGCATGAGGCCCTTGGCTTCGCCGGGTCCCAGCTGGTAGGCGGGCACGGCCATGAGGGCGACGTTGTTGTTCATCCACCAGGCCAGGCCGCCCCGGTCCCCGTCGGCCAGGGCCAGGAGGGGCAAGGGCTTGCCCTTCAGGGCGAAGTCCTCGGTGCCGGCGAGGGTGCCCTTCTCGATGTCGATGACGTCCAGCCGGAGGCTTTCTCCGGAGGCCAGCAGGACCTTGCCGTCCTCCCGGATGGCGATGCGGTGGCGCACCTGGGCGGCGAGGCCCCCCTTGGACGGCTTGACGCCGTAGGTCCACATGACCGAGCCCCCCTTCAGGTCCCGGCGCTCCAGGTAGGGTTCCCGGGTGCGGTAGCACAGCACGAAGCTGCGGGCG
Organism: Holophagaceae bacterium UBA692; assembly: GCA_002297665.1. Lineage (GTDB taxonomy): Bacteria > Acidobacteriota > Holophagae > Holophagales > Holophagaceae > Mesoterricola. Next base: position 19,064 of record DBMS01000294.1, on the reverse strand, counting down.
TCCCAGGCCAGATCGGCCACCTCCGCGGGCAGGGAATGGGAGGTGCCGACCTTGCCCGTCTTCTCGAGCCGCTCCAGCGTCGTGGAGGTCACCACCCAGGCGTCGCCGGAGGGATCCAGGACCCACTTCTCCGGGGGGCCGTCCAGCTTGGCCACGGGCAGCAGGTCCGTGGTGCCCGTCTCCCGGGACCACACCCGCAGCGCCCGGGCCTCCGGGTCGTGGAACACGCAGGAGCCGTCCCGGTCGAAAGCGGCCCAGCCCGAGGCGCTCTTCACGGGGTCCCATCCCTGTCCTGCGGCGGGAGCGGCCGCGAGAAGGAGGACGAAAGCTGCGGTCAGGACGCTGGCTGGGTTCAACGAGACCTCTGGCTGGGGTTGGCTGTATCAACCATAGTCAAGGCCCCGGCCTCGGGCAAGAAATCAGGCGTTATTAATTTGTGGGCTGGGTGGTGGCGCGCGGAAGGGTCCGGTGGAATTCAACAATTCTTTCATAAAGCGCCCGGGGGCTCAGCCCTTCCTCGTCCAGGAGCCGAGCCTGGTCCCCGTGATGGACGATGTGATCGGGCACCGCGCACCGGAGCAGGGGCCGCAGGATGCCCTGGTCCGCCAGAAGCTCGGCCACGGCCGCCGTGAAGCCGCCCGGGGCGCAGCCTTCCTCCAGGGCCACCACGCCGCGGACGCCGCGGCTCCACCGGCTGATGAGGTCCGCGTCCAGGGGCTTGACGAAGCGCGCGTTGATGACCGCGCAGGAGACGCCCTCGGCCTCCAGGCGCTGGGCCAGGGCCTCGGCGGGGGCCACCAGGGTGCCCAGGGCCACCAGGAGGAGGTCGGTTCCCTCCCGGAGCAGTTCGCCCTTGCCGATGGGAAGGGCGGCCACGGGATCCTGGAGGGGCACGCCCAGGGCGTTGCCGCGGGGGTAGCGCAGGGCCGCGGGGCGGTTGCTGTAGATGGCGGTGAACAGCATCTGGCGCAGCTCGTTCTCGTCCTTGGGGGCCATGATGACGATGTTGGGCATGCACCGCAGGAAGGACAGGTCGTAGAGCCCATGGTGGGTGGGGCCGTCGGCCCCCACGATGCCGCCGCGGTCCATGGCGAAAGTCACGGGCAGGTTCTGCAGGCACACGTCGTGGAGCACCTGGTCGAAGCCCCGCTGCAGGAAGGTCGAATAGATGGCCACCACGGGCCGCAGCCCCTGGCAGGCCAGGCCCGCCCCGAACGTGACGGCGTGCTGCTCGGCGATGCCCACGTCGAAGCAGCGCGCCGGGTGGGCCTTCTGGAAGATGTTCAGGCCGGTGCCGTCCAGCATGGCGGCGGTGACGCCGACGATCTTGGGGTCCTTGCGCGCCAGGTCCGTGAGGGTGGTGCCGAACACGCTCGTGTAGCTGGGCGTGGGCGGCCTGGCGGGGTCCACGGGGGCCTTGCGGATCTCCCCGGCCTCGGCGTCGAAGGCGGTGACGCCGTGCCACTTGAGGGGGTCCTTCACGGCGGGGTCGTAGCCGAAGCCCTTCTTGGTCTGCACGTGGAGGAGCACGGGGCCCTCGGCCATGCGCTCCTTGGCCTCGCCCAGCCCCCGCAGGAGGGCCGCCACGTCGTGGCCGTTGACCGGGCCGATGTACTTCAGGCCCAGGTCCTCGAAGAGCAGGCCCGGCACGGCGATGCGCTTGAAGGATTCCTCGCTCCACTTGGCGACCTTGGCCAGGCGCCGGCTGACGCTGGCCACGGGGATGGCCTTGATTGCGTACTCGATGCGGTCCCGCCAGCGGTTGTAGTACTGGCCGTTGATCATCTGGTTCAGGTAGCCCTGCAGCGAACCGACGTTGGGGTTGATGCTCATGTCGTTGTCGTTGAGGATCACCATGAACTTCCGGGTCTCCAGGAACCCGGCCTGGTTGAGGCCCTCGAAGGCCATGCCCGCGGTCATGGAGCCGTCGCCGATGACGGCGATGCTGGAGAAGTCCTGGCCCAGCAGGTCCCGGGCCTGGGCCATGCCGAGGGCCGCGGAAATGGAGGTGCTGGCGTGCCCGGCGCCGAAGTGGTCGTAGACGCTCTCCTCGCGCTTGAGGAAGCCCGAGAGCCCCCCGTGCTTGCGCAGGGTGGGGAAGCGGTCCTTGCGGCCCGTGAGGATCTTGTAGGGGTAGGCCTGGTGGCCCACGTCCCACACGATGCGGTCCACGAGGAAGTCGAAGTGGTGCATGAGGGCCACGGTGAGCTCCACCGTGCCCAGGTTGGAGCTGAAGTGGCCGCCGGTGACGCTGATGGAATCGATGAGGAACTGGCGCAGCTCCTGGGCCAGCTGTTCCATCTGGATCAGGGAGAAGTGCTGGATCTGCTGGGGCGCCGTGACCGAATCGAGGAGGGGATGCCGGCTCACGCGCTGCGCCCCGCCAAGTACGTGGCCAAGGCCGTCAGGGAATGCGGATTCGGAAGCGATCGTAACTGACATAGTGCACGCTCTGTGGCCTCCCGCAAGGCGTTGCGGGCTCCAGCGAGCCCGAGCAGCAGGGGGTAGGTGATTTTACCCTTGCCCTCGTCTTTGCCAACCCGCTTCCCCATGGCTTCCTGGGTGGAGGTGGCGTCGAGGATGTCGTCCTGGATCTGGAAGGCCAGCCCGAGGGCTTCGCCGGCCTCCCTCAGCGCGGCCCGTTCCTCCGGGGCGGCGGCGCCCGCGATGGCGCCCAGCTCCAGGGAAGCCCGGAGCAGGGCCCCGGTCTTCAGCCGGTGGATGACCTTCAGTTCGGCCAGGCTCACGGGGTCGGCGGCGCGGGTGCGGGCCTCGCCCTCCAGGTCCAGGGCCTGGCCGCCCACCATGCCCCGCCAGCCCGCGGCCTCCCCCAGCACCCGGATGGCATCCACGCGCCGGGAGGGAGGCAGGTCCGCATCGGAGGCCAGGACGGTGAAGGCCTCGGTGAGGAGGCCATCGCCCGCCAGGATGGCCGGACCTTCGCCGAAGGCCACGTGGCAGGTGGGCTTGCCCCGCCGGAGGTCGTCGTCGTCCATGGCCGGCAGGTCGTCGTGGATGAGCGAGTAGGTATGGATGTACTCCAGCGCCATGGCGCAGGGGAGGGCCGCCTCGGCCCGGGCGCCCACGGCCTCGGCGGCCAGCATGCACAGCATCGGCCGGATGCGCTTGCCNNGAAGGGGAGGAGGAAGCGGGACTCGAAGAGGGGAAGGAGGCGGTCGAGGTCCGCCTTGACCTGCTGGGATTCCGGGAACGTCAAGCCTGCTCTCCTTCCAGGGGTTCGGCGCGGTACTCCCCCCCGAGGCCCTGCTTGAGCACCTCCACCCGCCGCTGGGCCGCGGCCAGCTGCTGCTGGAGGGTCCGGCTCAGGCCGACCCCCTCCTCGAACTGCTGGAGGGCTTCCTCCAGGCCCAGGTTGCCGGCTTCCAGCCGCTGCACCAGGGCCTCCAGGCGGTCCAGTCCGTCGTCGAAGGAGGGGGGCGTCGTCGTCATGCCTCCATTGTACTGGCCGGGTCTACTTTTTCTTCATCATCTCCTCGCGCATCTTCTTGCCCGCATCCTCCATCTTGTAGCCGGCGGGGAGCGCGAAGGTGGCGGCGGGCACGGGGCCCTGCTCGATCCGGGTGGCCTCGGTGGCCACGTCCATGCCCATCATGCCGGTCATGTGGGTCTTGAGGGGGATGCCCTTGACCTTGGCCATCTCTTCATAAAGGCGCTTGAAGCTGGCGCCCACGGGGCCGGCCTTGGCGAACTGGGCGGCCCGGGCCTGGACCATCTTCATGTAGGCGGCGTCGGGGATGGGCATCTTGAGGGTGGGGTCGGCGGAAAGGGCCATGACCAGCTTGCCCACCTTGATGTTCCAGGCCGTGCAGGAGCGCCCGGCCACGGTGTCCGGGCCCACCTTGTCCACCTTGAAGTCGTTGGGGTCGCCGAACATCGCCCCCATCATCGCCCCCATGCCCTCGGGCTGGGAGGCGCTGAGCGCGTCCAGGGCCGCAAGCGCGTCCTCGAAGCTCATCTTGGAGATGAGCTTCTTCTTGTGGTCGATGGTGTAGGAGATGCCGTTCTTGAAGTCCACCAGGGTGTCGCGCCGTTCCTTCTCGTTGCGCACCATGTTGAATTCGCTGCTGTAGTAGTGGATCTCGGTGGAGGTGCCGCCGGCGCCCATCATGCCTTTGGCCACGGAGTTGAAGGTGATGGTGAGGTCGGCCGCGGCGAGGGCTCCGCACACCAGGGTTGCGGCCAAGGCAAGAACAAGGCGTAATCTCATTAGGAACTCCTGGAAAGGTTGTCCCCAAATTACCCCCAAGCTTTCCGGGATTCCAGAAGGATTTGTTGAAACTTCTAGGGACGAAGGTGGAAAAAACGATGGCGCGCGTACTGGTTGTGGATGATTCCCAGGAAACCTGCGACCTCCTGGAGCTGCTCCTCGGGGAGGGGCTCGGCCTGGAGGTGGAGGTGGTCAAGGCCACCCGGCCCGAGGACGCCCTGCGCCACCTGCGGGACGGCGGCTTCGACCTGATGCTCTCGGACATCAACCTGGAGGCCAGCCTGGACGGCCTGGACCTGCTCAAGGCTGCCAAGCCCCTGGGGGTGGAGACGATCCTCCTCACGGGGTTCGGGACCCTGGAGAAGGCCCTGGAGGCCGTGCGGGAAGGCGCCTTCGACTTCATCTCGAAGCCATGGAACAACGACGACCTGCAGTCCCTGGTCAAGCGCGCCCTGCTCATGAAGGGCACCCGCCCCGGCCCCAAGGACCCGGACAAGGCCGACCGGCTCCACCGGAGCGTCATGATCGGCTCAAGCCCCAAGATGATGGAGGTCTACCGCACCATCGCCTCCCTGCAGAACAGCAGCACCACGGTGCTGATCATCGGCGAGAGCGGCACCGGCAAGGAGCTGGTGGCCCAGAACATCCACCAGAGCAGCGACCGAAAGGCCTGCCCCTTCGTGGCCATCAACTGCGGAGCCCTCACCGAGGGGCTCCTGGAATCCGAGCTCTTCGGCCACGTGAAGGGCGCCTTCACCGGGGCGGTGATGGACAAGAAGGGGCTCTTCGAGGAGGCGTCCGGGGGAACCATCTTCCTGGACGAGATCGGGGAGACGTCCCTGGGCTTCCAGGTGCGGCTCCTGCGGGTCCTTCAGGAGCACGAGGTGCGCAAGGTGGGCGGAAACCGCACCGTCAAGGTGGACGTGCGCGTCATCGCCGCCAGCAACCGGGACCTGGCCGCCATGGTCAAGGCGGGCAAGTTCCGGGAAGACCTCTACTACCGCCTCTGCGTGGTGGAGATCCGGGTGCCTCCCGTGCGCGAGCGCTTCGCCCGGGACGCCCGCACGGGCCAGGTGGTCTCCGACGTTCCCGCCCTCCTGGACCACTTCCTGGCCGAGTGCGGCCAGAAGGACAGCCAGTACTACCGCCTCCGGGCCGACGCGCGCCAGCAGCTGGAGGCCTACAGCTGGCCCGGCAACGTGCGGGAGATGGGCAACATCATCGAGCACCTCACGCAGCTGAGCCGCGGCCGGGAGATCACCCCGGACGATTTCCCGGAGAAGATCCGGGACGAACTGCGCACCAAGGGAACCAGCCTGCCGGCGGCCCCCACCCCGCTCCTGGAACTCATCAAGGACTGGGACCACCTGCCCACCCTCGAGGAACTGGAGAGGCGCTACATCCAGGTCCTCCTGAAGCACGAACACCGGAAAAGCCGCGTCGCCGACATCCTGGGCAAGGACCGGACGACCCTCTACCGCAAGCTCAAGGACCTGGGCCTCGCGGAGGGGCCGGAGGAGGGACTCTGATGGAAATTGCAACGCGTTGCAGAATCCAACGGGGCCGTCCCGGGCCGAAAATTGTTAAGTTGTTTTATTCCTTAAAATAAATATTGGCCTGGTTCATGCTTTCTTGTGCCCAGCTTCCGGCCGTGCCGGTTTCATCCTGGAGATTCCATGAACAAGCTCGCAGCTCTGCTCGTCGCGGCCGCCCTCATCAGCCCCGCGTTCGCCGACGACGCCAAGAAGGACGTCAAGAAAGAGGAAGTGAAGAAGGTCGAAGTCAAGAAGGACGCCAAGAAGGACGTCAAGAAGGCTGAGCCCAAGAAGGAAGAGGCCAAGAAGGCCCTGACCGAAGAGAAGAAGGCCGAGCCCAAGAAGGCCGAGGCCAAGAAGGAAGAGGGCAAGAAGGCCGCGAAGAAGGCCGAGCCCAAGAAGGAAGAGGCCAAGAAGGCCCTGACCGAAGAGAAGAAGGCTGAGCCCAAGAAGGCCGAGGCCAAGAAGGAAGAGGGCAAGAAGGCCGCCAAGAAGGCCGAGCCCAAGAAGGAAGAGGCCAAGAAGGCCCTGACCGAAGAGAAGAAGGACGAGGCCAAGAAGGACGCCGCCCCCAAGGCCAAGAAGGCCAAGAAGGCTGCCAAGAAGGCTGAGAAGGCCGCCGAGCCCGCCAAGGAAGAGGCCAAGAAGGCCCTGACCGAGGAGAAGAAGGACGAGGCCAAGAAGGATGCCGCCCCCAAGGCCAAGAAGGCCAAGAAGGCTGCCAAGAAGGCCGAGAAGGCTGCCGAGCCCGCCAAGGAAGAGGCCAAGAAGGCCCTGACCGAGGAGAAGAAGGAAGAGGCCAAGAAGGATGCCGCCCCCAAGGCCAAGAAGGCCAAGAAGGCTGCCAAGGCCGAGAAGAAGGAAGCCGCTCCCGCCGAGAAGAAGTAAGCTCGAACGGATCAAGCGCAGAGAAGGGCCCCGTGAGGGGCCCTTCTCTTTTGGTTTTGCTGCCCGGTCCCGAACGCCCCGCTTCGCTTGACCGTCGCGGGCCCCTTGCACGGATGAATTAATTAATTATTATTGCTGGCAGCCCGGGTGCGGAACCCGATGCCTGGAGCCGGCACATGTGGAAATTGGTCAACGATTTGGGTGCCTATGCCTCGGCCTTCCTGATCGTGACGGCCTTCGTGACCCTGTCCGTGCTTTGCGTGGGGTTCGTGAAGCGCTTCCTCCCCTGGTTCCAGTTCGACAAGGAAACCTCCGACCTGGGGCAGATCTTCGGCGGAGCCATCGGGACCCTGTTCGCCCTGGTCTTCGCCATGGTCACCGTCGCCGTGTGGCAGAACTACGACCGGGTGCAGAATGCGGTGGGCGAGGAGGCCAACGCCCTCCACAGCATCTACACGTCCCTGGAAACCTATCCTCCCGCTGTCCGTAAAGAGGCTCGGGGGCTGCTCCATGCCTACGTGAAGGAGGTGGTCACCCACGAATGGGCCGTGATGAAAGAGCGCGAGACGCTCTGGGATTCCGAGGCCCAGCGGCTTTTCGACGAGCTCAGCGCCTCCCTCACGGGGTACCGGCCCCGGGATCCGGGGGAACTCCCCCTGCACGGCGAGGTTCTGAACCAGTTGTCCCGGAGCCGCAGCCTCCGGCAGGACCGGGTGCGCGCGGGCGTGGTCTACCTGGACACCGGCATGTGGATCTCCCTCGCCGCGGGGACGGTGGTCCTCATGCTGTTCTGCAGCGCCTGGCGGGTGCCGGGCCGGAAGCAGCACCTCCTCATGGCAGGCGCCATGGGCGCCAGCATGGGCATCGTGTTCTTCCTGATGCTCTCCTACAACCACCCCTTCCGGGGGCACGGGGCCGTGGGCCCCGCGCCTTTCCTCCTCTACGAGGATCTTCTCTGGAAGTGACTAGCAGACCTGGTGCATCCAGCCGTTGGTGTCGGGGTCCACGCCGTGCTGCAGGTTCAGGAGGGCCTCGCGCAGCTGGGCGGCGACGGGACCGGTTTCGCCCCGGTTGATCTTCCATTCGCCGTGGGCGGACTTCACGGTGCCGATGGGGGTGATGACGGCGGCGGTGCCGCAGGCGAAGGCTTCGGTCATGCGGCCTTCCAGGAGGGCGTCGCGCCAGTCGTCCACGGAGATGCGCCGCTCCTCGGAGCGGAACCCGAGCTTGCGGGCCATCTCCAGGAGGCTGAGGCGGGTGATGCCGGGCAGCAGCGTGCCGGTGAGCACCGGGGTGACCACGACGGTCTCGCCGCCCTCCTTGTAGACGAAGAAGATGTTCATGCCGCCCATCTCCTCGATGTAGCGGCGATGCACGGCGTCCAGCCACACCACCTGGTCGCAGCCCTCGGCCTTGGCCTCGGTCTGGGCCACGAGGCTGGCGGCGTAGTTGCCCGCGCACTTGGCGGCGCCGGTGCCGCCGGGCGCGGCGCGCACGTAGTTCTCGGAGATCCACACGGTCACCGGCTTGACGCCCTGGGGGAAGTAGGCGCCGGAGGGGGACGCGATGAGGATGAAGAGGTATTCCTTGGAGGCCTTCACGCCCAGGGCGGCTTCGGTGGCGATCATGAAGGGGCGGAGGTAGAGGCTCTCGCCGATGGCCTTGGGCACCCAGTCCTGCTCCTGGCGGATGAGCATGTCCGCGGCTTCCACGAAGAGGTCCACGGGCAGTTCAGGCATGGCCAGGCGCCGGGCGGAGGCGTTGAAGCGGTGGGCATTGGATTCGGGGCGGAAGGTCTTGATGTGGCCGTCGGGCTGGCGGTAGGCCTTGAAGCCCTCGAAGATCGCCTGGCCGTAGTGCAGCACGCTGGACGCCGGATCCAGGACGATGGGTCCGTAGGGCTTGAGCAGGCCCTTGCCCCAGCCCAGCTCCTCGCTGTAGGGGATGACCACCATGTGCTCGGTGAAGACCTTGCCGAACCCGGGGTTCTGCATGCGCTTGGCCCGTTCCTCCGGTGACAGGGGCTCCCGGGCGAGCTGGATGTCGAAGCGCGCGGTGTTGGAGGTGGAAAGGGCGGTCATGGCAGCTCCTTCGGGGGGGAGGACCCGGGCCGGGCGTGGATCAGCCCTCCCAGGCGCTCGATGGCCTCGCGGGTCACGCTCGGCGCATGGGTTGAGAAGTTGAGGCGCAGGCAGTTGGTGCCCCGCCCATCCGGAAAGAAGAGGGGACCCGGAGCGAAGCCCAGCCCGTGGGAAATGGCTTCGCGGTGCAGGTCGAGGGCTGAGACGTCCTCGGGCAGCACCACCCAGAGGTGCATGCCGCCCTTGGGCTCGGTGACTTCGGCGTCCCGGGGGAAACTGGCCTGGATGGCTTCCAGCATGGCGTCCCGGCGTTCGCGCAGGGACTTGCGGATCCGCACCAGGTGGCGCCGGAACCCGCCGGAGGCCAGGAAGTGGCCCAGCACGGCCTGGGAGAGCGTCGGCAGGGCGATGGTGTGCACCTCCTGCACCAGGGCCAGGCGCCGCAGGACGTCGTCGGGGGCGATGATGTAGCCCAGGCGCAGGCCCGCGGCCACGGACTTGGAGAAGCTGCCCAGGTGGATGACGTGCTCGGCCCCGGGCAGGCTCCGGAAGCTCGGGGTGCGCCCGCCGATGAAGCGGAGGTCTCCGTAGGTGTCGTCCTCCACGAGGGTGACGCCGTGCGCGCGGGTGAGGGCCAGGATGCGCTCCCGCCTCGCGCGCGAGAGCGTCATGCCCGTGGGGTTGTGGAAGGTGGGAACGGTGAAGAGGAACTTGGCGTCGCCCTTCTGCAGGATGGAGGCGAGGCGGTCGGGGTTCAGGCCGTTGCGGTCCACGGGCACCGGCACGGCCTCCCGGCCCAGGGTGCGGATGAGGGCCAGGGCGCCCACGTAGCACGGGCTTTCCACCAGCACGCGGTCCCCCGGGATGGTGAGGGATTCCAGCACCAGCGCCAGGCCCGCCTGGGCGCCGGGGATGGTGCGGACGCCCCAGCCGGAGGGCACGGGCTCGCCCTCCTCCCGGAGCCAGCCGGCCACGCCGTCCAGGAACGAGGGATGGCCGGCCGGAGCGGCGTACACCCAGGCCTCGGCTTCCAGTTCCTTCATGGTGCGGGTGTACAGCCGGCGCAGGGCGTCGCCCGGCAGGAGGTCGGTGGGGGGGAAGGCGGCGGAAAAGCTCACCAGGCTCCGGTTCTGGGCCGCTTCCAGGGTGTCGCCGAGCCAGGGCCCCAGTTCGTCCTCCCGCACCCGGAGGGACGAGCCCTGGAAGGGGAACGTGTCGGGGTCCAGCATGGCCGGGGCTTCGGGCAGGTAGTCGCTGACGAAGCTGCCGCGCCCCGTCACGGTCTGCACCCAGCCGGTGCGCTTGAGGCCGGCCAGGGCCTTGAGCACCGTCAGGCGGTGCACCTTGAACCGCTGCGCCAGGTCCGGGACCGCGGGCAGGCGCATGCCGGGGTTCCACTCGTTGGCCTGGATGAGCGAACGGAGGGTCCGCTGCAGTTGCAGGTAGAGGGGGCTGGCGGCGCCGGGGTTCAGGGGAGGGGTGGGGATCATGACCCCCAAAGCTTGGGCTCGTGGCCGCCAAAAGTCACCCCACGGCGGTCATAACCACAGGCCAGGGCAGACCACCGGGCGGGTTGGATGTAATTTTGATAATTTCCCATACCGGCACAGACCGCTTTCCCCCGTTCGGGAGGTTTGCCCGAACGCCCCGTGCAGGGCCGATCAGGCGAGGTCCCCGGGCCGGATGCCCGCGGCCCGGCGGATGCCCAGGGCCGAAACGCCCAGGGCGTCCGGGTCCAGCACCTCCCGGGCCACCCGCCCCACCTGCTCCAGGTCGACGGCCTCGATCTCCTGGATCTGCTCGTCCAGGGAAAGGATGCGGTCCGTGTGCAGGCTCTGGTAGGCCAGGGAGAACATGCGGCTGGTGGCGGATTCCTGGCTGAAGACCAGGTTGGTGCGGAGCTGCAGCTTGGCCCGGTCCAGTTCGTCCCGGGTGACGCCCGAGGCCCGCACCTTGGCGCATTCGGCGGCCGCCCGGCGCACCAGTTCCCGGGCCCGCTCGGGCGCGCAGCTGGCGCTGATCTGCAGGGCCCCGGTGTCGTGGTAGTGGGTGAGGTAGGTGCCCACCTGGTAGCAAAGGGCGTTCTTCTCGCGCAGTTCCATGAAGAGCCGGCTGGACATGCCGCCCCCCAGCACGTGGCTCAACACCCCCACCGCGGCCCGGTCCGGATGCACGTGGGGCTGGGCGGGGAATCCCATGACGAGGCTGGTCTGCTGCAGTTCCTTGCGCGGCGTGTTGAGCACGAAGGGGCGGGGCGGACCGGAGGCGGTCCGTCCCGCGCCGTCGTCCAGGAGGCCCCGCGGCAGGGCGTCCAGCACTGGCTGGAGCAGGTCCAGGAAGGGCTGCACCTCGATGTCCCCCGCGGCGACGATGAGGATGGTGGGCGCCCGGTAGGTCTTCTGGAAGAAGGCCCGGGCCTGGTCCCGCCCATAGGTGGCCACCTGGTCCCGCCGCCCCAGGATGGAGTGGGCAAGGGGGCTGCCCGGCCAGAAGTGGGCGTAGAACAGCTCGCTCACCCAATCATCCGGCTGGTCTTCGCTCTGGCTGATCTCCTCCAGGATCACGTTCCGCTCCCGCGCCAGTTCGTCCGCGTCGAAGGTGGGCGTGGTCACCAGGTCCTCCAGAATGGCCACCAGGTCGGGGAGCTTCTCCTTCAGGACCTTGCCGTAGAAGCAGGCGGCCTCCTTGCCCGTGAAGGCGTCGAGGCTGCCCCCCAGGTGATCGGTGGCCTCGGCCATGACCTGGGGTTCGGGGAACCGGGCCGTGCCCTTGAAGACCGTGTGCTCGATGAAGTGGGCCAGCCCCTCTTCCCCCGGGAGTTCCCAGCAGGAGCCCCGCTTCACCCAGAACCCCACGGAGCAGCTGCGCACGCCGGGGATGGGGTCGATGAGGATCTCGGTGCCGTGGGGGGTGACGGAGCGGTAGGGCATCGGACCAGTGTAACGGTGAAACATCCCGTCCATTCGCCGGCGTGGAAGCCCCGGAAACCCCGCGGGGGCGGTCTACCCTTCCGCGTCCCGGCCGGCCAGGCCCACGGGGGTGACCTGGAGCTTCCACCCGCAAAGCGCCCAGCACGCCGCGCCGAAGAGGAGCAGCGCCAGGACCGAGACCAGCACGGGGCTGGCGATCTGCTCCTGGGCGAGGATCTCCCAGTCCGCGACCATGCCGCCGCGGCTGCCGGAGATGCTCTCGATGTGATGGAGGAAGGTGAACCGCTGCAGGGTCGCGGGCAGCACCCGAAGGATGGATTCCCAGCCGAAGAGCACCAGGGCGCCCCAGAGGGTGCCCCGCTTGAAGACGAGGACCAGGAGGCTCATGAACGCCAGCTCAGCCCAGAAGGCCAGCACCAGGGCCAGGGCCTGGCGGGCGGCGGAGCCGGGGTCGGCGCCCAGGAGCACCAGCCCGAGGCCGGCCGCCGCGAGCCAGCACCCGCCCCAGGCGAACCAGATGAGGCCCTTGGCGAAGGGGAGGCTCCACACGGGCACGGGGCGGACGAGGATGAGCGGGAGGGTTCGCTGCTCCATGTCCTCCCGGATCCCGCCGGGGGCGGCCACCAGCACCATGATGGGCAGGACCAGGGCCGCCAGGACCCCGTGGAAAAGGTGGAGGGCCAGGCGGGAATCGAAGCTTCCGAATTGCCTGCCGATCATCAGGCCCACGAAGGAGAACGCCACGGGCAGGACGGCCAGGGCGCACAGCACCCAGCCCCGGGCCTGGAGGACCCTGGGGGCGTACCCCAGGGCCACCGCGCGCACGGTGGCCAATGCGGAGAGGGCTCGGCTCGTCATTGGTTGTCCTTGGTGAGGAACTGGAAGACCGCGTCCAGGTTGAGGTCCAGGGGGTCGAGACCGGCCAGGGGGAGCCGCCCCTCCACCACCGCCTCCTGGAGCCGGGGCAGGAAGGTCCTGGGATTGCGCACGGCCAGGACGGCGCCGCCATCCTCCATGCGCAGGGCGACCAGCTCGTCCTGCTCCACCGCCCACCGGGCCACGGCGGCGGCCGATTCGGCGGTGACTCGGAGCTCCACGGGGTGCCGGTCCAGCAGCTCGCGGATTTCGGGCACGCTCCCCTCGGCCAGGAGCCGGCCCCGGAAGAGCAGGAGGATGCGGTCGGTGAGCTGGGCCACCTCGCCCAGGATGTGGCTGGAGACGATGATCCGGACGCCGCCTTCGGCCAGCATGCGCAGGAGGTCCATGAGCTGAAGGCGGGCCTCGGGATCCAGGCCGTTGAAGGGCTCGTCCAGGATGAGGAGCCGGGGCTCGTGGAGCAGGGCCTGGGCCAGGCGCACCCGCTGGCGCATGCCCTTGGACATGGAGGTGAAGGGCTGGCCGGCCCGGCTCTCCATGCCGGTGATGGCCAGGGCGCGCTGCAGGGCCAGGTCCAGGGCGCGGCCCTGGAGGCCCGAAAGCTGGCCCATCATGCGCAGCCAGCGGTCCCCGCGCATGCCGCCGGGGAAACGGTCCCCCTCGGGCACCAGGCCCAGGCGGGCGAGTACAAGGGGATTGCGGTAGGGCGCCTCGCCGAACACCCTCACCTCGCCGCCCGAAGGCGGAAGGAGGCCGCACAGGAGCTGGATCAGGCTGGACTTGCCCGCGCCGTTGGGGCCCAGCAGGCCGGTGATGCCGCCCCCGGGACCCAGGTCGAAGCTGGTGGGGGACAGGCCGAGGATATCGCCGTAGCGGAGGGAGGCGCGCTGGAGGGAGATCATATCGTCGCCTCGCTGGGGCGCGTGCGCCGCACCGCGATGGTGAGCCACAGGGCCAGGTGGAACCCGGTGCCCAGGAGCACGGGGATCCACCCCTGCTCGGTCTGGAGCCCGAGGATGAGCCGGGGCCAGGCCTTGCTCAGGGTGCCCAGGCCCAGGGCCATCCAGCGCGCATCGGAGAAGGCGCCGGAAGCCACGCCGCCCAGGGCGCTGGAGCCCAGCAGGATGCCCAGGGCCCAGCCGAAGCCCGCCTTGGGGGAGGAGGCCAGGCTGGAGGCGCCCAGCGTGACGGCCCCCATGAGGGCCGAAATGGCGATGGCCGCGGGCAGCAGGTAGAGGGGCGCCGTGGGCCACACCGGCCCGTGCAGGCCGGCGATGGCCAGGGACAGGCCCCAGGGCAGGAGGATGAAGGGGAGCATCACGGCCAGGGGCAGCCCGGCGGCGAAGAGGGCCTTGGCGCCGAGGTAGTCCAGGGGCGTGACGGGATGGGCGTAGAGCAGGGGACGGATGCGGTAGAGGGTGTCGCGGGCCACGAGCCCTCCGCCCACCAGGGCCACCTGGAGCCAAAGGATGGTGATCATGAACGGGTTCAGGAGGCCGGCCTGGAACCTCGCGCCCTGGGGAAGGAAGGCCTCGGTGGCCTTCCGGATGTCGGCCAGGGCGGCCTTGCTGGCCATGAGGTGGTTCACGTAGAGCTGCGCGACGAGGATCAGCAGGATGGCCAGGAAGACGAAGCCGAAGAACCGCCCCAGCTTGAGGCGCAGCACGCGCCGCAGGTCGAAGCGGAAGATCACGAGGGCCGGGGGCAGGCCCTGGCCCGGTTCGGGGCGCGGAGGGAGGGAGGGGGCGTAGATGGGCATCAGGCGGGCCTCAGGGCGCGGATCAGGACTTCGTCGAGGCGGTCGTGCCGGGGCGTGAGCTGCACCAGGGTGGCGCGTCTCGCCTGGGCCCACCGGAAGGCCGCCACCGGGTCGGGGTCCGCCAGCTCCAGGTCGTAGAGCCCGTTGCGCGACTCCAGCACCGTGCCCAGCTGGCCCAGCTCGGCCTCCTGGGCGGCGCTCAGCGGATCCAGGAAGCGCAGCTCGAAGCGCCGCGACAGCATCTTCCGCAGGCCCGCCATGCTGCCGGAGGCCTTCACCTCGCCCTTGTCCAGGATCACCAGCTGGTCGGCCACGCGCTCCACGTCCAGAAGCAGGTGGCTGGCCAGCACGACGCTGGTGTCCAGTTCGGCGCGCACCTTCAGCACCAGGTCCAGCATGCGGGTGCGGCCCTCGGGATCCAGGCCGTTGGTGGGCTCGTCCAGGAAGACCAGCTCCGGGGAGTGCACCAGGGCCTGGGCCAGCTTCACCCGCTGGCGCATGCCCGTGGAGTAGCCGGAGACGTTGCGGTACCGCGACTCGTCGAGCCCCACGAAGTAGAGGACCTCGTGGGCGCGGTCCCGGGCCTGGCGCGCCGACAGGCCGCTCAGCTCGCCCCAGAAGGCCACCTGCTCGTAGGCCGAGGCGTCCTCGATGAGGGCGTCGTACTCGGGCATGTAGCCGATGCGGGAACGCAACTGCGCCGCGTCGGCCCCGGCCAGGGGCACGTCCAGCACCTCGCCCCGGCCCCCTGCGGGCCGCAACAGGCCCAGCAGCGTCTTGAGGAGCGTGGACTTGCCCGAGCCGTTGGGGCCGAGGAGACCGATGATCCCCGGCTCCAGCTTCAGGGTCACCCCGCGAAGGGCGACCACCGGTCCGTAGCGGACTTCCAGTTCTTCGAATGCGAGCAACGGAGGCTCCTAAAATTTCATCCCGACGCTTCCCTGGAGGACGTTCCCATCGTAGGTGCGGTCCACGGAACTCACAAGGTAGCGCGCCTCGGCCGACAGGGCCCGGTTGAACCGGTAGCCCGCGCCCGCGGTCACCGCCAGCTTTGTGGTGTGGGAGGATACCCGGGGTCCGTTGTCCGGGGTGCGGTCGAAGAACCACCGCACGCCGCCCAGGCCGGCCAGGACGTAGGGCCCCTTGGCCGCGCCCGAGAAGTGGTAGAGGTGGTCGAAGGAGAGCACGTAGTTGCTGGCCTTGGTCTTCAGGGCCGGCGTGCCCGCGGGGCCGCCTTCGGGGAAGACGTTCCATTCCAGGCGCGTGCGCCGCGCCAGTCCGTCCTTGAGGTAGCGGTTCCACTGCACGCCCAGGCCCAGGCCGGTGGTGTGGTCCAGGGCCGTGCCCAGTTCCTTGGCGGGGAGGTTCGCCTGCACCTGCCAGGCGAAGTCCGACCGGTCGCGGGAATGCCAGTGCCAGCGGTGGTGGGCCGGCTTGGCGTCGGGCTCGTCGGCGAACCCGGGCGCGACGCTGGCGGCGCAGAGGAGGAAAGCGAGGTTTCGAAGAACGTGCCCCATGGAATCTCCGTGGCTTTTCAATGCCTACGGTGCGGCGGTCCGGAAGGTTTAGACACCCTCTGAGGCATCAAAAAGCCCGGCACGGGGTGCCGGGCTTGTGGCGTGGGCCGGAAGGGGCTACTCGGAGACGAGCTCCCGGCGGCGCTCCTTGAGGCGGCCGGCCTTGCCCAGCTTCTCGCGCAGGAAGTAGAGCTTGGCGCGGCGGACCTTGCCGCTGCGGAGCACTTCCAGCTTGTCGATGGAGGGGCTGTGGAGGGGGAAGACGCGCTCGACCCCGATGCCGGCCGAGATCTTCCGGACGGTGAAGGAGGTGCGCATGCCGCCGCCCTTGATGCCGATCACCACGCCCTGGTAGATCTGGATGCGCTCCTTCTCGCCTTCCTTCACCTTCACGTGCACCTTGACGGTGTCGCCGGGGGCGATCTTGGGCAGGTCGGAACGAAGCATGCCAGCTTCGAGGCGGTCCATAACGTTGCTCATGACATCTCCTGTTGTGGCCAGCGGTCCCGGGGCCAAAACGGCCGGACATGGCGCACGAATCCCAGACTCGGGCTGATCAGTTTACCGGAATGCCCCAGGATTTCCAGCGCTTTTCCAGCCCCGGGGCCGGGGCCGGTCCCAGTCCTCCGGGTGCTCCGCCTGCCAGGCGCACCACTGGTCCGCCCGGGGCAGGGCGGGGATGCGGGCCTGGAACGCCGCCCACAGGTCCGGGCGCAGGCGCCGCGTGCGGGCCATGGCCTCGCGGAGGCGGAAAAGCCGGACGGCTTCGTGGTTGCCCCCCTGGAGGACGTCGGGGACCGGGATGCCTTCGAACTCCGCGGGCCGGGTGTAGTGGGTGTGGTCCAGCAGGCCTTCGGCGAAGCTGTCCGCCCCGGCCGAGGCGCTGTTGCCCAGCACGCCCGGAAGCCAGCGGCACACGGCGTCGACGAGGACGAGGGCCGGGAGCTCGCCCCCCGAGAGCACGGCCTGTCCCACGCTGAGCTCCTCGTCCACGTAGAGGTCCACGGCCCGCTGGTCCAGGCCCTCGAACCGGGTGCACACCAGCACCACCTGGTCCAGGCCGGCCAGTTCGAGCACCTTGGCGTGGTCCAGGGGCGGGGCGGCGGGGCTGAAGTGGATGACGCGGCGCCGGGGCTCCCGGGGCAGCGACGCCAGGGCGTCCCGCACCACGTCGGGCCTGAGCACCATGCCGGGCCCGCCCCCGAAGGGCGGGGCGTCCACGTGGCCGAACGCGTTGCCCGCGAAGGGGCGGTAGGAATGGGTGGCCAGCACGTGGCCCAGGTCCCTGAAGGCCCGGCCCGTGACCCCGGCGCGGGCCAGCTCGAAGAACTCGGGGAGAAGGGTCAGGACGTCGAAACGCATGGGATCCAGTTTGTCACAGGGATTCGGGCGATGAGGCCTTGCGCTTTGACGGGGGGCGACCATCCTTTCGGTGTCGAATCCGGCCGGGACGGCTTCAATTCTATAAATGATTCTCTTTAGAGTGGCCCATCCGGGCCGCTCCGGCCCCTTTTAAGTCAACCATTCAAAAGAAAGGCACTCCCATGGATTGGGTCAATCTCCTTCTCCAGATCCTCGAACTGCTGGTGCGCTTCCTGGCTACGAAGTAGGCGCCGCCTCCGACCATCCCTCCCCGTCCTCCAGGGCGGGATCCACCGGCACCCGGTAGGCCTCGGAGCCCCAGGCTCCCAGGTCCCGGGTGCGGCAGCGCTCGGAACAGAAGGGGCGGGTGGGGGTGGTCTCCCAGGGGACGGGCTTTCGGCATTGGGGGCAAGGGCGCACGAGCATGGCGCCAGTGTACCACCCACCTCTCCGTTCAATCCTGCTTGTCTCGGCATTAAAAAATTTTAGTCAGTTTTGGAAGATCCGGTTGACACCTGGATTTCCATGCGTAGACTGGGGAGTGCGGAATGGTGACGGAACCTTCCGGCACCCCCCAGGAGGCACGTATGGGAAAGATCATCGGCATCGACCTCGGCACCACCAACAGCTGCGTGGCCGTCATGGAGGGTGGCCAGCCCAAGGTCATTCCCAACGCGGAAGGCTCGGACACCACCCCCAGCGTCGTGGGCTTCAACCCCAAGACCAGCGAGCGCCTCGTGGGCGCCGCCGCCAAGCGGCAGGCCGTGGCGCAGCCCAAGAACACCATTTCGTCCATCAAGCGGTTCATGGGCCTGCCCTTCGCGGACTCCCCCAAGGAGCAGCACCTGGTGCCCTACGTCGTGGAGCGCGGCGAGAAGGGCGGCTGCAACGTCAACATCATGGGCAAGCACTACACCCCTGAAGAGATCAGCGCCATGGTCCTCACCAAGATGAAGGACAGCGCCGAAGCCTACCTGGGCGAGAAGGTCACCCAGGCCGTCATCACCGTCCCCGCTTACTTCAACGACGCCCAGCGCCAGGCCACCAAGGACGCCGGCGCCATCGCGGGCCTCGAGGTCATGCGCATCATCAACGAGCCCACCGCCGCGGCCCTGGCCTACGGCCTGGACAAGAAGAAGGACGGCACCATCGCCGTGTTCGACTTCGGCGGCGGCACCTTCGACATCTCCATCCTGGAGGTGTCCGAGGGCGTGGTCGAGGTGAAGTCCACCAACGGCGACACGCACCTGGGCGGCGACAACGTGGACCAGCTGATCATCGACTGGCTCATCGAGGAGTTCCAGAAGGCCGAGGGCATCGACCTGCGCAAGCAGCCCGAAAGCCTCCAGCGCCTGAAGGAGGCCGCGGAGAAGGCCAAGTGCGAGCTCTCCGCCACCACCCAGACCGACATCAGCCTGCCCTACATCACCGCCGACGCCAGCGGCCCCAAGCACATCAGCCAGACCCTCACCCGCAGCCGGTTCGAGGCGATGCTCGAGCCCATCCTCCAGAAGCTCCGGATCCCCTGCGAGAACGCGGTGAAGGACGCCAAGCTCAGCCACCACGAGATCGACGAGGTGGTCCTGGTGGGCGGCTCCACCCGCACCCCCAAGGTCCAGGAGCTGGTCAAGTCCATCTTCGGCCGCGAGCCCAACAAGAGCGTGAACCCCGACGAAGTGGTGGCCGTGGGCGCCGCGGTGCAGGGCGGCGTGCTCGCCGGCGACGTGAAGGGCGTGCTGCTGCTGGACGTGACGCCGCTGTCCCTGGGCATCAACGCCAACGGGGGCCAGATGAGCGTCATCATCCCCCGCAACACCACCATCCCCACCAAGCGGTCCGAGATCTACACCACCGCCGTGGACAACCAGCCCGGCGTGGACATCGAGGT
>DBMS01000005.1:26158-47023 GCA_002297665.1 Holophagaceae bacterium UBA692 | reverse complement strand
CCAGGTCGCCCAGGGGCCGGCCCGCGAAAGGGCACCCGGCGGCGAGGGGCAGCGCGGCCAGGGTCCGGTCCGCCTCGGGGGGCGCCTCCCGCCAGGGGCGCCGGACGCTCTCCAGAAGCCACTGGGAGCCCAGGGCGGCGCTGCGCCTGGGAATCCGGCCGAGGATGGCCACGCACACCAGGGTGCCGGCCGCCAGNNCCCTGGGGAAGCAGGGGCTGGAGGACGGCGAGGCTTGGGGCGGCCAGGGCCAGGAGCAGGGCCCCCTGGAGCGCGGGGGTGCCGGCGAGTTGGCTCGTCCGGCGGTACAGGGCCCAGCCCAGGAAGGCCAGGCCCGTGGCCGCCAGGGTGCCGGCCGCCAGGGGATGGGCCGCGGCCAGGGGGTGGTGGCGCGCCTGGGTGGCGCCGATGGCCAGGGCGTTGAAGAGCAGCGCGTCCATGAACAGGTACCCCGCGGCGGGGTGGGGGGCACCGCCGGGCAAGCGGCCACGAAGGCCCTGGGTCCAGCCGTGGATCCGGACCAGTGACCGGTGAACGGGGGCGGGGATGAGGCGGTCGAAGCCCCGGGCGATGGCTTCCCCCCGGCGGAAGAAGAACGGCCCCGCCACCGCCGTGACGAAGGCCACTCCCACCACCACGGGCAGGGCCTGGGGAGACCACAGGCCGGCCGCGGCGCCCACCCCCACCAGGACGAAGGAGAGCTCGCCGGGCTGGGCCAGGGTCAGGCCCACCCGCAGGCCGGAAGGGGCGGGGATCCCCGCGGCGGCCGCGCCCAGGACGCCGCCGGCGGCGCTGCCCAGGAGCACCACGGCCGACAGGAGCAGGATGGGGCCCGCCTGGGCGGCCAGGAGCCGCGGGTCCATGAGCATGCCCACGGCCACGAAGAAGATGGCGCCGAAGAGGTCCCTCACGGGCAGCACCAGGCGCTCGATGGGACGCANNCCGCCAGCATCCCGGCGGCGAAGGCCCCCAGGGCCGGGGAGCAGCCGAACTTGGAGGCCAGCACGGCGCACGTGAAGCAGGCGCCCACGGCGGCCACCAGCAGGGTCTCGTCCCGGCCGTGGTCCGCGGCCCAGCGCAGCAGGGGGGGCAGCAGCAGCCCGCCCAGCCCCAGCAGGCCGGCCAGGAAGAGCCCCACCCGCGCCAGGGCCCAGCCCACGCCCCCGGCGGCGGCCGACGAGGTGTCCAGCCCGGCCAGGAGCAGGATGGCGAAGAGGTCCTGCACCACCAGCACCGAGAACACCAGGTCCCGGAAGGGCCCCTTGGCGCCGTGCTCCTCGAAGAGCTTGGCGATGATCATGGTGCTCGACACCGCCAGGGCCGCGGCCGTGAGCGCGCTTTCCCGGGGGCCCCAGCCCAGGCCGCGGCCGGCGAAAAAGCCCAGGCAGGTGGTCAGGCCCACCTGGACCACCCCCAGGAACACGGCCGGGACCCCCTCCCGGGCCAGCTTGCGGAAATCGAATTCCAGGCCCACGGAGAACATCAGCAGGATCACGCCCAGCTCGGCCAGGGTCTGGACGTTCTGGACGTGGGCCACCAGGGGCACCGGGACGTGGGGCCCCACGATGAGGCCCGCGAGGAGGTAGCCCAGCACCGCGGGCTGGCGCAGGCGGCGGAACAGCAGGGTGGTGAGGGCCGCCACGCCCAGGACGGTGGCCAGGTCGACGATCAGCAGGTGCGGGTTGGACGCCATGACCCAGGGGTGCGTCCAGGGCCGGCTACGTTTCAGACGCCCCGGGAAACCTTCACCAGGGCGTCCAGGGCCTCATGGCTGCCCATGGCCAGGAGCACGTCCCCGGCCTCGAACACCTCGGCGCCGGTGGGGTTGAAGCGCAGGCCCTCCATGGGGCGGTTGATGCCCACGATCAGGGCGCCGGTGCGGTCCCGCAGCCGCACTTCGCGCATGCTCTTGCCCACCAGGAAGGACTCGGGCCGCACGAGGATGTGCTCGATGGCCATCTCCATCTGCTTCTTGTCGAGGATGACGTCCACGTAGTTGAGGAGGTCCGGCGTCAGCAGGAGGGATGCCATGCGCCGGCCCCCGATCTCGTAGGGGCTCACGATGTGGTCGGCGCCGGCGGCCTTGAGCTTGTTCTCGGTGCCCAGCTTGGTGGAGCGGGCCACGATGGAGAGCGCCGGGTTCATCTGCCGGGCCGTGAGGGTCACCAGCACGTTGTCGGCGTCGGTCTGGAGCGTGGTGATCAGGCCCCGGGCCCGGGTGATGCCGGCCCGGTCCAGCATCGCCTCGTCCATGGCGTTGCCCACCAGGAAGAGCTCCCCCTCGAACCGCGCGTTGTGGCTCTTGCTCTCGTCCTTCTCGATGAGGACGAAGGGGACCCCCACCTGCTTGAGCTCCCAGGCGGCCTGGAAGCCCGTCTTGCCGAACCCGCACACGATGATGTGGTCCTTGAGGGCGTTGAGGCGTTTCTGCATGCGTCGCTCCAGGAAGTAGCCCTTGAGGTCCCCCTCCAGCAGGAGGGCCAGGAGATTGGAAAAGGCCATGCCCACCACCACGAGCCCGGCGATGAGGTAGACCATCGTGAAGATCTTGAGCCCGGGCCCCGAGGGGTGCGCGTCGCGGAACCCCACCAGCGTGGTGATGGCGTAGTAGAACCCGTCCAGCCACCGCGCGTGGTCAAGCAGGTGGAACCCCACGGCCCCGGCCACGGACACCACCGTCAGGAGCCAGAGGGACTGGGCCAGGCGCCGGATGGGCGGGAGCTCCTTCATCGGAGGCTAGCCCCATCCGTCCCGGGCGAACCGCGAGAGCCTGCCTTCGGTCTCCCGCGCGGCCAGGGCCCGCGCCACGAATCGGCCCACGGGGTCGGCCTCGAGGTTCACCTCGGCGCCTTCGGACATCGCCTCCAGGCGCGTGCGGCGCACGGTCTCGGGGATCAGGGCGACGGTGAACCAGTCCGGGCCGCAGTCCACCACCGTCAGCGACAGCCCGTCCACGGCGATCGATCCCTTGGGCGCGGTCATGGGGGCCAGGTCCGCGGGCATGGAGAAGCGCCACAGGCCCTCGCCCCGGGTGCGCTCCAGGAGCCGGCCCACGCCGTCCACGTGGCCCGAGACCAGATGCCCGTCCAGGGGGTCGCCCACGCGCAGGCTGGGCTCCAGGTGCAGCATGGCCCCGGGGGCCAGGCGCCCCAGGGTGGTCTTCAGGAGGGTCTCCTCGGAAAGGTCGGCCTGCCAGGTGCGCGCGTCCCGGCCCACCGCCGTGAGGCAGGCGCCGTTGGTGCAGATGCTGGCCCCCTCCTCGGCCCGTTCCAGGAGCTCGGGGGCGGCGGCGATGACGAGCCGGGCCCCCCCGGCGCGGGGCTGGCGGGCTTCCAGGGTTCCGAGATGGCGTACGAGACCGGTGAACATGGCTAGGCTTCCTCGGCTCCAGTTTGCAGCACGCTGTTGCGCTGGCCATAGGCAAAATAGATCACGAGGCCGATGGCGAGCCACGCCACGAACCGGACCCAGGTGACCCAGGGAAGGCCCTTGGCGATCCAGACGCATGCCAGGATGCCGGCGGGGGCCAGCACGTAGATCCAGGGCATGCGGAAGCGCCGCGGGGCCTCGGGCCTGCGCAGGCGCAGGATCATGACCGCGCCGCACACGACGGAGAACGCGAAGAGCGTCCCGATGTTGGTGAGCTCGACCACCTCGTCGATGTTGAGCAGCGCCGCGGGCACCGCCACCAGCACCCCGGTGAGGAAGGTGGCGTTGCTCGGGGTGCGGTGGGTGCGGCTGAGCCTCCCGAACCAGGGGCCGAGAAGCCCGTCCCGGCTCATGGCCATGAAGATGCGGGGCTGGCCCACCTGGTACACGAGGAGGGCGGCGGTGGTGGCGATGACCGCCCCGAAGGAGATCACGCCCGCCACGCCGGCCATGTTGTTCTGGGTGAAGATGTAGGCCAGGGGATCGGCCTTGCCGGCCAGCTGGGTGTACTTCAGCATGCCCGTGACCACCAGGGCCACCAGGGCGTAGATGGCCGTGCAGATGCCCAGGGAGAAGAGGATGCCCCGGGGCAGGCTGCGGCCCGGATCCCTGCATTCCTCGGCCGTGGTGCTCACGGCGTCGAAGCCGATGAAGGCGAAGAAGATGATGGCGGCTCCCGCCTGGATGCCCTTGAAGCCGTGGGGGGCGAAGGGGTGCCAGTTCTCGGGGTGCACGAAGCGGAAGCCGATGGCCACCACCGCCAGGAGGATGGCCACCTTGAGCACCACCATGACCGCGTTGGCGCGGGCGCTCTCCTTGATGCCCAGGTACACCAGGTAGGTGACGAGGGCGGTGATGACCACCGCCAGCAGGTTGATGGTGACCGGGAAGCCGTGGACCAGGGGCGCGTCCTTCAGGACGTCCCAGTTGGCGAAGTAGGCCGCCCCGTCCAGGTTCCCTGCCCGGGCCTGGGCCAGCGCCTCGAGCTTGTGGGAGATCGAGGCCGGCGGCGTCCCGTGGACCAGCGACAGGGCGCTCCTGGGGTCCATGGCGAGCCAGCCCGGGATGCGGATGTTCAGGACGTTGGCCAGGAAGCTGCGGGCGTAGTCGCCCCAGGAGATGGCCACGGCCACGTTGCTGACGGCGTATTCCAGGAGGAGGTCCCAGCCGATGACCCAGGCCATGAGCTCGCCCATGGTGGCGAAGGCGTAGGTGTAGGCCGAGCCCGAGACCGGGATCATGGACGCCAGCTCCGCGTAGGCCAGGGCCGTGAATCCGCAGCCCACGGCCACCAGGAGGATGCTGACGACCAGGGCGGGCCCCGCGGGCCAGCGCCCGTCGGCGAGGTTCCCGGCCGCGGCCGTGCCGATGCTGGAGAAGATGCCCGCGCCGATGATGGCCCCGATGCCGAACATGGTCAGGTCGAAGGTGCCGAGGTTCTTCTTGAGCTGGTGCTCGGGTTCATCCGCCTGTGCCCGGAGGGATTCGAGGGACTTCGAGCGGAAAAGTTTTTTCAGCATGGTCGGCGTCCTGGCGTCATTCTTGGATTGGGGTGGGCTTCGTTCATGGTAATGGCAAAGCGCGGCACGTGGGGAAAGACCTGAATGGACCTGTGGCGGGACAAGCGTCTGCGGCTCTCCGTGACACGGCTGGGAATCCAGTACCTCGTGGCCATGGTGGGCATGGGCGCGGCGGCGGTGAACACCGGCAACAACCTCCTCTACCTGGTCTTCTCGCTGATGCTGGGGCTGTTCCTGGCCTCGGGATGGGTGAGCCGGCGCGCCATCCAGGGCCTGCGCCTCCTGCGGGTGGAGGAAGGCAACGTCTTCGCCCGCGTGCGGGGCGGGGTGCGGGTGCGGTTCCTGAACGACGCCCCGGCCCGGGTGCGGGGCGTGGAGATCCACCTGGACCTGGAGGACGCCCGGGTCGAGCCGGGATTCCTGGCCGGCGGCGAAGGGCCCCGGGAGGCCGTGGCCACCCTCCACGTCAAGGCCGCCCGCCGGGGGTGGGCGGCGCTGCGCTCCGTGGAATTCCGCACGGGCTTTCCCTTCGGGTTCCTGGAGAAGGCCTGGCGGTTCCCCCTGGAGCAGCGCATCCTCATCCTTCCCCACCCCCGCTCCCTCCCCCCGCGCCGGGACGCGGAAGGGGACCGCAGCCGGCCCCGGTCCCTGCCCGGGTCGGCCAGCCCGGACGGGGCCAGGCCCTTCCGGGACCGGGATCCCCTGAGCCGCGTGCACTGGAAGCGCACCGCCCAGCGGGGCGCGCCCTGGGTGCGCACCTTCGAGGACGAAGCGCCCGCCGGAGTGCGGCTGGGGTTGGACCTGGAGGCCTGGGAGCCGGGCGAGGCCTTCGAGAAGGAGCTGGAGGTGCTCTCGGGAAGCGTCCTCCAGGCCCGCCTCCAGCGGCGCCAGGTCATCCTGGACCTGCGGGGCCGGGACGGGCGGGTGGAACTGGAGGGCCCGACCCGCTGCTGGCGGGCCCTGGCCCGGGCCCGGGCGGGAGGCCTGTGCAGGGGGCCGGAATTTGACTAGGATGAATTGACTATTCGCATCGAGGTGGACATGTACTTCAACGACCCCCAGTCCCACGCATGGGACGCCCTGGTGGAGGCGGCATGGAAGGGCTGGGAGCATGCCCACGCCCCCTATTCCACCTTCCACGTGGGTGCGGCCCTCCTCCGCGCCGGAGGCGGGATCGTCTCCGGCTGCAACGTCGAGAACGCGGCCTACCCCTCCTCCCTGTGCGCCGAGCGCACCGCCATTTGCGCCGCGGTGGCCCAGGGCATGAAACCCGGGGAATTGAAGGCCCTGGTGGTGGTCACCGAATCCCCCACCCTCACGCCCCCCTGCGGCGCCTGCCGCCAGGTGCTGGCGGAGTTCGCCGACGACCTGCCCATCCTGCTGGTGAACCGGCACCACCGGACCCTCCACAGCCTGGCCGACCTCCTGCCGCACGCTTTCACGGTGCGCAACCTCAACGCTTGATCCATCCTTGAGCCACCGGGAGTTCCTTCCGGTCCGCATTCCAGAGGCGCGCAATGGCCATTGACCGAGCCAAGATCCAGAAGCAGGCCGAGACCTTCATGGGCCAGGGCCGGCTCGATCGCGCCATTGACGAGTTCCTCAAGCTCATCGATGACAAGCCCGACGACTTCAACCTCATGAACCGGGTGGGGGACGCCTACCTGCAGGCGGGCAAGGTCCCCGAAGCCATCGAGATGTTCAAGCGCGCGGGCATGGGCTTCGAGCGGGGCGGCTTCAACGCCAAGGCCAGCGCCGTGTTCAAGAAGGCCCACCGCACGGCGCCCGAGGACCTGGATATCTGCGAGCGGCTGGCCGAGCTGTACCGCCAGACCAACATGATCAAGGACGCCATCCAGATCCACATCGAGGTGGCGGAGTCCTTCACCAAGAAGGGTCTTCTCAAGCGCGCCCTGGAGGAGTTCGCCAAGGTCGTGGACCTGGACCCCAAGAACCTCAAGAACAAGGTGAAGCTGGCCGACCTCTACAACAAGGAGGGCATGCGGGAAAAGGCCGCCGCCATCTACCTGGAGGTCGCCGAGGCCCTGGCCCTGGAGCAGATGCACGTGGAGGCCGGCCAGATCCTGGAGCGGGCCAAGACCATGGTGTCCACCCCCCAGGTGTTCCTCACCCAGTCGCGCCTTTCGGTGATCCAGAAGGACCTTGCCGCCGCCGCCGCCCACCTGAGGGAGGGCCTCGCGGCCAACCCCCGCTCCCCGGAACTCCTGGACGCGCTGGCCGAGGTGGAACTCCAGTCCAAGGCGCCGGACCGGGCCCTGGAGGCCCTCTGCGAGGTGCCCCAGCTTCCCGAGAAGTCCCTGGTCCTGGCCGAGCGCGCCCTGCGGGAGATGGTGCGGGGCGGGAACATCGCCGAGGCCCTGAAGCTCTTCAAGCCCATCGGACGCGAATTCGGCCGGCGCGGCCTGGGCGAGGCCGCGGCCAAGGCCCTGCGCAGCGGTCTGCACGGCGCCCTCAACGCCGAGGCCTGGATCCAGCTGGCCGACATCGCCCACCAGTCCGGGAACCGGGTCGAGCAGGTGGAGCACCTGCGCCGGGCCTACGCCTTCGCCCTGTCCAAGGACGACGAGGAGGTTGCGGGCCAGCTCCGCGCCCAGCTCACCGGCATGGGCGTCAAGGACCTGGACGAGGCCCCCGCGGTCATGGCCTCCACGGCCCCGCCCACGGCCACCTACGGCGCCGGCGCCGAGGCCCCTTCCGAGCATTCGGACGTGGACGTGGCCCGGCGCATGCAGATCCAGCAGCTGGAACGGGACGCCGAGCATGCCCTGAAGAACCGCTTCATGGACCGGGCCCAGGAGACCTACAACCGGATCCTCGACCTGGACCCGGCCAACTACAACGCCATCGTGCGCATCGCCGAGATCCACCGGGGCACCGGGGTCCTCAGCAAGGTCCAGATGCATTACGTCAAGCAGGCCGAGAAGCTTTCGGAGCTGGGGCACAAGGCCCTGGCGGTGGAGCTTCTGGACCTGGCCGAAGCCATCTTCCCGGGCTCCACCCGCCTGTACCGGCGCAACCTCGGCCTCATGGAGGCCCAGCCCCGCCCCGCGGCCCCGCCCATCGCGCTGCCGGCGCCTGTGGAGGAGCTGCCGGTGATCCCCCTGGAGCTGGAGCCCATCCAGGAGATCGTCCCCATCGCCCTGGACCTGGACCGGGCCCGGCCCGGGGTGCCCATGGTCCCCGAGCCCATCCAGCCCATCGAGGCCCTGGAGCTTCCGCCCGCCCCCGAGCCCTTCCTGGCGGGCTTCGACATTCCCGCCTGGGAGGCCCTGGAGCCCCCGCCCCAGCCCGAGCCTCCGGCGGCCACCACCGGAGCCTATCCCAGCCAGCCCGAGTACGAGTGGTCCGAGATCACCGCCGCCGGAGCCGAGGAGCTGCCCCCCCTGGAACTGGAGCCCCTGCCGTTCCCCACGGAACCGCCCGCCGCCGAGCCCGTGGAGGTGAGCGCGGACCTGGCCGCATCCCTTTCCGACATCGACTTCCAGCTGGACTACGGGAGCCCGGAGGAAGCCAAGATCGAGATCGAGTGCGCCCTCCAGATCCATCCCCGCCACCCCGAGCTGCTCAGGCGGCTGGACCAGGCCGAGACCGCCCTGCAGCGCCTGGGCAAGAAGGCCGGGGCCGAGGTTCTGTCCGAGAAGGATTTCGAGCACTCCTTCTTCGACCTTTCCGACGTGCTGGGCGACGCCCTCCTGGAATCCGGCGAAGGCGAGGAGATGCACGACGCCACCAACGTGGTGGAGAAGATCCAGAGCGTGGACGAGCTGTTCAACGCCTTCCGCGAGGGGGTGGAGCAGCAGGTCAAGGGCGACGACTACGACACCCACTACAACCTGGGCATCGCCTACAAGGAGATGCTCCTGCTGGAGCCCGCCATCGAGGAGTTCAAGAAGGCCATGCGCGACCCCGAGCGCACCCTGGAGTGCTGCTCCATGCTCGCCATCTGCGAACTGGCCCAGAACGACGCCGACGCCGCCGCGGCCTGGCTCCGCCAGGGCATCGACGCCCCGGGCTTCCCGCCGGAGGACGCCCTGGGACTCCACTACGACCTGGGCGTCCTGCTCCTGGAGAAGGGGCGCAAGGACGAGGCCCTCGAGGAATTCCGCATCGTGGCCGGCCTGGACCCGGACTACCGGGACGTGGCCCGTATGATGCAGTGAGAAATCCGGCCCGATCCTGAGGCTGAGACTCTATCTTTAGGGAGTGCGAGGCTTCAATGGCCACTCCCGAAACCCTCCTTCCCCCCCACCTGGCGCGCTACGTCGTGCCCCAGGACTACGGGGACTACACCCCCCGGGACCAGGCCGTGTGGCGCCACATCCTCACCCGCCTCACGGCCCACCTGAAGGACCGCGCCCACCCCAGCTACCTGGAGGGGCTCGCGGCGGCGGGGATCGGCGTGGAATCCATTCCCAGCCTGGAGGAAATGGACGCGCGGCTGTCCCGCATCGGCTGGCGCGCCGTGGGGGTGCGGGGGTTCATCCCGCCGGCGGTCTTCACGGAGATGCAGTCCCTGGGCGTGCTGGCCATCGCGGCCGACATCCGCTCCGCGGACCACATCGCCTACACCCCGGCCCCCGACATCGTCCACGAGAGCGCGGGCCACGCGCCCATCCTCGCCGACCCCCACTACGCGGCCTACGTCAAGCGCTGCGGGGTCGCGGGCTTCAAGGCCATCGCCAGCCGCGAGGACCAGGCCGTGTACGAGGCGGTGCGCCACCTCAGCGTGGTGAAGGAGGACCCCGCCAGCACCCCCGGGGACGAGGCCCTGGCCCAGGCCCGGCTGGAAGCGGCCCAGGCCAGCCGGACCTACGTGAGCGAAAGCGCGCGCGCCAGCCGCCTCTACTGGTGGACGGCGGAGTACGGCCTCGTGGGGAGCCTGGAGGATCCGCGCATCTACGGCGCCGGCCTCCTCAGCTCCCTGGGCGAGGCCGCGCACTGCCTCACCCCGGAGGTGGAGAAGGTCCCTCTCTCCCTGGACTGCGTGGACCGGGACTTCGACATCACCTCCATGCAGCCCAGGCTCTACGTCGCCCGGGATTTCGGGCACCTCTTCGAGGTGCTGGACGCCTTCGAGGCCACGCTCAGCTGGAAGCGCGGCGGCCTCCACGGGCTCCGGGAGGCCCTGCGCTCGGGCACGGTCAACCACCTCGTGCTGGACACCGGTCTGGAGATCACCGGTCGGGTGGCCCGCCGGGTGGCGGGCATCGTGGGCCTGGACGGACCGGTGCTGGTCTCCCGGGGCGGGCAGGCCCTGGGGCCTCCCTGGCTGGGTCAGGCCCTGGTGGCCTTCGGCGCTGGGGCGCTGCCCGGGTCGGGGCCCTTCGCCCTGGACCTGCCCGGCGGGGTGCGGCTGACCGGGTTCAGGCCGGGCGGAGACGAGGCCATCGACCTCAAGGGATCCACCGCGGCCGGGCCCCTGGACCTGCCCACGCGGGCGCTGCTCTTCCTGGCCGGCAAACTCCCCAGCGTGGCCGGCGGTCCGGCCGACCCCGAAGCCTGGGACCGGCACTTCGGCGACGGCCCCCCGGGGGAGGCCGAACGCCTGGCACGGCAACGCAAGGCCGGGTCCCTGGCCCCGGAGCTCGCCGCCCTCTACGAGGAGGTGCGGGACATGCGCGCGCGCGGAGAGGCCCCCCCGGCGCGCCTGCGGGAGATCCGGGCGGCCCTGGCGGCCTTTCCCGGCGACTGGCTCCTGGCCCAGGACGTGGAGGAACTTCTCACCCCCGCCGCCTCACAAGAACTCGACGACCCGGAGGATCCATGACCTGGACCGAGAAGGACAACAGCCTCGTGCGGGAGATCCGCACCCCCGATTTCATGACGGCGTTCAATATCGTCAGCCGCCTGGTGGCCCCCGCCGAGGCCATGAACCACCATCCGGACATCGCCTTCGGGTGGGGCTACGTCCGCATCACCCTCACCACCCACGACGCCGGGCGCGTGACGGAGAAGGACCACACCCTCGCGGCCCGCTTCGACGAGGCGGTCAAACCGTTCGGCGTGTAGGGCCCGATCCCGAGGCGCCCCAGGGTTGCAGGGCCTGGGCCGCGGGCTGCACCGGCTTGCCCGGGCGCTGCAGGAGCGTGAGCTCCAGGGCCGTGCCGTCCCCGGCCGTGAGCCAGGCCCCGTCCCGGTTCCAGGCCAGGGTGCCCGCCGGGGCCCCGTCCGGGCGCAGGTTCCCCACGGCGCACACCTTGAGGGTGGTGTCCCGGAAGGACAGCTCGGCGCCGGGCCAGGGGTGGAGGCCCCTGACCTGACGGTGCAGGCGCAGGGCGGGAAGGGTGGGGTCCAGGGGCGCCATGCCCTTGTGGAGCTTGGTTGCATTGGTGGCGCCCGCGCCGTCCTGGGGGACGGGAAGGGCGGTGCCCGCCTCCAGGCCGGGAAGGTGGTCCAGGAGCAGGGCGGCGGCATCCTGGGCCAGCGTTTCCAGGAGGGCGTCCGCGGTGTCTGTCAGCCCGATGGGCCGCCGGGTCTGGGCCAGCACGGGGCCTTCGTCCAGGCCGGGCGTGATGCGCATGAGGCCCACTCCCGTCTCCGGGTCGCCGGCGAGGATGGCGTGGTTCACCGGGGCGGCCCCCCGCCAGCGGGGCAGGAGGGAGAAGTGGAGGTTCCACGCGCCCAGGCGGCAACCGTCCAGCATCCACCGGGGCAGGATGTGCCCGTAGGCCACCACCACGGCCAGGTCGACGCCCAGCGCCTCCCAGGTCTCCCGGGTGGCGGGATCCTTCCAGGAAAGGGGCTGGTGCACCGGCAGGCCCAGTTCCAGGGCGGCCCGCTTGACCGGCGGAGCCTCCAGGCGGCGGCCCCGGCCCTGGGGCCTGTCCGGGTTGCAGTACACCGCGGCCACGCTCCGGGCGCCCGCCAGGGCGCGCAGGGCGGGCACGGCCGCCGCAGGGGTTCCCAGGAAGGCCGCGCGCACGGGTCAGGCCCTCGACTTCGCGTACTTCCGCTGGATGATCTGGCGCTTGACGGGCCCGAAGTATTCCACGAAGAGCCGGCCCCGCAGGTGGTCGATCTCGTGGCAGAAGGCCCGGGCCAGGAGCTCCTCGCCCTCCAGCTCCACCCAGTCGCCCCGCGGGGTGCGGTTCCTGACCCATACCTTCATGGGCCGCTCCAGCACCTCGTGGATGCCGGGAATGGAAAGGCAGCCCTCCGGCCCCACCTGGGAGCCCTCCTCCCTCACGACCTCAGGGTTGATCAGGACGATCCGGGCGGCGGGATCGGCGCCGCAGGAGGTGTCGATGACCGCGATGTTGAGGTTCACCCCCACCTGGGGGGCCGCGATGCCCAGCCCTTCCTCGTGGTACGTCGTCTCGAAGAGATCGGCCACCAGCTGGTCCAGCTCGGGCGTCCAATCCCCCACGTCACTTGAATTTACCTTCAACCTGGGATCGCCCCAGGTGAGCACTGGTCGCACGGCCATGACACCCTCGGTCAATCAGTTTAGGACAAACGGCATTCCTTTGATAACCTAGAAGATCCTGGCCTATGGCCTGCCCATGGAGAACCCATGCTTCGCAATTTCCGCCAAGTGTTCAAAGGCAACCAGACCCCCATGGCCGTGGTGATGATGGTGGTGCTGCTAGGCCTTGTGGCCTACCTCGCGCCCAGCGGCGCCAACGCGGGCGCGCCGGACAACGTCCTGGCGCGGGTCTACGGGCGGGACGTGCTGAAGCGGGACGTGGATTCCATGATCGCCCAGTATCTCAAGCGCATGGGCAAGCAGGCCAATCTCGAAACCCTCATGCCCATGCTGCAGGGCCAGGCCCTGGACAGCCTCATCAGCAACCAGCTCCGCCTGGAACTGGCCGAGCGCCACGACATCGTCGTCACCGACGCCGAGGTGCGCGCGGCCCTGGAAGCCCGGCTGCGCAGCATCCCCCTCTTCCTGAACGACAACGGCCAGCTCAAGCCTTCCGGCGACATCAACGCGGTCCTGCGCGAGAACGGCACCTCCCTCAAGCAGTGGGAGATCGAATTGTCCAGCGAGCTCAGCCTGCGCAAGCTGGTGGCCCAGGCCGCCTCCCGCGTCCCCGTCGACCAGGCGTGGGTGGAGCTGGAGAACCGGGTCCGCAACGAGAAGATCAGCTACGACTTCGTCACCGCGTCCCCCGACGCCGCCGCGGTCGCGGACCCCGGCGAGGCCAGGCTGCAGGCCTTCCTCAAGGATTCCGGCGCCCGCTTCCAGGAGGGCCCGCGCAGGGTCATCGCCTACGTGGCCGTGGACCAGGCCTCCCTGGGCCTGGCCCCCGTGGACGACGCCAAGGTCAAGGCCCTGTACGAGTCGCGCAAGGCGCAGTACACCGAGCTCAAGGCCAGCCACATCCTCTTCAAGGCCGAGTCGGAATCCCAGGCCGGGGAGGCCTTCAAGAAGGCCGGGGAACTGCGCGCCAAGCTCATGGCTGGCGAGGACTTCGCCAAGGCCGCCGAGGCCTGGAGCGAGGATCCCAGCGCCAAGGGCAAGGGCGGGGACCTGGGGTGGTTCGCCCCCGGCCAGATGGTCAAGCCCTTCACGGACGCCGCGGCGGCCCTGAAGCCCGGCGAGATCAGCCAGCCCGTGAAGACCCAGTTCGGCGTGCACCTCATCCGCCTGGAAGGCCGGCGCGAGAAGCCCTTCGAGTCCGTCAAGGAGGACCTGCGCGCCCAGATCGCCCGGGACGCCTTCGCCGCCAAGGCCAAGGACAAGCTGGAGCAGCTGCGTAAGCGCGCCGGCGACCGCGGCGACCTGGCCGCCCCCGCCCGGAACCTGGGCATGAAGGTCGCCACCAGCAAGCCCCTTTCCGCCACCGACGCCGCGGGCCTGGAAGGGCTGCCCGGCAGCCAAGGCCTGGCCGGGGAAGCCTTCCGCCTCGAGGTGGGCCAGGTTTCCAAGATCCGCATGGCCGGCGATTCCTACGTCGTCTTCCGCGTGCAGGAGGAGCTTCCCGTCGCCGTGCCCCCCCTGGCCGACATCCGGGCCAAGGTGCTGGAGGCCTGGAAGCTGGAGGAAGCCCGCACCGCCCTCAAGGCCAAGGCCGACAAGGCCGCGGGTGACCTGAAGGCCCTGGGCACGCCCGAGACCAAGGACCTTGTGACCATCCAGAGCCTGGCCGAGCTGGGCCAGCACCCCGCCATCCGCAAGGCCCTCCTGGAGACCCCCGCGGGCAAGGCCACCCCCGCCTGCTGGACCCCCGACGGCAAGCTGTGGGTCGCCCGCATCAAGGAGCGCACCCCCGCGGCCGCCCTCACGTTCGAGACCCGGCGCGCCCTGGTGGAGTCCCTCCAGACCGGTGTGGCCGAGAAGCTGCTCACCGCCGAGCTGGTGACCCTGGCCGAGCAGGGACGCAAGCGCCCCGGCTTCAGCTCCCTCTACGGCCGCTACGGCGGCATCTGGAAGAACGAGGACGCCCTCAAGCGCATGAGCAGCGACGTCCCGGACGCCCCCGACTTCGAATAGAATTTCCCGCCCTCCCGGGGCATACTCGGGGCTCCAGTCACCGGAGCCCCCATGAGCCTTGGCGGAAAGACCCTTTTCATCACCGGCGCCACCCGGGGCATCGGCCTCGCCATCGCCGTGCGCGCGGCCCGCGACGGCGCCCGGGTGGCCCTCTTCGGCAAGACCGCCGAGGCCCATCCCAGGCTCCCCGGCACCGTGTACTCCGCCGCCGATGCGGTGCGGGCCGCGGGCGGCGAGGCGCTGCCCATCGTGGGCGACGTGCGCAGCGAGGAGCAGGTGCTGGCCGCCGTGGCGCGCACCGCGGAGGTGTTCGGGGGCGTCGACATCCTGGTGAACAACGCCAGCGCCATCTCCCTCACCGGCACCGCGGCCACCGAGATGAAGCGCTGGGACCTCATGCACCAGGTGAACGCCCGGGGCACCTTCCTGTGCTCCAAGGCCTGCCTGCCCCACCTGGAGAAGGCCCCGAACCCCCACATCCTGAACCTCTCGCCGCCGCTCGACATGCGGGCCAAGTGGTTCGCCCCCCACGTGGCCTACACAACGGCGAAGTACGGCATGAGCCTGTGCACCCTGGGCATGGCCGAGGAACTGGCCAAGGACGGCATCGCCGTGAACTCCCTGTGGCCCCTCACCACCATCGACACCGCCGCCGTGCGCAACCTCCTGGGCGGGGAGCACCTGGCCAACGCCAGCCGGAAGCCCGAGATCATGGCCGACGCCGCGGCGGTGATCCTGCGGCGCCCATCCCGGGCCTGCACCGGGAACTTCTTCATCGACGAGGAGGTGCTGAGGGTGGAGGGGAAGACGGATTTCTCCGAGTACGCCGTGGTGCCGGGGGCCCCGCTGGTGGCGGACTTCTTCCTGCCCGACGCCGTGCGGGAGGCGTCGGACACCGCGCTCATCGTTCTCGGCTAGCGGATCACGTCGCAGCCCATGTAGGGCTGCAGGGCCTTGGGGACCTTCACGCTGCCGTCGGGCTGCTGGTAGTTCTCCAGGATGGCGACCCAGGTGCGGCCCACGGCCAGGCCGCTGCCGTTG
Source organism: Holophagaceae bacterium UBA692 (assembly GCA_002297665.1). Classification (GTDB taxonomy): domain Bacteria; phylum Acidobacteriota; class Holophagae; order Holophagales; family Holophagaceae; genus Mesoterricola. Next base: position 31,576 of record DBMS01000005.1, on the reverse strand, counting down.
AGGGTGTGCAGGGGCTGCGGCTTGCCGCCGGCGGCCTTGGCGCGGATGTTGGCGCGCCGGGCCTGGAAGTCCCCGAACCAGCTGCACGAGCTGATCTCCCGGTAGGTGTCCTGGCTGGGCAGCCACACCTCCAGGTCGAAGGTCTTGCGGCTGGAAAAGCCCATGTCGCCGCTGCACAGCAACATGCGCCGGTAGGGCAGCTCGAGGGCCTCCAGGATGCGCTCCGCCTGGAGGGTGAGGTTCTCCAGTTCGTCCGCGGCCTGCTCCGGCGTTGCGAAGGCCACCAGTTCAACCTTGTGGAACTGGTGCTGGCGGATGATGCCCTTGGTGTCCCTTCCGTAGCTGCCGGCCTCGCTGCGGAAGCAGGGCGTGAAGGCGAAGTGGCGGATGGGGAGCTGCTCGGCGGGGAGGATCTCGTCGCGGTACATGTTGGTGACGGGCACTTCCGCGGTGGGGATGAGGTACAGGGGATCCTCGCCCCGGTGGGTCTTGAAGAGGTCCTGCTCGAACTTGGGCAGCTGGCCGGTGCCGTACATGCACTCCGGCAGCACCAGGTAGGGCGGGAGCACTTCCGTCCAGCCGGCCTGGGCATGCAGGTCCGCCATGAACGATACCAGGCTGCGCTCCAGCTTGGCGCCCGCGCCCTTGAGGATGGAGAAGCGCGCCCCGCTGAGCTTGGCGGCGCGGTCCAGGTCCAGGATGCCCAGCTTCGTGCCCAGGTCCACGTGATCCAGGGGCTTCTCGATGGCCTTCGGGGTGCCCCAGCGCTTGACCTCGACGTTGGCGTGCTCGTCCTTGCCCACGGGGACGCTCTCGTGGGGCAGGTTGGGCAGCGTGGCCATGAAGGCCTTGAACGCGGCTTCGGCCTCCTTCTCGGCGGTCTCCAGGGCCTTGAGGTTCCGGCCCACCTCCGCCTGGGCGGCGATGAGGTGGCTGGCGTCCTCCTTGGCGCGCTTGAGGCGGGCCACCTCGTCCGAGACCCGGTTGCGCTCGGCCTTGAGGGCCTCGGCCTCCTGGATGACGCGCCGGCGCGCCGCATCAAGCCCCTGGTAGGCCTCCTGGTCGAAGGTCACGCCGCGCTTGGCCAGGCCCTGAACCACGGTGTCCAGGTCGTTGCGGAGAAGGGCGGCGTCGAGCATGGCGGATCCTCAATGGGTAGAGGACCAGTGTATCAGACGGGCTCTCCGGCCCAGGACGTGGCAAAGGCGTGGCGTATCTCTCCCACGCTGAAACCCGCGCCCAGCGCCAGCGAGAGCTTGGCCAGCGCCGCCCAGGGCGTGTGCCGGCCCCCGGAGATGGCGCCCAGCCCCTGGGCCTGGCGGCCCAGGTCGTAGGTGCCCAGGTCCACGCCGCCGGAAGCGCACTGGCTGGTGACGACCACCGGCAGGCCCCGCCGCTCGCAGTGAAGGAAGAGGTCGCGCAGGTCGGGCCGGTCCATGGGGAGGTTGCCGGCCCCATAGGCCCGGATGAGCACGCCGGCGCAGTCCGGGTTCGGTAGGCGCCAGGGCATGCCCGGGAAGGGGGAGTACACGGCCAGGCGCGATTCCAGGACAGGTCCGATGGCCGGGGGCACCTGGAGGGGGAAGGCGCCCGCGTGGGGGTGGATCTGCACGTGGAGTCCCAGCTCCGCCAGGGGCGGCAGGTTGGGGGATTCGAAGGCCTCGTACCGGTGCACGCTCACCTTGTCCGCGGCCACGCCACGCAGCCAGTGGTCCCCGAAGCAGATGCCCACCTCGGCCACGCCCCGGGCGGCCAGGGTCACCGCGTCCACCAGGTTGCCCCGGGCGTCGCTGCGCACGTAGGCCAGGGGCCGCTGGCTGCCCGTGAGCACCACCGGCTTGCCCAGGTCCGCCAGGAGGAAGCCCAGCACCGAGGCCGTGTAGGCCATGGTGTCGGTGCCGTGGATCAGGACGACGCCGTCGCTCACCGCAGCTTCCGACCGGATGAGGCGGGCCAGGAGGAGGATGTCCTCCGGCTCCGTGGTGGCGGAGTCCTGGTTGAAGGCCACGACCATGCGCAGCGTCGCCAGCTCCCGCAATTCAGGCACCTGGTCGAGGATGCGGTCAAGGGATGGGCCGGGAGCCAGGCAGGTGTCCTCGGCGGGCCCCATGCCCAAGGTGCCGCCCGTATGGATGAGGGTAACGGTGCGCGTCGTCATGCCACCAGTCTAATTGAAAAGGGCGCCCGGTTTCCCGGGCGCCCTTCAGGTACTACGCGGTTCCGTCTGAACTAGAAGCGGAAGCCGGTGGAAACGGCGATGGTGCGGGCCGTGCCGTAGTCGGCGGCGATGGGCCGGGTCTTGCCGAAGGTGGCCGGGTTGGCGGGCTTCCACTCGGAGAACAGGCCGGACTGCTCGGGGTGACCCGCGACGTTGGCGGCGGCGGCATAGTTGGTGTCGATGCCGACGATCTGCTGGTGGTTCAGGAAGTTGCCGATGTTGGCCTTGAAGAAGCCGGTCACGGTCTTGCCGGCCACCTTGAAGATCGGGAACTCGTGGGTGAGCGCCAGGTCGAGGTAGGTGGCGGAGGGCAGGACGCCCGCCATGCGGCGGCCGCCTTCGTACTGGGTGGTGCTGGAACCGAACTGGCTGCTCAGGCCGCCGCCGATGCTGTTATTGAAGCGGGCGAGGGAGATGGAGCGGGACTTGCTGTAGTGCAGGCCGGTGTCGAAGCGGTAGACGAGGCCGATGGTGGTCTTGCCGTACGAGTTGGCGAAGGAACGGGAAGCCGTGCCGCGCATGCGGAGGGCCACGTGGCCCTGAAGGTAGCCGTAGGGGGTGGTGATGCTGGAGTCATACTTGGCGACCCCGTCCTGCACGGTGAAGTTCTTCAGGCCGGCGCCGGCGGCGGGGCTGTTGCTGGCTTCACCCTCGTAGTTGCCCTTCAGGCTGCTCCAGGTGGAGGTGTAGGCCAGGTTCCACTCGTCCTTCTGGAGGGTGGCTTCGAATTCGAGGCCCTTGTACTCGCGCTTGGCGACATCACTGTTTTCCCACACGCGCATGTAGAGGTCGTCGCCCGAGGGGGCGATGACGTGGCCGGAGTTGCCGACGGTGTAGTCGAAGAGGTTCTTCCACTTCTTGTTGACGGCGGTGACCTTGAGGGAACCGGCGCCAATGGCGGGGTGGTTGAAGAAGTACTGGGCGGCAATCTGGGTCTCGTCGACCGTGGGGGCCTTCAGGTTGTCGGACAGCTTCACGTTGAGGGTGGGATCGTTGTAGTAGAGGATCTGGGAGAAGTCGTAGTTCGTGCGGACGTTGGCCAGGTTGCTGAGGGCGGCGAAGGTCTGCATGCCGGCGGCACCGACCCAGGGGTGATCGATCTCGGTGGGGTTGCCCTGGCGGGTGACCGAATTGGTGATGCCTTCAAGCACCTTGGAGTTGTAGCGGGCCCAGGCGGCGCTGACGAGCCAGTTGCCGTCGCCGAGGATGTCGTACTTCAAGCCCAGGCGGGGGGAGATGCCGTCGGCGGCCGCGGTGGACTTGCCGCTCTCGTTCTCGGCCTTGAACTTGTCGTAGCGGACGCCGATGCTGAAGCTCAGGTGCTTGTCCATCGTCCACTTGTCGTTGACGAAGAGGGCGTAGGAGATGTTGTGGGCTTCGCCGGAGCCGGAGAAGTATTCCCACACGTCGGAGGGAAGGCCCCAGCTGCCGGTGCCGGGATTCGTGAGCTGGTTGCTGCCGCCGTTCAAGGACATGTTTTCCACGCCGAAGATGTAGCCCGTGGCGGTCTGCTCGTTCCGGGCCTTGGCGGTGCCCTTGTAATAGTCGACGCCCACGTCGGTGGTGTGGCTGCCCATGGCGTCCCAGAACATGCTGACCTTGCCGTTGAAGGTCTCGTTGTTGCGGTTGTCGCCGCCGTCGTTGCTGTTGAAGATGCCGTTGTTGTAGTATCCGCCGCCGGTGGAGTAGCTGTAGATGGGGCTGCCGTTGGCGGCGTCGGCGCCAGCGGAGAGCATCTGCTTCTTGCGGCCGACCTTGACTTCAGACGTGATGGTGTTGGACCAGATGGCGCGCCACTGCAGGTTCAGGAACTCGGAGGTGCTCACCTGGGGAACCAGGGAGGCCAGTTCACCGGCGCTGTAGTTGCGGTTCACGTCGTCGATGCGGGAGTTGTTGAAGGACGCCACCAGGGTGTGGTTCTGGTTGATGGCGTAGGTCAGCTTGATCTGCCGGCGGATTTCCTTGCGGCCCGTGACGTAGGGGGCGTTAAGGCCGTTGGGGCCGTTGTTGCTGATCTTGAGGTAAGGATTGGTGGTGGCGTTGTAGGGCAGGTTGGGGTTGGTGAGCGTGTCGGAGTTGCGGGAACCCAGGTCGTAGGTGATGTTGCCGCTGCCGGTCTGGTTCGTGGTGAAGAAGCTGCCCGAGAACCACAGCTTGTCCTTGATGATGAAGCCGGAGAGGGACACGGTCTTCTCTTCGTTCATCGTGTTCGCGAAGGAGCCGCGCACCTCGCCCGGGTTGTAGGCGTTCCAGGCCTGGTCGCTGAGCTCCCAGCGCAGCTGGCCGGCGAACTCGTTGCCGCCGGAGCGGGTGATGGCGTTCAGCACGCCGCCGTCCACGCTGCCGTATTCGGCGGAGATGGCGCCGGTGATGACCTGCACTTCCTCGATGGAGTCGTCGATCAGCCGAACGCCGCGGTTGTTGTAGGCGTTGTCGGAGATGTTCTGGCCGTCCAGCAGGTAGAGGTTGCCGGAGGTCATGGCGCCGCGGATCTGGACGCGGCCGCCGACGCCGGTGGTGACGCCGGGGGTCAGCAGGGCGACGCCTTCCATCGTGCGGGTGTTGGGCAGGGCGTCGACGGCGTCCAGGGCATAGTTGGAGGCGGTCTTGACGTCGGTGCGGTCAACGGCTGCGGCGGTGGCGACCACTTCCACGACTGCGGCGGCGGTCTTGGCCATGGTGAACCGGGGCTGATAGGTCTGGTCGATGCCGATCCTCTCGGACGTCTTGATCGTCTGGAAGCCGGTCTTGGTGATGGTGATGGTGTACTGGCCGGGAGGCAGCAGGCGGGTGATGAACCGGCCCTTGTCGTCCGTCTGCAGGACGCGGGGGCCCTGGAGGCTGGTGGAGGTGAGGTTGACGGTGGCGCCGACGACCGCGGCCCCGTTCTGGTCGACGAGGCTGCCGCTGATGCTGGACGTCTGCGTGCCCTGGGCGGCGAGGGTCACGGATCCCACGACGATCAGCGCGGCGATACGGCCGAAGTTTTCGATTCTACGATGCATGAGCATCCTCCTGTTGGGGTTAGCGTTAGCGATAAGTGGTTATATCACTTCGCTTTTGGGGTTAATTCCGGGGATTCAAAGACGTCTGGGTCTTTCCCCGGCCCATTATTGGAAAATATCAGGTGACCGAAGTAGGGTGACCCATGCTAGCACGGGATGGAAAGTTCCCAAACCTTGTTTTCTTTTTTTTGGTGG
>DBMS01000005.1:8717-26091 GCA_002297665.1 Holophagaceae bacterium UBA692 | reverse complement strand
TTTGATGACGTCGTCGGTGGTGACCCCGTCGGCCTCGCTTTCGTAGGTGAGCAGGAGCCGGTGGCGAAGCACGTCCGGGGCCAGGGCCGCCACGTCCTCCGGAAGCACGTGGTCCCGGCCGGACAGGTAGGCCAGGGCCTTGGAGGCGGCCTGGAGGGCCAGGGAGGCCCGTGGGGAGGCGCCGCAGCGGAGGAGTTCCCGGCCCTTCCACGCCTTGCCGTGGCCGGGGCGAGTGGCCTGGACCAGGCGCACGATGTAGGTTCGGATGGCCTCGTCCAGCCGGACCTTGCGGGCCTGGAGACCCCCCTGGAGGAGCTCCTCGCCGGTCGTCATGGGAAGGATCGGCTCCTCGTGGCCGTCGGCGCGGCGCAGCACCTCCCCTTCGTCCTGGAGGCTGGGGTAGTCGATGCGCAGCTTGAAGAGGAACCGGTCCATCTGGGCCTCGGGCAGGGGGAAGGTGCCCTCCTGCTCCAGGGGGTTCTGGGTGGCCAGCACCAGGAAGGGGTCCGGCAGGGGGAAGCTCTCCTCGCCCAGGGTGACCTGGCGCTCCTCCATGGCTTCCAGCAGGGCCGACTGCACCTTGCTGGGCGCCCGGTTTATCTCGTCGGCCAGGAGCAGGTTGGCGAAGATGGGGCCCTTCTTGGGCGCGAAGGTCAGGTTCCGGGGGTCGAAGACCAGGGTGCCCACCACGTCCGAGGGCAGGAGGTCCGGGGTGAACTGGATGCGCCGGAAGTGCATGCGGCTCGCCGCCGCCAGGGCCTTGACCGTGCGGGTCTTGGCCAGGCCCGGCAGCCCTTCCAGCAGCACGTGGCCGGGCACCAGCAGGGCCACGAGGAGCCGGTTCAGCAGTTGGGGCTGGCCCACGATCACCTTCCGGCACTCGTGCAGGAGGGTGTCCAGGGGGCGTTGGGCGGATGCGGGGGCCATGGGATCGTCCGGGGGGTTCCAGTTATCGTGGAGCCTGCCGGGGAAAACTGCAACCGGGGTTCCCGCGTCAATATATATATGACGCTTTCCCTACGCCTCCAGCTGCTGGAGCCGTTCGGCCTCGTGAGCGGCGCGCAGGGGCTCCAGGATGGGCTCGATCATGCCCTGCATGAAGGAATCCAGCTGGTGGATGGTGACGTTGACCCGGTGGTCGGTGACCCGGCCCTGGGGGAAGTTGTAGGTGCGGATCTTCTCGGAACGGTCGCCGGAGCCCACCTGGGTCTTGCGAAGGCTGGCCTCGGCCTGGTCCACCTCGGCCTGGGCCTTCTCCAGGAGGCGCGAGCGCAGCACGGTCATGGCCTTGGCCATGTTCTTGAGCTGGCTGCGCTCGTCCTGGCACTGCACCACCGTGTTGGTGGGCAGGTGGGTGAGGCGCACGGCGGAGTACGTGGTGTTCACGCTCTGGCCGCCCTTGCCGCCGGAGCAGAAGGTGTCGATGCGAAGGTCCTCCTTCTTCACCTCGATGTCCACCTCGTCGGCCTCGGGCATGACGGCGACGGTGCAGGCCGAGGTGTGGATTCGGCCCTGGGTCTCGGTCTTGGGGACCCGCTGCACCCGGTGCACCCCGCTCTCGAACCGGAAGAGGGAGTAGGCTCCCGCCCCCTCCACCTCGGCCACCACTTCGCGCAGGCCGCCCTGGTCGGCCTCGCTCTCGCTGAGCACCGAGACCCGGTAGCCGCGGCGCTCGGCGAAGCGCACGTACATCCGGAAGATCTCCGCCGCGAACAAGGCGGCCTCCTCGCCCCCGGTACCCGCGCGCACTTCCAGGATGACGTTGCGGTCGTCCTTGGGGTCCCTGGGCACCAGGAGGCGGCGCAGCTCCGCCTCGCCGGCCTGGATGGCCTCCTTGAGCTCCGGGATCTCCATGGCGGCCATCTCGCGCAGGTCCGCGTCCTGGGCCTTGTCGGCCAGGATCTGCTCGGCCTCCTCCAGCTGGCGCAGCCGGTTCCGCTGGACGTGCCAGGCCTCCACCACGGGCTCGAGCTCCGAGCGCAGCTTGGTGAGCTCCCGGAGCCGCTTCATGTCGCTGACGACGGCGGGGTCCTGGAGCTGGGCTTCGATTTCCTGGTATTTGGCATCGAGGGATTCGAGCTGGTCGAGCATGGGTCACCCCCACCTACAAAAAAAGAACGGGCCGAGGATCGGCCCGTTCCTGGGAAAGCTGTCGCTACTGGTTGGCTTCGGCCGGGGCCTCGGCTTCGGGAGCGGCCTCGGCCACGGGGGCCGCCACTTCCTTCTTGGCATACTTGCGGTTGAACTTCTCCACCCGGCCGGCGGTATCCATGAGCTTCTGCTTGCCGGTGAAGAAGGGATGGCAGGCCGCGCACACTTCCACGCGGAGCTCCTTCTTGGTGGAGCGGGTCATGAACTCATTGCCGCACGCGCAATGGACGTTCACGTCGAAGAGCTGGGGATGGATCTTGTCCTTCATGGGGCCTCCTGGAACCGACCGGATGCCATGACGGCACGCGGCTTGTTCACGCACAAGGGAGAAAGTGTAGCCCGGTTCGCCTTGGAACTCAAGCCGGAATCACTGGGGGGCCAGCAGCCACCGCCCCGAAAGGAGCCGCTTGAGGTGGAGGGCCACCAGGACCGCCAGGGCCAGGGTGAAGTTGAAGCTCAGCTCCAGCAGCCAGCTGTACGGGCGCCGGTGGGTGAAGATGAAGGTGTAGGCCAGGTAGTCCAGCACCGTGAACCCCAGGGTCTCCAGGATCGCCTGCCAGGCCGGCCGGGGCTCCGAGTGCCGCTCCAGCATGTAGCCCGTGAAGGCCCCGTAGAGCAGGCGGCTGGAATTGAAGCCCCGCAGGCTGGTGAAGCCCAGGGGAATGGCCATGAGCGTGCCGAAGACCAGGGAGGTGAGGATCCGGGCCTGGGTCCCCAGGCGCTGCCAGCGCCGGCGCACCAGGAAGATGCCCGTGCCCACCGCCAGGCCGTGGGCCATGCAGAAGGCCAGGCTGAGGTGCCAGGGCCAGCCGCCCTGGAGGAAGAGGTAGCCGCCCGTGGCCAGGCCCAGGAGGCTTCCGGCCAGCAGGGAGGTCTCGCTGCGGTGCGTGGCGTCGGTGCCCTCGCCGTTGGAGAGCTCCGAGGCCAGCTCCCGGGGCGGTTCCTTTTCAGAGAGGAGCTCGTCCATCTGGGATTCGGTGCGGACCCCGCGGGCTTCGGCCTCGTCCTGGAGATGCGCCTCGAGTTCGCGGATGATCAGCCGCCGCCGGCTGGAGGAGAGCCCCCCCAATCCCCTCTCCACCTCGGAGAGGTAGGAGGCCAGGGCCTGGTTCACGGCCGGGGCCCCACGAAGCCGTCCACCATGGCCACGAACTGGCCCCATTCCTGTTTCTTGGCGGCCAGGAAGGAGGCGCCCGCGGGCTGGATGGCGTAGTACCGGCGATCCCGGCCGTTGGGCTGGGTCTGCCAGTAGGAGGTGATGAACTCCGCCGCCTCGAGCTTGTGCAGGGCCGGGTAGAGCGCGCCCTCCTTGAGGGTGTAGTTGCCGTCGGTCCTTTGTTTGACCGTCTCGATGATCTGGTAGCCGTACATGGGGCCGTCCGTGAGCAGAGACAGCAGAAGAAGCGGCGTGCTCCCCTTTAGCAGTTCACGGTCCATAGGGCCTCCCGTTTAGTGATCAGTTTACCTCGCAAGCTGATGTCGTCAACGCGCGGCAAAGAATAGTCTAAAAGAAATTTATAAATGATTCAAGACCGCATGGCCTCCGTCACGGGGATCCTGCTGGCGCGCCAGGCGGGCAGGAATCCCCCGGCGATGCCCATCAGGATGCTGAAGCCCACCCCCTGGGCCATGAGGTCCGGGGTCACCGAGAAGGCGTAGCTCACGTCGGACCAGGTGTTCATGTTCACGGTTCCCGTGCGGATGCCGTTGAAGAGCAGCGACAGGCCGGCGCCCGCCAGACCCCCCAGGGCCGTGAGGAGGATGGCCTCCCACTGGAAGCTGGCCAGGATCTCCCGGCGGCGGAAGCCCAGGGCCCTGAGGGTTCCGATCTCCGGGGTGCGGCCCGCGACCGTGGCATACATCGTGTTCATGGCCGCGAACACGGCGCCCACCGTGAGGATCAGGGTGATGATCTGGCCGAGCACCTGCATGGGCCGCCCCGCGTCGCCCAGGTCCGCGAAATAGGCGGGCTCGGGCTTGGCCTCCAGCTTGAGCCGCACGTCCTGCTCCATGTCCCGGATGAAGGAAGGCACGTCCGCGGCGCTGCGAAGGCGCACCGCCATGGACGAATCGTTGCCGTAGCGGCGGAACGCCTGGCGCAGGTCGCCCACCTCGGTCCAGATCTCGGAATCGTAGACGCTCCCGTCCCCGTCGAAGATCCCCACGACTTTCCAGCTGCGCCCGGCCATGGCGAAGCTGCGGCCCAATTCCACTCCGGTGTACCGGTTGAGCATCTTCTGGGGGACCACGGCCTCGGATAGCCCGGGGATGAACCAGCGGCCCTGGAGCATCCGCACCTGGCTGCGCATCCGGATTCCCGCGGGGGTCGTGCCCCGCACGGTCACGCTCATGGCCCCTGAGCCGTCGGCCAGCGCCACCTGCTTGCTCACGATGATGTCCTCGGTGGCCAGGGGACCCACGCCGTCGCGCGCGATGAGCGGATGGGTGAGGATGAGCCGGGCCTGGGCAAGGCTCAGGGAGCTCATCATCTCCACCCGGGCGTTCTGGCGCATGATGATCACCTGGTCGTCGCGGCCGCTTCGCACGTAGGCCTTGGAAACCCCCTGGGCCATGGACAGCACCACCACGAAGACCATCACGACGATGGCGATGGCGCCCACCGTGGACAGCGTGCCCGCCCACCGCTGCCAGATGGAGCGCCAGTTGTAGGTGAGCGGCAGCGGGTGGAAGGCCGCCGCCCAAAGCAGCCACAGCAGGTACGGGGCGAGGGGGACGAAGAGGTACCAGATCACAGCGCCCTCAGCCCTTCGGTGATGGGCCTGCGGCTGGCGCGGTAGGCGGGGATGAAGGTGGAAAGGAGGCCCAGGGCCAGGGTGATCAGCACGCAAAGGAGCAACGTCTCGGGGGTGATGATGAAGTCGGCCATCCAGGGAATGATCTGCCCGGCCACCTTCGCCGCGGCCGAGGCCACGCCCATGGCCAGGGCGATGCCCAGCCCGCTGCCCAGGAGCGAGAGCAGGAGCCCCTCGGCCATGAGCAGCGACAGGATCTGTCCGGACCGGAAGCCCAGGGCGCGCATGGTCGAGATCTGGGTGGTGCGCTCCCGGATGGCCATGGCCATGGTGTTGGCCGTGACGATGAGGATGGCCACGAGGACGGCCGCGGAGATGGAGTGCACCATGGTGGAGTAGTCCCCGAGCAGCTTCATCATGTTCAGGTTGAACGCGTTCTCGGTGATGGAGAGGGTCTCCTGGGCGCTGTTGGCGAAGTGGTGGTCGATGCGCTCGCACAGCCTGGGAATGTCGGCGGGGTTCTTGGCGCGCACGGTGATGGCGCCCACCCGGCCCTTCATCCAGGGCACCGCCTCCTGGAGCTGCTTGATGTTGAAGGCCAGGACCATCTCGTCGGACTTGCGCAGCCCCGCGAAGATGATGCGGATGTTCAGGCGCACGGTGAGGTTGAAGATGCTGCTCTTCAGGGGGACCACGTCCCCCACCTTCCACCCGAACTTGTCGGCCAGGGCCCGGCCCACCATGCAGCCGTTGCCGTCCCGCAGGAAGTCGCGCACCTGCTCCAGGGGGATGGAGGGGAGGTTGGCCTCCTCGCGGTACACCTGGAGGTAGGACTCGGGGTCCACCCCGAAGTTGGCGAAGAAGTTCTTGGGATCCTTGTACTCGCCGCCGAACCACTGCAGCACGGTGAACCGCTCCACCTCCGGCTGCTGGCGCAGGAAGTTCGTGTAGGCCTGGGGGATCACGTTGGTGAAGGAGGCCTTGTCCTGCACCACGAACCGCGTGCCGCTGCCGGTCGAGGTGGTGAGGGCGTCCATGGTGCCCAGCAGGCTCTGCAGCAGCGCGATGAGGAACACCGACACCGACAGGCTCAGCACCGTCAGGAAGGTCCTCCGCTTGGAGCGGAACAGGGAGCGCAGCACCAGGGTGAGGAACCTCATGTCAGGAGGCGGGGCAGGACGGGGCGGTCGTGCACTTCCACCGTGCGGTCCAGGACGCCCTTCTCCAGGTGGATCTGGAATCGCGCGTGGCTGGCGGCCTTGGGGTCGTGGGTGACCAGGACGATGGTCTTGCCCAGCTCCTGGTTCAGGTGCTCCAGGAGGATGAGGGCTTCCTCGGCGTTCTTCGCGTCCAGGGCCCCGGTGGGCTCGTCGGCCACGATGAGTTCGGGATCGTGCACGATGGCGCGGGCGATGGCCACCCGCTGCTCCTGGCCGCCGGAAAGCTGGCGGGGATAGTTGCGCATGCGGTCGGTGAGGTTCACCAGCGAAAGGGCATGGAGCACCCGCTCCCGGCGCTCCGCCCTTCCGAGATCCTGGAGCAGCAGGGGCAGCTCCACGTTCTCGTAGGCGTTGAGCACGGGCACGAGGTTGTAGTTCTGGAAGATGAAGCCCACGTTCCGGCTGCGCCACCCGGCCAGTTCGTCGTCGTTGAGCCCGTTGAGGCTGTGCCCGCAGACTTCCAGTTCCCCGCCCGAGGGCCGGTCGATGCCGGCGATGAGGTTGAGGAGCGTGGTCTTGCCCGAGCCGCTGGGGCCCATGAGGGCGTAGTAGCCCCCCCTGGGGATCTCCAGGTCGATGCCCGTGAGCACGGGGATCTCCAGGGAGCCCCGCCAGTAGCTCTTGGCCAGGTTGCGCAGCCGGACGCTGACGTCGTCCATCTCAGCGCTCCTTGGGGACCACGCGCTTGCCGGGCTCGAGCTTGACCTCCTGGGGCACCACCAGGAGCGGGAGGTTGGCGGGGATGCCCTTGGCCAGGAACCCCACCGGGTTTTCCGCCCCCAGTTCCACGGGCCGCAGCGCGGCGCGGCCGCCCTCCAGGGTCCACACGAAGGTCCCGCCCTGGCGGCGCACGATCTGCTCGCGGCCCAGGAAGAGCGTCTGGGCGGCGAAGGGCTCGCCCATGAAGGTGACCTTGGCGCCCATGTCGGGCACCAGGATGGGGTGCCGGTCCACCAGGGCCACGCGCACCAGGACGGTGGCCTTCTGGCGGTTGGACGCGGGGTAGATCTCCCGCAGGGTGCCCCGCAGGGGTTTGGCTCCGGGCTCGGCGTCCAGGGCGTCCACCCGGATCTCGGCGGGCATGCCCTTGCGGAGCTTGGGAAGCCCGGTCTCGTTCACTTCCACTTCCAGCTCCAGGCTGGCGAAGTCGGCCAGGACCGCCACGGCGTTGATGGCGTTGGCGCCGCCCGCGCTGCCCGGGCTCACGGTTTCGCCCACCTCCGAGAGCTTCTGGGTGACGGTGCCCGTGAAGGGGGCCCTCAGCACCATGTTCTCCAGCAGGGCGTCCTGGTAGGCCAGCTGGGCCTTGAGGGTGAGGCAGGCGGTGCGCAGCTTGTCCAGGGAAGCCCGGTCCATCACGCCCTCCCGGGCCAGGGCCTCGCCCCGGTCCCGGTCCAGCACGGCCTGCTTGAGCTGGGCGTCCACCTGGTCCCGGCTGGCCCGCAGATCCGGCGCCTCCAGACGGGCGATCACCTGCCCCTTGGTGACCCGGCTGCCCTCTTCCACCCCCAGCCAGTCGATGCGGCCCGGAACCTTGGCCGAGAGGGTGGCCCGGTGGCGGGCCACCAGGTAGCCGCTGGCCGTGAGCACGGGGTTGCGCTCCCCGGCCTGGTACGCCGTGGGCACCGTCACCGCCAGCTTCAGCGGGGCGTTGCGGGCGGAGATGATGCCGAAAACCACCGCCACCGCCAGGGCGCCCAGGAGGAGCCAGCCCCAGGGGAAGCGTTTCTTGAACACCGGCTTTGTCATGGGGGCTCCGATTTTCCGATTCCTCCAGGATTGAATGAATTTCCATGCAGGACAAGGGATTTTCCGATCCGGATGCCCGGGCCGGCGGTGAATGTCCCCGCGGGGGCGGCGGCCTCCTCGGCGCGGCCTTCGAAGTAGAGTAGGGCCTGGGTGGGGTCGGCGGGCCGGCCCCGCAAGGGGGAATCCGTGGACCTGATCGCACCGCCGGACATCGCAGCGCCGTCCCTGCTAGGGCAGCTCCTGGTGAACGGGGACGTGGTTCTCCGCATCACCGAGGTGGAGGCGTACGGCGGAGCCGAGGACAGCGCCAGTCATGCCCGGCACGGCCTCACCCGGCGCAACGCCGCCATGTGGGGGCCCGCCGGAAGGGCCTATCTCTATTTCTGCTATGGCGTGCATTGGATGCTCAACGTGGTCACGGGGCCCCAGGGGGTACCCTCCGCGGTCCTCATCCGGGCCGCCGAGGTGGTCGGCGGGCTGGAAACAGTGCTGGAGCGGCGGAAGGCCCCGGGCGCGGGCCCCGGGCTCTGCGCGGGGCCCGGCAAAGTGGCCCAGGCCCTGGGGCTGGACAGGACCTTCGACGGCCACGACCTGTTCGCGCCGGGTGGCCTGGAATTGCGCCCTCGCGGGTTCGCCGGGCCCACCCTGGCGGGCCCGCGCCTGGGCATCGGCTTCGCCACCCCCGAGGACCAGGCCAGGCCCTGGCGGTTCGCCGACGGCGCCAGCAGGGCGGTCCTCAGGAAGGCCCTGCTCGCTCCCATCGGGATGGCCGGCACCCCAGGCGCTCCCGGATCCGACCGGGCTCGCTGAACGCGCGCGGAACGGTTTCCGCCCCGGCCATGCGATGCTTACGGGAAGGCAGCCCGCCTTGACCGAGGATCCGCTTGGGCAACCCACCCCGGGACACCAGCTTCTGGCTTAAGGCCGGCCAGGCATGCCTGGACGGGGATGATCCGCCGGGCGCGGAGCGGGCGCTGCGCGCCGCGCTCGCGCTGGATGCCCGTTGCGTCCCTGCCCTGTACAACCTCGGCAACCTCCTCCTGGGGAAGGGTGAGGCCCGGGAGGCCGCGGGGCTGTTCGAGAAGGTCCTGGCGGTCCGGCCGGGGTTCGCGGGCGCCTGGCAGAACCTCGGCCGGGCCCTGCTGGATCTCGGCCGGCCCCGGGAGGCGGAGCGGGCCTACCTGAAGGCCCTGGAGATCGATCCCTCCCATGCCCAGACGCGCTTCAACCTTGGGGTGGCGCGCCTGGCGTCGGGCGATGCCCCGGGCGCCCGGGCCCGCTTCCGGCAGGCGCTGGACCTGGATCCCGGGATGGTGGACGCCGCCATCAACCTGGCCTGCCTGCTCCTGGATGCCCGCGAGCCTGCCGAGGCCCTGGAAATGGCCCGGCGGGCCGTGGCCTTGGCGCCCGGGGACGCCGCGGCCCACAATACGCTGGGCGCCGTGCTGGAAAGCGCGGGGGCCCATGGGGAGGCGGCGGCCGCCTACCGTCGGGCCGTCGATCTGGACCCGGGCTCCGCCGATGTGCGGTTCAACCTTGCCACCGTCCTCCTCCGCCTGGGGGAGTGGGAGGAAGGATGGCGGGCCTACCGGGCCCGCCTGGCCACCGACTGCTGCCCGCCCCGGGATCCGGTGGCCCCCGAGTGGGACGGAACGGACCTGGGCGGGCGCCGCCTCCTGGTCCTGGCCGAACAGGGCCTGGGCGACACCCTCCAGTTCTGCCGGTACCTTGCCGCCCTTCCCGGGGCCGGCGAGGTGGTGTTCCTGGTCCAGCCCGGCCTCGGTGAGGTGCTCCGGGGCGTGGCGGGAGCGACCCGGGTCCTGGAAGGCGACCTGCGCGCTCCCGTTCCCGAAGGCCTGGGGTGCGATGTCCAGGTCCACCTGCTTTCGCTGCCCGGGCTTCTCGGCACGCGCCCCGGCAACGTGCCGGCCCGGGTGCCCTATCTCCAGGCCGAGGCCAGCCGCATGGCCCGGTTCATCGATGGGCGGGGGCCCGGCGACGGCCTTCGCGTGGGACTCATCCACGCGGGCAATCCAGGTCATCGCCGCGACCGGGAACGCAGTTGCCCGTACGGGGCCCTGGCTCCCCTGTTCGGGATCCCGGGGGTGAGGTTCCACAGTTTCCAGCAGGGGGCGGAAAGGGACGCCGGGGCCGACGGCGTGACGGACCTGGCCCCGCGGTGCCGGCGCGTGGAGGACCTGGCAGCGGCCCTCGCCACCATGGACCTGGTCCTCTCCGTGGATTCCATGCCGGCCCATCTTGCTGGGGCCCTGGGCGTGCCGGTGTGGCTGCTGCTGGATGCGGTTCCCGACTGGCGCTGGATGATCCGGGGGGACACGACGCCCTGGTATCCGTCCATGCGCCTCTACCGGCAGCCCGCCCCGGGGGCGTGGGGCGAGGTCATCGAGGCCGTGGGGCGCGACCTGGCGGAACGGGCCCGGTAAGTCCGGCGGGCGCCCGCGGCGCCTTCACGCCGTCCGGGGCGTCCCGGGAGCCTGCCTTCCTGATCCCGTCAATCCAGGGCGTGGCAAAGGCGGCCCCGCACGTAGGTGGCGCGGACCATGGCGGGATCGGAACGGTACACGAGCCGGGAGAGCACCTCGCCGGCGGGCGCTTCGGCGCGGGCCGCGGCCGGGTCGACGCGGCGGGGGTCCACCACCACGAAATCCGCCTCCTTGCCGGGGTCCAGGCTGCCGATGCGGGCCTCCTGGCCCAGGGCCCGGGCGCCGTGGAGGGTGGCGAGGTGGAAGGCCTCGACGGGGGTCACCGGGGCGTCGGGTTCCAGGTCCAGGGCCCGGGCGAGGCGCCCGCGAAGGGCGTCGTCGAGGCCTTCCACGCCGTCCAGGCGAAGGGCCTGGAGCCGCTGCTGGGCCCAGCGGGTCTTGGAGGCGTTGCAGGCCGCGGCCATCTCGCCCCACATGTCGAGCTTCGGGCCGCCGCCCACGTCCGTGGCCAGGCCCACGGAAAGTCCCTCGGAAAGCCACCGGCGCAGGGGCATGATGCCGCTCTTGATGAACTCGTTGGACCGCGGGCAGTGCACGACGGTGGCGCCGGCCTCCCGGATCCTGTCCCGCTCGGAGGGGGAAAGGTGGATCCCGTGGCCCAGCAGGGTCCGGGGCCCCAGCATGCCCGCGGCGGCGTAGACGGCGGTGTAGTCGGCGGCCTCGGGGAACAGCTCGCGAACCCGCTCGATCTCGCCCACGCTCTCGCTGATGTGGGTCTGGATGTAGGCGCCGTGCCGTTCCGCGGCCCGGGCCAGGCCCGCCATCAGCTCGCGCGAACACACCGGCGCGAAGCGGGGCGTGAACGCGTAGGCCAGGCGGCCGCCGTCGCGGCCGTGCCAGGTCCGGCACAGCTCCTCGCTCTGGGCCAGGGAGGTTCCGGTGTCCTCCAGCAGCGATTCGGGGCTGTGGCGGTCCATCATCACCTTGCCCAGCACCCCGCGGATGCCGCAGCGCTCGGCTTCCCGGAAGGCGCGGTCGGCGGCCTCCTGGTGCACCGTGAGGTAGACCACCGAGGTGGTGGTGCCCAGGGCCAGTTGGCTGCGGAAATAGTCCCGCGCCGCCCGGGAGGCCTCATCGGCATCCCGGAACCGGGACTCGGCGGGGAAGATGTGGGTCTCCAGCCAGGGCAGGAGCTCCAGGCCGTCCAGGGCCACGCACTCGAACTGGGGCAGGTGGGAATGCAGGTCGATGAGCCCGGGCAGGATCCAGTGGGGACGCAGGTCCGTCACCTCGGCGTCCGGGTGGGCCGCGCGCAGCACCTCGAAAGGCCCGGCGCCGGCGATGACGCCCGCCTCGTCCACGAGCAGCCCGCCGTCGGCGAACTCCTTCAGGCGCGCAGGGGCCTCTGGGCTCAGCAGGTGAGCACGGTAGAGCACGTGGGTATCTCCGCAAGAATGGCCGACGGTCGGGTCGACGCAAAACAGCAGGAAGATATCACGATTTCCGTGCGGAAGCTACTCGCGGCCGGACCGGATGTAGCCCAGGGCCCGGTCCGTGTTCCCGTCCATCACCACCTCCAGGTGGCAGCCCGGCCACACCTGCTCCACGTCGATGACGCGCACGGCCTTCTCGAGCCGCACGTGCTCGGGCAGGAGCTGGGTGAGCACGCTGGGGCTGTTCACGAGGAAATCCTCGTTGAAGAGGTTGCCCTCCTCGTCGGGGTAGAGGGCCAGGTAGTGGATCTTGGCCTCGACCAGGTCCTGGAAGAAGTGGGTGCCGAAGGAGAGGTCGGGGACGTAGTTGCCCTTCTTCCGGGCGATCTCCACCAGGAGGGAGGTGTTGTTGATGCCCGAGTACGTGATGCCCACCCCCAGGGTCACGTCCCCGCGGCTTCCCCACCGGCCCGGGCCCATCAGGATGAACTTCCGGCGCGGCAGGATGCCGTTGAGGCGGTTCACGGCGTCGGCGATGGAAAGGAGGTCGGCCAGGTCGGGGATCTTGCGGTACTCCTCGGGGTCCACGTAGACGATGTAGCGGATGCCGGGCACGTAGCCGTTGGTGATGAATTTCGACGCCGAGAAGATCTTGTGGTCGAAGGGCACCTTGGTGGGCATCTGCATGTGGCCCTCCTCCTCCATGCGGCTCTGGGGGCGGCACTGCAGGAGGTAGAGGTTGTCGCCGTCGTGGGCGAACTCCATGTCCACGGCCGTGCCCAGGGCTTCCTGCAGGATGGCCAGGATGGCCCGGATCTGGGGCACGAAGTCCGTGCGCTCCACCACCCCCGCGAAGGTCACCACCAGGTCGTCCTTGGCGGCGCTGACCATGCCCTTCATGGGCTTTTTCAGGAAGCCGTCCTCGAGCACCGAGACGATCTGCTCGAGCAGCGGGTAGTCCTCCCCGGCCTCCCGCAGCAGGTCGGCCACGGCGAGGGTCTCGAAGCGGCCGGTCTCCAGGTTGATCACGTCCATGTGGCTCTGGGCGTAGTGGGTCACCTGCTCGGGGGTCACGTTCACCCGGATCTTGGGCTGGCCGGGGCTCAGCATGAAGGGGAAGTCGGTGCCCATGCGGTCCACGGCCCGGGTGCCCAGGCCCGCGACCATGCGCACGATGCCGTCCTCGCGCCGGAGGCGCGGGGACCAGCGGTACTCGTTGTGGCTGAAGGCCACGCCGGCGAAGGCCGGGAAGAAGTAGGTGCCCACCCGGCGCCCCACCACCTTCTGGATGATGATCCCCATCTCCTCCACGAAGTCCAGGAGGCCGCGCTCGGCGCGGTACTGGATGGGGTCGGGCCCGAAGACCGAGGCGTACACTTCGCACACCGCGTCCATGAGGGCCTCCAGGCGATCCTCGCGGCTGCCCACGTTGGCCAGGAAGAGGCTGCGGTACTTCCCCGAGAAGGCCATCCCTTCGCTGTCCTCCAGCAGGCTGGAGGAGCGCACGATGAGGGGGCCCTCGCCCAGGTCGTCCATGGCGAACTGGATCTGCTGGTACATCTCGGGCGAGAAGAAGGAGTTCTTGAAGGCCTGCTCCAGGTAGGGGAACGTCTGGCGCACCTCCTCCACCGGGCTGAACTTGAGGCTCCAGAGGTCCTCGAGGCTGTTGTGGCGCAGGAAGTTGTAGATGCCGTCGGAGGTGATGTACCAGGTCTTGGGGGTCTTCACGGACTCCACCAGGGGGTTGCCGCTGCCCATGCGCTTGAGGATGCGCGCGCCCAGGATGAGGCCCGCGGCCTTGCCGCCGAGCTTGCCGTTGCCTTGGGCGGGGCCCACCACGTGGTTGAGGATCTTGCCGAAGTCGTAGACTGAGAGGTGGCGCTTGGCGATGCCGATGAACTTCAGGCTCTCGGTGAGGAACCTGCGGATGAGCGCCACCCGCACGTTCTGGTCGTCCTGGCTGGCCAGGGCGGGGACCGCCTCGTTGGTCTCGCGGCAGAACCGGTCCACGATCTCGGTGATCTCCACCAGGGGGATGTCCCGCTTCTCCGTGGCGATGGCCAGGAAGCCCAGCTTGTCCTGGCGCATCCACTGCTTGAGCAGGGCCGTGAGGTCCTCGTCCTGGAACACGATCGAGGCGATGTCCTCGATCTCCCGGAAGGTCTTGACCATGGCGGCCATGTCCCGCTTGGGAAGCGGGGCGTTGGAGCCGTGGGAGGAGGCCTCGCCCTGGGCGTAGATGGCCGGGTCGAACACCGCGATCATCTTCTGCACCCCGGGCACGCCCACCTTGGTGGCGTGGTTCATGAGCCGCCGGATCAGGCGGTGGTGCAGGGCCGGGTCGATCTCGGTGAGCAGGTCCAGGAGGTAGCGCCACTCGGGCTTGGGGGCGGGCCCGGGGGACGCCGGGGCCGGCACCTGCTCGCCGCCGTGCTGGGCGATGCGCACCTCCGCCAGCTGCCCCAGCTTCTGGGCCGTGAGGTCCACCAGCTTCTTCTGGTCCAGGTGGAAGGGGTTCCCCGGCGCCCGGGAGGAGCGGTTCTCCAGGTACACGACCTCCACCTCGCCCAGCGTCTCCCCCCGCACCACGATGGGCGCCCGGAGGGTCCAGGGGCTGGGCGTGAACCCCTTGGTCTCGAAGCACTCGCCCCAGAAATGGATGCGCGCCTGGCAGACCTCCTCGTACTTGAACCCCTTGGGCAGGGCCTCGGCCACCACCTGAAGGATCTGGGTGAGGGAGAGGTCCTCCCGGGCCAGGAGCGCCGCGATGGCGAAGATGGCCTGGAGTTCCCGGGACTGGCCGAAGGTCTTGTCGTTCATGGTTCCCCTACGGATGGGCGTGCTCCGGCCATTATCTCCAGGATGCCCGCCCGCACAAAAAAAACCGGCCCGCCGAAAGC
This sequence comes from Holophagaceae bacterium UBA692, assembly GCA_002297665.1. Lineage (GTDB taxonomy): Bacteria > Acidobacteriota > Holophagae > Holophagales > Holophagaceae > Mesoterricola. The sequence goes on along the minus strand of DBMS01000005.1, from coordinate 11,441 downwards.
GGGCCGGTCGGGCGGGTCGCCGTGGCGGGGACTACACCCAGCCGCGCAGGTGGCTGGCTTCGGCCACGCGCTTGATGCTGATCATGTAGGCGGCGTCGCGCATGTAGACCTTCTTCTCCCGGGCCAGGGCGCTGACGGCCTTGAAGCCGTTGGTCATCTTCTGGTCGAGCTTGGAGAGGACCTCTTCCTTCTCCCAGAAGTAGTTCATGTTGCACTGCACCTGCTCGAAGTAGGAGCAGGTCACGCCGCCGGCGTTGCAGAGGAAGTCGGGGATCATGAAGATGCCCTTCTGCTGGATGACGGCGTCGGCCTCGGGGGTGGTGGGGCCGTTGGCGCCCTCGGCGATGACCTTGACGGAGGGACGGATCTTGGCCACGTTCTCGGCGTTGATCATGTTCTCCTGGGCGGCGGGGATGAGGACGGTGACGTCCTGCTCGATCCAGGCGTCGCCGGGCAGCTGCTCCCAGCCGTTGGCCTTGGCCTTGGCGGGGTCGATGGTGCCGAACTTGTCGATGGAGGCCATCAGCTTGTCGAAGGCGATGCCGTCCTTGCAGCGGTAGGTGTAGGGGACCTTGTCGGTGTTGTCCCAGCAGGAGATCGCGATGACCTTGCCGCCGTACTTGGTGAAGAGGTCGAGGCTGTACTGGGCCACGTTGCCGGCGCCCTGGATGGAGGCGGTGGCGCCCTTGATGTCCAGGCCCAGTTCCTTCATGGCTTCACGCACGGTGTAGATGACGCCGTAGCCGGTGGCCTCGGTGCGGCCCAGGGAGCCGCCCATGCCCACGGGCTTGCCGGTGATCATGCCGGGGAACCGGCCGCCGTTGAGCACTTCGTACTCGTCCATCATCCACAGCATGTGCTGGCCGTGGGTCATGACGTCGGGAGCGGGGACGTCCTGCAGGGGGCCGACGTTGCGCGAAACCTGGCGGACCCAGCCGCGGCAGATCTGTTCCTGCTCGCGGTCGGAGAGCTCGCGGGGGTCGCAGATCACGCCGCCCTTGCCGCCGCCCAGGGGGATGTCGACGACGGCGGTCTTCCAGGTCATCCAGGTGGCCAGGGCGCGCACGGTGTCGACGGTCTCGTGGGGGTGGAAGCGGATGCCGCCCTTGGCGGGGCCGCGGGCATCGCTGTGCTGAACGCGGAAGCCCTTGAACACCTTGACGGACCCGTCGTCCATGCGCACGGGAATGTTGAAGTGGAACTCCCGGGCGGGGGTGCGCAGGAAGTCGCGGCTGCCCTGGTCCAGGCCCAGCTTCTCGGCCACGGCATCGAACTGCTTCTGGGCCATTTCGAACGGGTTGAAGGCTTTCTCAGCCATAAGACGACTCCTTGGAGGGTGTGTTGGTTTCCGTGCCTGCCCCGCAGGCCCATGGTTCCTAGGCGCGACGGCCTAACGCAGTGACTATAGCTCCCTTGTCAGGGGCTGGAAGAGGGTCGGGGGCAGTACGTGACTTTCGGCACTGGAAGCCCGTACAGGCCAAGGGCCCGCATGTCCGGGACCGTCATGGTCCTGTGACAAACGGGCCCCCGGAGCCGGACGCCTACTTCGCGGGCGGAACGGCCTTGGCCAGGGCCCTGGGCTGCACGAGGTAGTGGATGTAGATGATGCCAAGCGTCTTGTCGGCCTTCTGACGGGCGGTCATCTCGATGATGGGCTTGCCCTGGAAGCCCAGGATCAGCGCGGTCTCGAGGCTGTTCTTGGGATTGGGGGTGGCCTTCATGAGGGCGACCTCGTTCCAGAGTTCGGCGGGCACGCCCTTGAGGAGGCGGTAGATGCCGGCGTTGTACATGGGGCGGAGCAGGGGGCCGTTCATGGCGGCGAAGCCCTTGGGGTTGTCCTTCTCGCCGGGCATCTTGTCCACCTTGAGAAGGTCGACGCCCTGCATGGCGTCGGGCAGGGCGGGGATCTGCTTGGCGGAGAGCTTGTCCATGGCCTGCTGCATCCCGGCCATGCTGACGCCGGCGGCGAGGTAGCCCATGTTCTTGGCCTCCTCGACGCCCAGGCCCTTGATCTCCTCGTCGGTGAGGGTCAGGTCCATCTGGCCGGCGTGATTGTGGAACCACCAGGCGTTGCCGTAGAGGCCGGCGAGGTCCTGGGGGGCGACCACGGGGATGTCGGCGAAGTCCTTGCGCACGGCGATGTACTTGAAGTGAGCCAGCAGCTCGTGGGGCTCCTTCGCGGCCATGGGGGCGGTCTTGGGAATGGTGTCGGCGGGCTTGGATTCGCATCCCACGAGGAGCGCCATGCCTGCGATTGCGGGGATCCAGACGTTTTTCAGGAACATGAAACCTCCAAATGGAACTGGTAGATTATGGGAGGTATCGATCCTCTTTTCCAGCGGGATTCCGTTTGTATCCGATTCGGCTTATAGCAATAGGGCGGCCCAAGGGCGGGCCCCTCCGGGACCTGGAGCAGCACTACCGCACCCTGCTCAAAGGTTACGCCCGCCTGGAGGTGGAGGAGCTGGCCGAGGGCAGGGGCGATCCCGCCCGGCAGCTGAGGGACGAGGCGGAGCGCCTCCGTTCCCAGCTTCTCGCCGTCCGGTGCCCGGTCCTGCTGAGCGCGGAGGGCCCGCCCCGCACCTCGGAAGGCTTCGCCCGGTGGCTGGGCGCCCGCATGGACCGGGGCGAGAGCCTGGCCTTCGCCATAGGTTCCAGCCACGGGTTCGACCCGGCCCTCAAGGCGGAGGTCCGGGAGCACTTGAGCCTGAGCCCCATGACCTT
>DBMS01000005.1:0-8681 GCA_002297665.1 Holophagaceae bacterium UBA692 | reverse complement strand
CCCTCCACTCGTGACCGGGGTCACCGCGTGGGCGTATGCCCATTGATTCATGTAGTATTTATGAGAATTAGGATTTCGGATCCCTTTAATAAATAAACAGGTGATGCGGCGCAAAGACTGACTTCACTGCATTTGACGTGCATTCGAAAAAGCAAGTCAAACCATCGGAGAAAAAAAATTTGTGAGCTAGGGAACTTTTCACGATTTGGCTTTCGAGTGATTTTCCCTCGACCCGGTCACGGTAATTTACCAATAAAGACCATGGAATCTGTTTTCAATGCGCGGCCCGGGAAGAATTGAACTCCAATAATGGCGTGGGAAAGGGGCCAGAAATTCAAATAACAAAGCGATTCTGTCGGGTTTTTCTTTCCTTGCGGCCCCTCTGGGGACTCCGTAGCATTTCCCAAAACAGATCTTCGGACCCAGCCATCTGGTTTTCCGAATTCCAATCAGACGCTTTCGAAACACGTCGTTCCATCTTCAGTGGAGGAGGTCCTCAATGCGCACGCGATCCATGGTCGAAGCGACCGCACCGCTGCGGCGAATTGCGGGGGGAGGCCAGTCATGAGACACCACACCCGCCTGGCCCTGCTCGCCACCCTGGTCTCGGCCACGGCCTTCGCCCAGGACATCAACGTCTACAGCACCACCCTGGCCCAGACCTGGAAGCAGGACACCCCCGGTTTCGACAAGACCACCCTCATGCCCGTCACCGAGTTCCTGGGCATCGACGCCACCCGCCTCGGGGTGGACGCCCTGTCCCTGCACCTCTACGGCTGGGGCCGCACGGACCTGAAGGACCAGTCGGCCTACGGCGGCAAGAACGCCGGCGACCTGACCTACGGCTACCTGCAGTACAGCTTCGACCGCGCCAACGCCGAGATCAAGGCGGGCCGGATCGTCGTGAACCAGGGCATCGGCACCGAGATGGTGGACGGCGTGTCCATGCGCACGGACCTGGTGCACGGCTTCACGGTCTCCGTCTTCGGCGGCCAGCCGGTCCTCTACAAGAACCTCAGCGGCCTGCCCCAGATGGAGCCCTCCTTCCAGCGCGACTTCATCGTGGGCACCCGGCTGGGCTGGCGCATGGCCAAGGTCGGCGAGATCGGCGTCTCCTACCTGCAGGACGGCACCACCGCCGCCAAGGACCTCCCGGTCCCCAGCCCCATCGACTACACCCGCCGGCAGGTGGGCGCCGACCTCACCCTGACCCCTGCGGCCTTCCTGGACTTCAGCGGCCGCACGGTCTTCGACGTGGCCAAGCACCCCGACGCGCTGCCCGGCCAGGACCGCTCGAACATCGCCGAGCACGACTACAAGGCCACCGGCCGGATCCTGGACAACCTTTCCGTCACGGGTTCCTACCTCCAGCGGAACTTCTACGCCTACTACGCCGGCACCACCCTGCCCAGCCTCTTCAACCAGAACGAGAAGGGCAAGTTCAGCTCCAACGGCGTCTCCGTTTCCTGGAGCCCCCTGGCGATCCTGAACCTGGTCGCCGACCTGCGCACCACCAAGCGCGAGACCTACGGCAACACCACCCGGGCCGGCCTGGACGGGCGCCTCACCTTCGCGGCGCAGCACCTGGTCCTGGGCGGGGGCTACCACAAGGTGAACGCCTTCAAGGTCAAGCTCGTGGACTCCCTGACTCCCGCCTACAGCGTCTCCCACAGCGAGATCCGCGGCTGGGCGATGTACGAGAAGGGGAACTTCTCCGCCAGCCTGGACGCCATCCGCCTCCACTACGGCGGCGCCGGCTCCGACCCGAACCTCAACCACAAGGCCATCGAATCCGAGATCGTGGGTTCCGTCGGTTACCAGGCCACCAAGAACTTCAAGATCTCCGGCGACATGAGCTTCGCGGACACCCCCCTCTACAAGAAGCAGGTGATGGGGCTCCTCCGGGCCGACTTCCGCTTCGGCTTCGCCGGTAAAGGAGGCAAGTGATGTTCAAGAAATTCGCCCTCGTCGCGGCGGCCCTCGGCCTCGGGCTCCTCACCGCCTGCGCGCTGGTCTCGCCCGAAGCGAGCTTCGCCCCCACCCATCCCCAGGAACTCTCCGCCGGGCGCCCCAACTGCTCCGAGTGCCACGGCACCGAGCGGGTGAAGAGCACCCAGAAGACCTTCGCGTCCCTCAACCACACCACCACGTTCGTGAAGGACCACAAGGTCCAGGCCACCCAGGACGGCGCCACCTGCGCCTCCTGCCACGCCCAGTCCTTCTGCTCCGACTGCCACGGCGGCAAGACCGCCATGCTGCCTTCGACCAAGCTGGGCAACCGGCCCGACCGCCTGTCGCCCCACCGGACCGGCTACCTGTCCCTGCACCGCATCGACGGGAAGGTGGACCCCACGGGCTGCTTCAGGTGCCATGGCCGCGCCAACAACGAAAAGTGCTCAGCTTGCCACAAGTCCAAGTAGAGGCCTGATCATGAAAAAGCGATTGATTGTAGGGACCTTCTTCGCGGCAATGGCGGCCCTGGCCATCATCGGCTGCTCCAGCACCGCGGCCGACAAGGCGGCATCCCTGAACCCCACCACGGGCGCGCACCCGGCCTCCTGGCAGACCGCCCACTGGTCCGAGTACCTCAAGAACCCCGACGGCTGCAAGCCCTGCCACGGCTCCACCACGGACCGGGCGGCGGCGGGCGGGACCTCCGGCGTGAGCTGCTTCGGCTGCCACCACCCCAACGGCCCCCACCACCCGGCCGGCTGGGCGGATCCCCTGCAGCACGGCCGCGCGGGCGCCCAGTTGGCTCCCGGCACCGGCGCCTACTTCCAGGGCACGGGCTTCGCGTCCTGCACCGTCTGCCACGGCAGCGAGTACACCAACCCGGTGGGCGTGACGCCTTCCTGCACCTCCTGCCACACCCAGGCGCCCCACGGAGCCAAGCCCTGGATCGACCGCACCTCGGCCCTGAAGCCCAACCATGACAAGACGGACGAGGCCAATGCGGCCGAATGCGCCAAGTGCCATGCCCTCGGCGCCCACTCGGACATCACCCCCAAGCCGCCCGCGCCCGCGGGGACCACGCCGGGCTGTTTCAACGGCACCCTTTGCCACACCAAGTCCTTCTGATTCTTGCCGTCCATCGTACCGTCGCCCCGTGAACCGTTCCGTCAGACCCCCATGGGAGGTGCCCGACTTGAAAATCCGCAAGCTTGAAGACCATCAACACCATCGGCAAGTCAATGAAACCAGCGCCATTGCTAATAAAAGGAGGAAGTAGCATGGAAATGAAACCTTTCAAGGGGTTGGGCACCCTGGTCGCCACCGCGGCCATCGCCCTGGCCCTCATCGGGTGCCGCGGCGCCACCGGTCAGGCCGGCATCAACGGCACGAACGGCACCAACGGCACGAACGGCACGAACGGCACCAACGGTACCAACGGCACCGTCGTCGTCAACGCCTCGTCCCTGACCCCCGACCAGTGGGCCGACCTGAAGCCCACCATCGCCATCACCGGCGCGACGGTCACCAACGGCAAGCCCGTGGTCAACTTCAGCGTGAAGGACGCCAACGGCAGCGGCATCGCCGGCCTGGGCTACACCTCCAAGAGCGCCACCGCCTTCGCCGCCAGCTACCCCAACCTGGCCTTCGCCATCGCCAAGCTCGTGCCCGAGGACGCCACCACCAAGGCTCCCAGCAAGTGGGTGAGCTACTGCGTCACCACCGTGGCCGCCACGCCCGCCCCCACCCGTCCCTCCACCGACAACCAGGGCACCCTGGTCGACAACGGCGACGGCACCTACCGCTACACCTTCTACCGTGACATCACCGCCGTCAAGGGCATCATCGACGCCACCACCGACAGCGGCAACAACCGCAAGGCCGACCTGGGCGACCTGACCTACGACGGCAACCTGACCCACCGCATCGTGTTCCAGTTCTCCGGCGCCGCCCGCGGCACCGGCAGCAACACCGCCGACGGCGTCACCGTCGCCGCCGCGGTCAACCTCAAGCAGCCCCAGAACATCATCTACGACTTCATTCCCGCCACCGGCGCCCCCGTCTCCCCGACCAGCGCCGCCCGCGAAGTGGTCGCCACCGCCAACTGCCAGGAATGCCACCAGTACAACTTCACCTTCCACGGCGGCTCCCGCCAGGAAGTGGGCTACTGCGTTGTCTGCCACACCGACCAGCGCAAGTGGGGCCGGGCCGAGGCCACCAAGGTCACCGGCGGCTACTCGGGCGACACCTACATGATCGACGGCGCTTCCGAGGCCGACCTGCCCCGCCTGGTGCACCGCATCCATCAGGGCGCCGACCTGACCAAGACCGGCTACAACTACGCCGGCGTGACGCCCAACGCCATGGGCTACTCCATCCTGGACGGCGGCCAGAAGATGTGCCTCAAGTGCCACTCCAACGCGCCCCAGTCCGAGAACTACGCCTCCAAGCCCTCCCGCATCGCCTGCGGCTCCTGCCACGACAACGTGGACTGGGCCACGCACGTGGGCAGCGGCGCCCTCACCGACGACTCCACCTGCTCGCTGTGCCACAAGCCTGCCGACGTCAAGGTCTACCACATGACCCAGAACGTCACCAAGCACAACCCCGTCGTCGCCGCGGGCCTGGCCAACTTCACCTATGAAGTGGCCACCGTCACCCAGGCCACCTCGGGCGGCGCGATGACCATCAAGTTCCGCATCAAGCAGGACGGCACCCCGGTCACCTTCGTGGACGCCGCGGCCTCCGTCTCCAACCCCCTCAGCGGCTTCACCGGCGGCCCCTCCTTCCTGCTCGGCTGGGCCATGCCCGAGGCCGCGGGCCAGGCTGCTCCCATCGACTACAACAACCTGAAGGCCGACTTCACCCAGGCCTCCGCCAACTACCAGCCGCCGACGATCTCCATCGCCAGCCTGCTGTCCACCGCCAACGCCGCGACCACCGGCACCCTGTCCGCCCGTGACGCCGACGGCTACTACACCGCCAACATCGTCGCCGCCAAGGCCTTCCCCGCCGGCGCCAAGATGCGCACCGTCAGCCTGCAGGGCTACTTCACGCAGGTCTCCCCCGCCGCCGCCCGGCACGCCATCGCCGTCACCAAGACCGTGACCGGCGACACCGCCCGCCGCATCGCCGCCGATTCCGCCAAGTGCTTCAACTGCCACGAGTGGTTCGAAGGCCACGGCGGCAACCGGGTCTACGACGTCCAGACCTGCGCCGTCTGCCACAACCCCGGCCTGGTCACCTCCGGCCGCGGCATGGCCGACTCCGGCCTCAGCGCTTACTACAACTCGTTCTCCGCCGCCGAGAAGGCCTCCCTCAAGGCCTGGACCGGCCTCGACTTCGTCGCGGGCAACCCCGTGACCGCCGGCAACACCGAGGTCGGCCTCAAGTTCCCCCAGGTTTCCAACAACCTGAAGGACATGATCCACGGCATCCACATGGGCAAGGATCGCGCCGACTCCTTCAAGATCGTGCGTGACCGCACCCCCAGCGCCGTGAACGTCATCGACGGCAGCCGCATCGGCTACCCCGGCAACCTCAAGACCTGCCAGGGCTGCCACACCTACAACGGCTACAACGTTCCCACCGGCAACCTGCTGCCGACCCGCGAGATGGCCAACAACGTCGCTCCCGCGTCCATCACCACCACCGCGGCCGCCAAGGCTTCCCTCGGCACCGTGAACGCCTTCGACACCCTGACCACCCCGTTCACCGCCGCCTGCGTCAGCTGCCACCAGAGCACGCCCGCCAAGGCCCACATGACCCTGAACGGCGGCCAGATCGGCGTCGCCCGCACCGCCCTGAACGTCGCGGGCGAGTCCTGCGCCGTCTGCCACGGCGCCGGTTCCGACCTGGATCCCGTCAAGGTCCACAAGTAACGTAGACGCCGGGGGGATCCCCTCCGGCACGGCCGAGGCCCGGGCGCAAAAACGCCCGGGCCTTTTCAATGACCACCCCGGACGCCGGGCCTTGCGAGGGTTTGACACCCCGGAGGCCGGAACCGGAGAATGTTAGCCTCGAGGTTCCCATGTCCCACCTGCGATCCGCCGCCCTTTCCGCCGTCCTTCTCGTCACCGCCGCCTCGGCCCAGGAAACGCCCCGGAAGGCCCAGCCGGCTCCCAAGGCCAAGGCCGCGAAGCCCGCGCCCCAACCCAAGCTCAGCAATGCCGCTCGCATGGGCGAGCTCCTGGTGGACCTGAACCGGGCCACGAAGGAGAAGCTCCTGACCCTGCCCGGCCTCACCCCCGAGCAGGCCGACAAGATCATCAAGGCCCGCCCCATCCTCAGCAAGGCCAACCTCGTCACCAGGGGAATCATGGACGCGGCCCAGTACGCGACCCTCAAGGACCGGGTGACCGCCAAGCAGAGGCCCAATCTCCACTGATCCGGCGCGAGGATAGGCATCCCCCGGCGTTTCGCTAGGAAAGGTTCCATGAAGAAACTGTTCGCATACCTGGCCTCCTTGAGGCTCGCCGTCATCCTGCTCTGCCTGGTCCTGGTGGGGCTGTCCGCCGGCACCATCGTGGAAACCCGCGCCGGAGCCGAAACCGCGGGCAGGCTCGTGTACTACGCCTGGTGGTTCCTGGGGCTCCAGGGCCTGCTCGCCCTCAACCTGGCCATGTCCCTGGCCGACCTCTTCCCCTGGTCGAAAAAGCGGGTGGGCTTCGTCCTCACCCACGCGTCCGTGATCCTCATTTTCGCGGGAGCGTGCATCACCTACTTCGCGAAGGTGGAAGGCCGGCTCACCCTGTGGGAGGGCCAGACCGGGTCCGTCGTGGAGCTGGCCGCGCCCCAGGGCCAGCACGGGGGCCATCACGAGCTCCCCTTCAGCGTCACCCTGGACGACTTCGTGGTGGACGTCTATCCGGGCACCATGCGCCCGGCGGGGTTCGCCAGCCACGTGCGCATCACCGACCGGGACACGGGCCGCACCTTCCCGGCCCGCATCTGGATGAACCACGAACTGCGGTACCGGGGCTACGCCCTGTTCCAGTCCAGCTACCAGCAGGGTGAGGGCCGGGAGGCCACCGTCCTCTCGGTTTCCCGGGATCCGGGCCAGGTCATCGTCTTCGCGGGCTACGCCGCCCTCATCGCGGGCATGATCGTGGTGCTCTTCACCCGCTTCGGCCAGGCCCGCGCCGCGGGCGCCAACGCCCTCCTGGCCCTCCTGGTGCTCTCCTCCGCGGCCCTGTCCGCCTCCGATCCCGCCGTGGAGCGGCTGCGCCGGATGCCCGTGCAGCACGACGGGCGGACCATGCCCCTGGACACCCTGGCCCGGGAGCAGGTCTGGACCATCACCGGCTCCCACCGCTGGCGGGGACAGGATCCCGCCACCACGGTCGCCGGCTGGATCGCGCAGCCCAGGGAATGCGCCATCGCCCCGAATGTGAAGGTGGGTTCACCGGAATTGGCCCAGGCCATCGGATTGCCCCCGGGCACCGGCCACGCCGCCTTCATGGACCTGATCCGCAACCCGTCCTTCCTGCAATTGCTCAGGGAAGTCCGCCTCGCGGAGATGCAGGACCGGCCCCGCAAGGGGGTCCAGGCCGAGGCCGAGGCCCTGGAGCGCAGGCTCCGTGCCCTGCAGGGGCTGATCCTCACCGGCGGCATCCTGCCCATCCCCGTCGCCGGGGACGAAAAGGCCAAATGGCACGGGGTGGAGGGCAATCCCGCCGAGGCCTACGCCGCCCTCATGGCCGGCCCACGCCTGGAGGGCTGGCCCTCCGCGGCGGCCATGGACCGGGAAGTCTTCTACAACCGCCTGAATCCCGTGAGGTGGTCCTGGATCGTCCTGCTGGCCTCCCTGGGGGTCTGTCTGGCAGGCTGGGTCCGGGGGAACCGGCTCCTGGACCGGGCGGCATTCGTGCTGCTGCTGGGAGGCTTCGGCTTCATGACCTGGGGCATCCAGCTGCGCTGGGCCGTGGGCGGCCGCATTCCGGCGGCCAACATGTACGAATCCCTGCTGTTCCTGGCCTGGGGCGTGGGGCTTTTCGCCGTCATCGCCTACGCCTTCATCCGCAACCGCATCGTGGTGCTCAACGCGGCCTTCATGGCGGCCCTGACCATGGCCCTCACGGACCTGCTGCCCATCGACCGCTTCATCCACCCCATCGCGCCGGTGCTCGCGGGAACGCCCTGGCTGGCCATCCACGTGCCCATCATCATGGTGGGCTACGCGGTGCTGGCCCTGGGCCTGGTTGTGGCGCACATGCAGGTCGGGACGGCCATCTTCGCGCCCCGCAACGCCGAGCTGCCCGGGCGCCTCTACGACCTCCTCTACAACTACATTTTCATCGGCAACATCCTGCTCATCACCGGGATCATCACCGGCTCGGTGTGGGCGGCCTCCTCCTGGGGGCGCTACTGGGGGTGGGATCCCAAGGAGGTCTGGTCCCTGGTGGCCTTCCTGGCCTACATGGCGATCCTCCACGCCAAGCTGGACCGCCAGATCGGCAGGTTCGGCGTGGCCGCCGTGAGCATCGTGGCCTTCCAGACCATCCTCATGACCTACCTGGGGGTGAACTTCGTCCTGTCCACCGGCATGCACTCCTACGGCATGGGGGACTCCCCCGTGGTCAAGTGGATGGTCCTGGCCGCCCTGGCCGAAACGGCGTTCCTGGTGTGGGCCACCCTGGCCCACCGCCGGAACCGGGCCGCCGCGGCCTGAAACGGGAAAGCCCCCTCCGTCGCCGGAGGGGGCTTCCTTTTCCCGGGGGCGTCAGTGGCGG
>DBMS01000149.1:16707-24344 GCA_002297665.1 Holophagaceae bacterium UBA692 | reverse complement strand
GCCGACCCGGCCCCGGAGGCCCCGCCACGCCGGGCCGCCCTGGGTGAGGGTCGGGCGCCACGCGAACCCCGGGTGCCTGGCCTGGAGCGCGTCCAGTTCGGGCGCCAGGCAGATGTCGGCCTCCTCGCGGAAGCCGGCCACGAGGGTGATGGGGCGCGGGAAGCCCGCGGCCAGGGCGCGTTCGGCGAAGCCCCAGAGGGGGCCGATGCCCGACCCGGTGGAAAGCCCGACCACGGCCCGGGCCTCCGGGGCGATCATGTCCGCGATGGGCTCGTGGTGCAGGCCGTTGATTTCCACGGCGGCGCCCGGGGCCGCCAGGGCCAGGGAGGGCGTGAGGCGCCCGCCGGGGATCACCTTGAACAGCATGCCCACCCTTCGCGCGGCCGGGTCCACCTGCGAGAGGGTGTAGGGATGGCGGTGGCCGCCGTGGCGAAGGGACACCACGTGGCCCGGCTCGAAGGGGAAGGGCAGGGCGTCGGCCACCTCCAGGTGGAGGAGGTGCGCGCCCCTGCCCACCTCCCGGTTGTCCGTGACCGTCGCGGTCCGCCAGGCTTGGGTCCAGTCTTCNNGTCATGGTGCACGCTCCTCCCCGAGCCTACCGGGAACCTGGGGGAGCGTGCTGGCATAAATTAATTATGAATATCCCGCGACCCGCAGGAACGCTCCATCTGCAAGCAACCCTGGGGTTGCTGGCGCTCCTGGCGGGTTGCCAGGGCGGCGACAAGGGGCCCGCCGACAAGGGGCCCGCCGTCGCCCCGGCCGGCCCGTCCATCTCCCGCTTCGAGGCCGACCCCAATCCGGTGGAACCCGGCGGCACCGTGACGCTGCGGGCCACGTACGCGGGAGGCAGGGGCGACCTGGACGAGGGCCTGGGACCCATCACCAGCGGGCAGTCCCGGGCCTTCGCGCCCGCGGGCGACACCACCGTCGTCCTCACGGTCACGTCCCCCTCGGGCCAGGCCGTCTCCGAGGCCGTCAAGGTGCGGGTCGAGGCCGTCGCGGACGAGGAGGACGCGGCCAGCTTCACCGTGGCGCCCTACCTTCAGCTGGGGGACGCGCCGGACCGCGCGGACCGGCTCCACCTCGCCTGGCACGCGCCGGCGGACGCGGCCGGGGTCTGGGCCGTGGAGGCGCGCACCTCGCGGGGGTGGTTCCGCATGGCCGATCCGGTCTCCACCCGGGTGGACGNNACGCCCAGCGGGTGTGGACGGCGGTCCTGACGCCCCTCGAACCGGGAAAGACCTTCGACTACCGGGTCCTCAAGGACGGCCGCCGGGTCTTCCAGAAGCGCGGCGCCCGGGCCCGGGTGGCCCCGGGCCAGCCCCAGCGGGTGGTGGTCGCGGGCGACCTGGCGGAGCCGGCCAACCCCGCGTCCCGGGCCATCGCCCGGGCCATCGCGGGGGAGACTCCCGACCTCATGCTGGCGGTGGGGGACCTCGCGTACGCCCACGGAACCTACAGGGAGTACCTGACGCACTTCTATCCCACCTACAACGGCGCAACGGCTCCCCTCATGCGCGGATCGCTCATGGTGGGCATCCTGGGCAACCACGACGTGGCCCACGTGGACCGGGGCGCGCCGCCGCCGCTGGGCAGCCTGGCCTACTACTACTGCTGGGACCAGCCCCTCAACGGGCCCGGCCTCCAGCAGGGGGGCCACGTGGCCAACCTCGCCCCGGCCAAGGACTGGGACCCCTTCCGCCAGGCCGCGGGCGCCCGGTACCCGGCCATGGGCAACTTCTGGTTCGATTCGGGCGACGCGCGCTTCGTGGTGCTGGACTCCAACCGGTACGTGGACTGGGGCGACCCGGCCCTGCGGCACTGGGTGGAGACGGCCCTGGACGGCGCGCCCGCCGCCAGCTGGCGCATCGTCCTCTACCACCACCCGGGCTTCAATCCGTCCAACTATAAACATACGAATGATTGGTACATGTCCAAACTGTGGCCGGTCCTCCAGGCGCACCGGGTCGACCTGGTGCTCAACGGCCACCTCCACGCCTACGCCCGGACGCGCCCCATCACCCTCGCCCCGGGCGGCACCAGCGAGGCCCACGTCGTCCCGGACCTGGCCTTCGACGGCGCGGCCTCCACCCGGGCCGCGGGCCCCATCCAGATCATCACCGGGGCCGCGGGCGGCATCAGCCACGCCAACCGCTTCCGGATCCCCAAGGCCGGTCCCAAGTCCTTCCACCAGGTCCTGGTCGCCGACCGGCACTCCTATTCCGTCCTGGAGATCGAGCGGGGCCGGCTCCGGTTCAGGCAGGTGGACGAAGCCGGAGGGATCCTCGACCAGTTCACCCTCACCCGCTGACACCCGGTAGAATGTCCATTTGCGGTGGGTGATGAAGTACCTGATCGAGACCTGGGGATGCCAGATGAACGACCACGACAGCGAGAAGCTGGCGGGTCTGATGGAAAAGGAAGGCTTCGAGGCGGCCGCGGGGGTGGAGGACGCCGACGTGGTGCTCCTGAACACCTGCTCCATCCGGGAGAAGGCCGTGAACAAGGTCTACACGGAGCTGGGGCGGCTGCGGGAGGAGAAGAAGCGCCGGCCCCTGCTGGTGGGGGTCACGGGCTGTCTGGCCCAGCAGGAGCAGGCCGGGCTGTTCCGGAGGGCGCCCCAGATCGACTTCGTCCTGGGCACCATGGCCATCCAGCAGTTGCCGAGGCTGGTGGAGGAGGCCCGGGCCGGCAAGGCCCGGGTCATCGACACCGGGGACTACCCCGACAACCACCTGTTCCCGCCCGGGACCACGCTCCGCCACAGCACGGCCAAGGCCCTGGTGACCATCATCGAGGGCTGCAACCACGCCTGCACCTACTGCATCGTGCCCACCACCCGCGGCGCCGAGCGCCACCGCCCCTGGAAGGACGTGGTGGCCGAGGTGGAGGACCTGGCGGCCATGGGCTTCCGGGAGGTGGAGCTCCTGGGCCAGAACGTCAACAGCTACATGGGCGGCTGCACCTTCGCGCAGCTCCTGGACAGGGTCGCCGGCGTGGAGGGCCTGGAGTGGATCCGCTTCACCACCAGCCACCCCATGAACTTCACCGAGGAACTGGCCCGCACCCTGGCCTCCAATCCCAAGGTGGCCCCCTTCCTGCACCTTCCGGTGCAGAGCGGCAGCGACGCGGTGCTCAAGCGCATGCGGCGCGAGTACACCGTGGACCAGTACCTCGAGCGCCTGGCCTACCTGGGCGAGGCCCGGGAGCGCATCTGCCTCTCCACCGACTTCATCGTGGGCTTCCCCGGGGAGACCGACGCGGACTTCGAGGACACCCTGGCCCTGCTGGAGCGGGTGCGGTACGACATGTCCTTCAGCTTCGTGTACTCCCCCCGCCCCGGGACCCCGGCGACGCGGCTGGCGGACGACCTGCCCCACGCCGAGAAGTCCCGGCGCCTGGCGCGCCTCCAGGCCCGCCAGGCCGAACTGACCCTTGAGAGCAACCTGCGCATGGTGGGGCGCGCCCTCAAGGCCCGCGTGGAGAGCAAGGGCGCCCTGGACGGCGGCCACTGGCTGGCCCGCACGGGGGAATGGAAGAACGTCCACCTGTCCGTCCCGGAGGGCCGCCGCCTTCCCTTCGGGGAACTGGTGGACATCCAGGTGACCGGGGCCGGGCCCCATTTTCTTCGTGCTGAGCTTGCCTAGAGTTACTGGGTATACTCGGATCGGAGATAATCCATGGCGGCTTCCGCGGTGCCCAACCCTACCTTGCGTCGGCTACCGAAGTATTACCATTACTTGAAGCGCATACAGGGCGAGGGCCAGGAGATCGTTTCCGCCACCCAGATGGCCGAGGACCTGGGCATCCACCACACCCAGGTGCGCAAGGACCTGGCGGCCACCGGCAGCCAGGGCAAGCCCAAGGTGGGCCACCGGGTGGCCGACCTGCTGGCGTCCATCGAGACCTTCCTGAACTGGAATTCCGCCTCCGACGCCTGCCTGGTGGGGGCGGGCAACCTCGGGTCGGCCCTCCTGGGCTACCCGGGCTTCGACAAGGCCGGCATCCGCATCACCGCCGCCTTCGACGCCCACCCTTCCAAGGTGGGCAAGAAGATCCACGGCGTGCCCGTGTATCCGGTGGACAAGCTGGAGGAGGTGATCCGCCGCCTCAACATCCACATCGGCATCCTCACCATCCCCGCCGACCGCGCCCAGCACGTGGCCGACGTGATGGTCCAGGGCGGCATCCGGGCCGTGTGGAACTTCGCCCCCATCACCCTGGACGTCCCGGACGACATCATCGTGGAGAACGTGGAGCTCTACGCCAGCCTGGCCATCTTCAGCCGCAAGCTCTCGGAGCGGGGCCGCCTGAAGGCCTAAAGCAGATCCGCGAGGGCGTCCTCCACCTTCTCGTAGCGGAAGGAAAAGCCCAGTTCCAGGGCCCTGCGCGGATAGACGAAGGCCCCTTCCAGGAGCATCTCCCGGCCCATGTCGCCCAGCAGGATCCCCAGGGCGGCGCGGGTCACCGGGGCGGGCACCGGCAGCAGGGGCCGGCGGAGGCGGCGCGCCAGGGCGCGGGTGAAGGTCTCGTTGGTCACGGGGCGGGGGGCGGTGGCGTTCACGGCCCCGGCGTAGGCCGGGTTCGTGATGGCCTCGCGGATGAGGCGCACCAGGTCGTCCACGTGGATCCAGCTGATGCCCTGCTGGCCGCCGCCGAGGCGGGTGCCCTGGAACAGGCGCACCGGGAGGGCCATCTTCGGGAGGGCGCCCCCGTCCCGGGCCAGCACGACCCCCAGGCGCAGCCGCACCACCCGGATTCCCGGAGGGGCGGCGTCCGCCCCGGCCTCCCACTTGCGGCACACCTTGGCCAGGAAGCCCTTGCCGGGCCCGCGGTCCTCGTAAACGGGGCGCCCGTCCATGGGGCCGTAGAAGCCCACGGCGCTGGCGTTCACCAGCACGGGGGGCGGGGAGGGCAGGGCGGCCAGGGCCGCCACGATGCGGCCCGTGGCCTCCACACGGCTGCGCAGGATGGCCTCCTTGCGCGCGGCGGTCCAGCGCTTGCCGGCGATGCCCTCGCCGGCGAGGTTCACCACGGCGTCGGCGCCCTCCAGGGCCCGGGGCAGGTCGTCCCAGGAGAACCCGGCGCCCGCCCTGCGGCTGAGAAGGCGCACCTCCACGCCGTCCCGAGCCAAGGCCTCCGCCAGGTGCCTGCCCACGAGGCCCGTGCCGCCGGCCACCACCACG
The DNA here is from genome assembly GCA_002297665.1 of Holophagaceae bacterium UBA692. Taxonomy (GTDB): domain Bacteria; phylum Acidobacteriota; class Holophagae; order Holophagales; family Holophagaceae; genus Mesoterricola. The sequence goes on along the minus strand of DBMS01000149.1, from coordinate 19,158 downwards.
CGCTTCAGTTCCGTCATCGACGTCCCTCCCTGGAAATGGGATGCCGCCGGAAGGCCTTGCGCTCCCGGTTATTCGTACTCGATGGTCGCCGGGGGCTTGCTGGTGATGTCGAAGACCACCCGGTTGATGCCCTTGACCTCGTTGACGATGCGCTGCGCCACCTTCTCCAGGAGGTCGTGGGGCAGGCGGGCCCAGTCGGCGGTCATGAAGTCCTCGCTGGTCACGGCCCGCAGGGCGCACATGTTCTCGTAGGTCCGTTCGTCGCCCATGATGCCCACGGTCTGGACCGGCAGCAGCACCGCGAAGCACTGGGAGGTGCTGCGGTACCAGCCGGCGGCCTTGAGCTCCTCGATGAAGATGGCGTCGGCCTCCTGGAGGATGGCCACGCGCTGGGCGGTGACGCAGCCGGGGATGCGCACGGCGAGGCCGGGCCCCGGGAAGGGGTGCCGCCAGACCATGTCCTCGGGCAGGCCCAGCGCCAGGCCCGCGCGGCGCACCTCGTCCTTGAAGAGCTCCCGCAGGGGCTCCACCAGGCGGAGCTTCATGACGTCCGGGAGGCCGCCCACGTTGTGGTGGGATTTCACCAGCACCGCACCGCCCACGCCCGAGCTCTCGATGACGTCGGGGTACAGGGTGCCCTGGGCCAGGAAGTCGGCGTGGACGGCCCCGGCCTCCCGGTCGAACACCTCGATGAAGGTCCGGCCGATGATCTTTCGCTTCTGCTCGGGGTCGCTCACACCCTCCAGGGCGCCCAGGAAGGCCTGGCGGGCGTCCACCCACTTCACGGTCATGTCGAAGGGCGCGAAGGCCTCCTGCACCTGGGCCATCTCGTCCTTGCGCATGACGCCGGTGTCCACGAACACGCAGGTGAGCTGCTTGCCGATGGCCTTGTGGAGGAGCACCGCGGCCACGCTGGAATCCACGCCGCCCGAGAGGCCCAGGACCACGCGGCCCGCGCCCACCTGCTCGCGGATGGCCCGGGTCTTCTCCTCGATGAACTGGCCCGTGTTCCAGTCCAGCTTCATGTCGCAGACGTGGAGGAAGTTCATCAGCACCTTGGAGCCGTGCTGGGTGTGGGTCACCTCGGGGTGGAACTGGATGCAGTGGATGCGCCGGGCCCGGTCCTCCATGGCCGCCACCGGGACGCCGGAGGTGCTGCTGGTGACGGCGAAGCCCGCGGGGGCCTTCTCCACGTGGTCCCCGTGGCTCATCCACACCTGCAGTTCGTCCTCCAGGCCCCGGAAGAGGACGCTTTCCGGGTCCACGACGCGGATCGTGGCCTTGCCGTACTCCCTGCGGCTGGAACGGTGGATGACGCCGCCCAGGTTGCGGGCGAGGAGCTGCTGGCCGTAGCAGATGCCCAGGATGGGCACGCCCAGCGCCAGGATGGCCGGATCCAGGTCCGGGGCGCCGGCTTCCATGACCGAGTTGGGGCCGCCGGAGAGGATCACGCCCTTGAGGTCGGGTCCGCCGATCTCCTGGGCCGTGGCGCCCGGGCCGTAGACCAGCCCGAAGGCCCCCAGGTCCCGCAGGCGGCGCGTGATCAGGCGCGTGTACTGGGACCCGAAATCGAGGATGGCGACGCGTTCATGGTGCATGGGGGCCCCTAAAACTTGATGATACCAGAGCCTACCGGACCTTCTTAAGGGTCTCGTCGGTGCCCTGCAGCACCCAGCTGCGCCCTTCCTTCCGGTAGGAGGCGTGGCGCTCCTTGGTTTCCCCGGGGCGGACGCCGGGGTGGAGCGTCTGGAAGAGCCCGAACCAGGCCGTGGGCCGGGTCAGGCGGATCTGGTAGGTGACCCGGGCGGAGTCGCGCATGTATTCGATCCTCAGGGCGCGGACGAACTCGGCCTCGGCGGCGGGGAGCTCGTAGCCCTTGGGGGAGAGCCGCACGTCCTTGGGCGCCGATGCGCCGGGCTTGAAGGCGAAGGTCTCGCGGTCGCCCTCGGCCTTGCGGGTCACGGCGAAGGCGCCCTTGGCGGCCACGGCCTCCTGCAGGGCCACGAGCCGGGCGTGGTCGGGCGAGCCCTTGATGGCCGAGACGGACTCGGGGACGGTCACCGCGATCTGCACGGGGTAGTCCTTACGGATGTCGCCTTCGGCCTCCCGGCGGGACAGCTTGGCCGATCCGCAGGCCAGAAAGGTGACAAGGCAGGGTACTGCGATCAGCATGCGCATCGGGATGGCCCTCTGGCCCAATTCTAGTGGGGCCGGGAGTACGTGACTAGTCTCACGAACTCCCCGTCCTATAATGGCCGAGCCGAAAAAGGGGTCCAACGTGAACAAGCGCTTCCTCGAACATCTCGCCCAGGAAACCCGCGCCCTGCGGGAGCAGGGGCTCTACAAGAACGAGCGGGTGATGACCAGCCCCCAGGGGCCCTGGGTGGAGGCCAACGGGAAGAAGGTGATCAACCTCTGCGCCAACAACTACCTGGGCCTGGCCAACCACCC
>DBMS01000149.1:413-16695 GCA_002297665.1 Holophagaceae bacterium UBA692 | reverse complement strand
TCCAGCGTGCGCTTCATCTGCGGCACCCAGGACATCCACAAGGAGCTGGAGGCCCAGATCAGCGACTTCCTGGGCATGGAGGACACCCAGCTCTACTCCAGCTGCTTCGACGCCAACGGCGGGGTCTTCGAGCCGCTCCTGGGCGAGGAGGACGCCATCATCTCCGACGCCCTCAACCACGCCTCGCTCATCGACGGCATCCGCCTGTGCAAGGCCCAGCGCTTCCGCTACGCCAACAACGACATGGCCGACCTGGAAGCCCGGCTCCGGGAGGCCTCGGGGGCCCGGTTCAAGCTGGTGGTCACCGACGGCGTGTTCAGCATGGACGGCTACCTGGCCAACCTTCCCGCCATCTGCGACCTGGCCGAGAAGCACGGCGCCATGGTGATGGTGGACGACAGCCACGCCGTGGGCTTCGTGGGCGCCAAGGGCCGGGGCACGCACGAGCACCACGGGGTCATGGGCCGGGTGGACATCCTCACCGGCACCCTTGGCAAGGCCCTGGGCGGGGCCTCGGGCGGCTACGTCTCCTCCTCCAAGGAGGTCATCGACTGGCTGCGCCAGAAGTCCCGGCCCTACCTCTTCTCCAACACCCTCGCCCCGTCCATCACCGCCACCAGCCTGGCGGTCCTGGGCCTGCTCAAGGAGGGCGACGGCCTCCGCAGCCGGCTGCGGGCCAACGCGCTGCACTTCCGCACGGAAATGGGCAAGCTGGGCTTCACGCTCCTGCCCGGCGAGCACCCCATCATCCCGGTGATGTTCTACGACGCCCCCCTGGCCCAGTCCTTCGCGTCCCGGCTGCTGGAGGAGGGCGTCTACGTCACGGGCTTCTTCTTCCCCGTGGTGCCCAAGGGCCAGGCCCGCATCCGCACCCAGATGTCGGCCGGCCACAGCCGGGAGGACCTGGACGCGGCCATCGCCGCCTTCGCCAAGGTGGGGCGCGAGCTCGGCGTCATCAAGTAGCTTACGGAGGCATTCCATGAAGGCATTGGTCAAGAGCAGGCGGGAGCCGGGGCTGTGGATGGAAGACGTCCCAATGCCGGAGATCGGCCCCAACGACGTGCTGATCCGCATCCACAAGTCCGCCATCTGCGGCACGGACATGCACATCTGGAACTGGGACGCCTGGAGCCAGAAGACCATCCCCGTGCCCATGCACGTGGGCCACGAGTACGTGGGCGTCATCGAGAAGGTGGGCGACGAGGTCGAGGGCTACAAGGTGGGCGACCGGGTCTCGGGCGAGGGCCACATCGTCTGCGGCCACTGCCGCAACTGCCGCGCCGGGAAGCGCCACCTCTGCCCCAACACCCGGGGCGTCGGGGTGAACCGCCCGGGGTCCTTCGCCGAGTACCTGTCCCTGCCGGCCACGAACCTGTTCAAGGTTCCCGACGGCATCTCCGACGACCTGGCCTCCATCTTCGATCCCTACGGAAACGCCGCCCACACCGCCCTGTCCTTCGACATGGTGGGCGAGGACGTGCTGATCACCGGCGCCGGCCCCATCGGCATCATGGCCGTGGCCATCGCCAAGCACGTGGGAGCCCGCAACGTCGTCATCACCGACGTGAACCCCTACCGCCTGGACCTGGCCCGCAGGATGGGCGCCACCCGGGCCGTGGACGTCTCCCGGGAGAAGCTGGCCGACGTGGAGAAGGAACTGGGCATGACCGAGGGCTTCGACGTGGGCATGGAGATGAGCGGCAACGGCGCGGCCTTCCGCGGCATGATCGACTCCATGGCCAACGGCGGCCGCATCGCCATGCTCGGGATCCTGGGCGAGGACGTGGCCGTGGACTGGGGCCAGGTGATCTTCAAGGGGCTCTTCCTGAAGGGCATCTANNGGCCGGGAGATGTTCGAGACCTGGTACAAGATGGCCGCCATGATCCAGGGCGGCCTGGACATCAGCCCCATCATCACCCACCACTTCCCCATCGACGATTTCCGCCAGGGGTTCGAGGTCATGGGCAGCGGGAAGTCCGGCAAGGTCATCCTGGACTGGGGCGTCCGGTAGGGGGGACTTCCGCCCTCCCGTTCAGGGATCCCGGCGTCTTGCCGGCGCCTTCCGCTCCTCCCGCGGCGCGGCCGGGGGAAGGGTCAGGGCCGGCGCCGGGCCGGCCTTGCCCTCCGCGGGGCCGGCGGGCGTGGTTCCGGCCGGCTCCTCGAGGATGGGCGACAGCTCCGCTTCCGGCGCCTTGAACTCCCCGAGGCCGGCGTACGAGTCCGCGAAGACCCTCACTTCGCCGTCGCCCTTCACGGTGACGCCGGTGGCCAGGAAGGTCACGGCCTGGTCCAGGTGCTCGTTCATGCGCACCACCAGGGAAGGGCCGACCGCGACGCTGCGCCGGCCCATCAGGAAGAGGGATACGACGTCCTTCCTGCCCGCGTGGTCCTCGAGGGTGAGGATCTCGTCCAGATGGGTGGAGCCCGGGACGCGGGCGGTGAGCAGCACCTGCGCCCCGGGCTTCAGGGCGTAGCGGGGATGGGGCTTGAAAGGCGACGCCCGGAGGAGATTCTCGGACCTGCCGGTGCGGAGGTCGGTCACCCGCACCGTGGCGGCGACCCTGCGCCCGCCCTTGGGGAACAGCTGGGCCACCTGGTCCGCCGTGTCCCCGAAGGTGAGGTGCCAGGTGCGGTTGCTGTGGTTGCTGACGGTCGGCACCGCGAGTGCCGGGATGACGGCCGCCAGGGTGGCCGGAATCAGCGATTTCAACCGCAATGGGACCTCCTGCCTCCCTGTATGAGGCGGGCGGGCCAAAGGTTCGGTGCGGGCCCCCAGGCCCTCAGTAGTTGAGGCCCGGCTTCAGCAGGTGCAGGCCCAGGGCGAGCAGCGAAGCCAGGACGCAGGCCGCCGCCAGGGCGGCGCTGTTGATCTTGCGCCACCAGCCGCTGGGTTCCTTCCATGCGAGGACCGCATTTCCGATGGCCGCCACCGCCCCGGCCACGGAGACCAGCCCGAGGATCTGGAACAGCCACTGGAGGGCATCCGCGAAGGCCAGGTGGTGTTCGCCCATGGACTGGAGCCAGTAGGCGAACCCGCCGGCGCAACCCAGGTTCGTGAGCGCCGCGATGCGGCTGGCCCGGTACCAGGCCTGGGCCCGGGGGGAGAGACCGGACGGCTTCCGGCACCGCCAGCGGACCAGGGCCGCCAAGGGCCAAAGCACCAGGGCGGCGAGGAGCACAACCAGCGTGAAGGCCAGCACCCCCTTGCTGCCAAGGAAGGCCTGCCAGGCGGTCGCGGGGAAGAAGACCATGATCGGAGAGTAGGGTTCGATGGCCATGTGCTGGACCTTGCCGTCTTCCACCGCGAAGATCAGCCGGTCCTGGCCCTGGAGGTCCTGCCAGACGAAGGGCGCCACCTCGCGGAAGTGCCGGGGCCTGCCCGTCAGCAGGTCCTTCCACACCAGGTCGCCCTGGGCGTCCTGGCTGAAGTCCTGCATGCCCAGGAACCGCAGGGCATAGAGGAAACTGCTCTTGGGATTCCGGCTGCACCAGTAGTTCCCCGCCACCAGCGCCCCGTGCTCGCGCGCGGTGGGCAGCGCCTGGGGCGCGGGGGCCGGGGCCATGGGGAAGTAGCGGTCGAGGAAGCCGTCCTCGATGGCCTGCCGGAGGCGGTAGGCGGTGCGGTCCTGGCCGACGCCGTCGATGGACAGGTACAGGCCCACCTTCTGCCGGGGCAGCAGGATCAGTTCGCTGTGGAAGAACATCGTGTCCCCGCCGTGGGCGATGATGGTCTGCCCGTTGCGGTCCTGGCGGTAGAAGCCCAGGGCCATGGGATGGGCCCCCGGCGTGCAGGCCAGCTCGAATTCGTGCATCATGCGCACCGTGGCCGGGCCGAGGATCCGGGTGTCGTTGAATTGGCCTTCGTTGAGGTGGGCGATCATGAAGCGGCCCATGTCGTCCGCGGATGCGGACAAGCTTCCGGCCGGAGCCATGGAGATGAGTTCGAAGTATTTGGGGGGCGCCGAGGCCAGCTCGTAGGTGGTGGCCATGTGCCCCTTGAGGCGGTCCGGCAGGGGCTGGACGAAGGTGCTGTGCTCCATGCCGAGGGGGCGGAAGATGTGCTTCTCCACGTACGCCTCGAAGGGCATGCCGCTCACCCGCTCCACCAGGTACCCGGCGAGCGACGCGCCGTAGTTGGAATAGGCGGGCACCTTGCCGGGCGCGTAGACCCGTTCGGGGACCCAGCGCTTGAGGGTCGCGCCGTTGCTCGTGAAATCGGTCTGGTCCGGGATGATGAGGCCCCGGATGCACTCCTCGAAGCCCGCCGTGTGGGTCATGAGGTTGCGCAGGGTGACGGGGCGGCCTTCCCGGTCCGGGATGCGGTAGTCAAGGTAGGTGTTGACGTCCTTGTCCAGGTCCAGCTTCCCTTGTTCGACCAGCTGCATCACCGCCGTCCAGGTGAGCAGCTTGGACACCGACCCGGGCCGGAACAGGGTGGTGGCGGGATCCACGGGCTTCCCGGAGGCGAGGTCCGCGGAGCCGTATCCGCGGCTCACCAGGATCCTGCCGTCCTTGACGACCGTGACCACGGCGGCGGCCACGTCCGCGGACGGGATTCCGTAGCTGAGCAGGCCGTCCAGCCACGCCTGGGCATCCTGGGCGGTCAGGGCGGGCGGGGCGGCCGGCGCGGACCGGGGCGTTTCCGCCTGGGCGAGCAGGGCGGCCAACCCCATCAGGAGCAGGCCGGGGAAGGTGGAAAGACGGGAAAGAATGGACATGGGGCATCTCCCTGGGGATCAGGCCAGTCCCCGGTTCACGGGGTTCGCGGTGGAGTTCATGGCTGGAATTGTCCTGACATTATGACGCGGCCGCTTGGTTCCGATCGCACCTCCCTATGTCAATTCCAACCAATAGGCGGGATTTCACAGGTTCCGCAGGACTTCCAGCCAAGCGCCACGGGTGGGCCATCCCGGAACATGGTGCCCTGCGGAGGGCTGGCTATGACCTGTTCCAGGATGGCGTTTCTGAAGATGCTCGGCATGGGGAGCATGGCCTGGGCCGTGGCCCCGCCGTCCCTCCCCGCCCTGGCCGCGGGAGGCGGCGGGGCGCTGCCGGAAGCCCGGGCCCAGGCGGCCCGGCTGCGGATCCGGGACGTGGAGATCTACCCCTACGAACTGAAAATGAAGGAACCGTTCACGGTCGCCTTCGAGACCTTCGACCGCTCCAAGGGGGTCCTGATCCGGATCCGCACCGACGCGGGCCTCACCGGGCTGGGGGAAGCCAGCCCGCTGCTGCGGGTGACGGGCGACACCCAGGCGACGGCGGTGCACGCGGCCCGGCAGATCCGGGATGTGCTCATCGGCAGGGATCCCCTGGCCATCGAGCGCGCCCTCACGCTCATCGGCGTCCATCTCCACTCGAATCCCGCCATCGTCGCCGCCTTCGACATGGCCCTTTGGGATCTCCTCGGCAAGGCGGCGGGGCTGCCGGTCTTTCGGCTCCTGGGCGGCGACGCGACCCCCTTCGAGACGGACCTGACCATCGGCCTGGAATCCCCCGAGGCCATGGCCGCGAGCGCCCGGGCGGCCATGGCCCAGGGCTTCAGGACCCTGAAGGTCAAGCTCGGCCAGGAACCCGCGGCGGACCTCGCCCGGCTCCAGGCGATCCGGGAGGCCGTGGGCGCCGCGGCGACCCTGCGCATCGACGCCAACCAGGGCTACACCGTGCCCCAGGCCCGGTATGCCCTGCAGCACATGGAGCGGTTCGACCTCCAGTGCTGTGAACAGCCGCTGGACCAGAAGGACCTGGAGGGCATGCGGTACCTGCGCTCGGTCAGCCCGGTTCCGCTCATGGCCGACGAGTCCCTCTTCTCGCCCGCCGACGCGCTCCGGCTCCTGAGGGAGGAGGCCTGCGACTTCTTCAACATCAAGCTCATGAAGTGCGGAGGCATCACCAACGCCCTGAAGATCGCGTGGATCGCCGAGGCCGGAGGCGTGCCCTGCATGGTGGGGTGCATGCTGGAAAGCCGCCTGGGCCTCACGGCGGCGGCCCATGTCCACGGGGCCCGGCGGGGCGTCACCATGGCCGACCTCGACAGCCATTTCGACTTTTCCGTGGACCCCATCCTCGGCGGCATCCAGGTCGCGGAGGGCCTCGTGACCCTGCCCGGGCAGCCCGGCCTGGGGGCCGACCTCGACCCGGCCTTCCTCCGGCAACTCGAACGGGTCCGCTGACGCCGGTCCCCCAGGTTGTATGAAATTCACAGGAAAACCCGGGCGGCGCACCAAGCGGCAGGCCCCGATTCCCCTGATGATTGGTAGAACCCAATCCCCTATTTGAATTGATGTTCCCCCCCATGCTCGCCGTTTCCGCGGCGAACGCTTTCCAGGAGCCTCGATCATGAGCCGATCCATCCGCAGGGTAGGCATCCTCACGCTGATCCTCGCCGCCTCCGGTCCGGCGGCCTTTTCCCAGAGCATGACCACCGGCGCCATATCGGGGATCCTGCGCGGCCCGGACGGGTCGCCGGTGGCCGGGGCGGTGGTGACGGTCTCCAGCAGCCAGGTGCGGCGGTCCATGGTGTCCCAGGCCAACGGGACCTACCATTTCGGCCTCCTGAACCCGGGCGATTGGCTGCTGGAGGTCACCAAGCCCGGCTTCGTGAGGTTCCAGACCCGTTTGTCCGTGGTCACCAACAACGACCAGACGGTCAACGTGAAGCTGGGCGTCATGAAGGAGATGGTCGTAGAAGTGGTCGATACCGGCGGCACCGTGGACTTCACCAGCACCACCCAGGGCCTCAACCTGGACCGGAAGACCATCGATTCCCTGCCCAAGACCCGCAACTTCAATTCGCTGGCCCTCCTGGCCCCGGGCTCCTCCAGCGACTACAGCCCGGGCGTGATGGGGGTTTCGGGGGTGAACATCAGCGGCGCCTCCGCGGCCGAGAACCAGTTCGTCATCGACGGGATGAACACCAACGACTACCGGTTCGGCACCCAGAGCTCGGCCCTCAAGCCCGATTTCATCGAGCAGGTCGAGGTTCAGACCGGCGGTTTCCGGCCCGAATACTCCGCCCTGGGCGGCGTGGTCAACGTGGTGACGAAGTCGGGCACCAATGCCACGCGCGGAAGCGCCTGGATGACCTGGGATCCGGGCGGAAGCCAGGCGGTGGCCAAGGGCAACGAATTCGTGAAGCAGGAACCCCCGAGGTCCCGCACCGACTTCGGGTTCGAACTGGGCGGGCCGGTCATCAAGGAGAAGCTCTTCTACTTCGCCGGCGTGGATTCGGAATCCTCCAAGGGCCAGCGGCCCCTTCCCAACGACGACCCGGGGCTCGTGGGCGGGCGGCCCACCCTGGACCGGCTGCAGGCCCTGGGCAAGATCAACTGGTTCGCCACCCAGGACATCCAGTTCACCTTCGCGGCCTCCACCGACGTCACCAAGGCCAACCAGAATCCCATCTACCAGGGGGGCGGCACCCTGAACCAGGGCCTGGACCAGCGGGACACCGTGACCAACCTCAGCCTGAGCTTCGACTGGACCCTCACCCCGAGCCTCCTGCTCTCCGCCAAGGTGGGTTCCGTGAAGATAACCACGGACTACAACTATGCGGCCGAGTCGGTCCAGCCCACCCAGGCGGTGTGGGACTACTTCTACTACATCGGGGGACCGGGCGCGGCGACGCACCCCGAACTGGCGGGCAAGGTCGCGCGGTACAGCGGCGGCCGGGGCGTCGTGAACACGGCCCCCACCGACAGCACCAGCAACCAGGCCCGCATCGATCTCTCCTGGCTGTGGAACCAGCATGCCTTCAAGTTCGGATTCAGCCAGATCGACGCCACGGTGCACAACGGCCAGACCACCACCGGGCCCCTCAGCCCCCTGAGCGAAAACGGCCGGTACCCGCTCCTGTACTACATCCTCCCCAACGACTGGCCCATGCTCGACCTGGTGGAACTGCACAGCCAGACCACGGGGAAGTCGAGGTACTCCGCATTCTATGCCCAGGACATCTGGGAGGCCATGCCCGGCCTGCGGTTGATGTACGGGGCCCGCATGGAATCCCAGCGCGTCCGGCAGGTTGGCGGACCGGACATCCTCTCCTTCAAGGGGAAGGACTACATCCAGCCGCGGCTCGGCCTCACCTGGGATCCGGCCAATGACGGCAGGACCAAAATCTCCGCGAGCTATGCCGTGTACTACGAGGCCATGCCGAGCTTCATCGCCGTGGCCCTCGGGGGGGACCAGACCTTCACCCAGCGCATCTACGGGTACTTCGGGCCGAGCACCGCCTTCGCGTACAACAACGGCCAGCCGGTCATCCTCGATCCCAATGGCTACGATCTCATGCAGGACTCCAGCGGCCAGACCAAGTCGGCCCCCGTCGCGGACGGCATCAAGCTGCCCAAGCGCACGGAGTGGATCCTCGGCTTCGACAAGGATCTGTCCCGGGGCTGGTGGCTGGGCCTGCACGCCAAGTACCGCAAGCTCACGGACCCCATCGAGATCTCGGCCCTGGCCGACGCGGCGGGCAACTACTACGATTCCGGGGTCGCCAGCGCCTTCATCGGCGGAAGCCCCGTCCAGTGGCCCGGCCAGGGCATCCTCTGGAATCCCGGACCGACGGCTTCCTGGACGGCCCGCACGGATCCCAGCAGCCTGAACAGCGGCCAGAAGATCACGGTCAACGACACGCTCTATCCGAAAATGTACAACGAGTACAAGTCCGTCGACGTCTCCCTGTCGAAGCGCTCCGACCGCGATGCCCTGCAGTTCAGCTACACCTGGTCCCGCCTGAGCGGCAACTACCAGGGGGTGAGCTACAGCGCCAGCCCCAGCACCACTTCCGCGGGCTTCGCGAACATCGGCCAGGCTTACAACAACGCCTTCATGGTCGGCTCGGGCCTCCTCGTCGGGGACAGGACCCACGCCTTCAAGCTCCAGGCCTCGCACCGCTTCACGGTGGCGGGCAACGACCTCAACGTGGGCCTCAACGGCGACGCCTCCAGCGGCGTGCCCATCACCCACTTCGACAACCACGGCGATTTCACGGGGGCCGGCGCCGCTTCCCCCGTGGATGGGCGCCTGGGCCAGTTCGGCCGAACCCCCTGGATCACCCATTTCGACCTGCACCTGGACTACCAGGTGAACCTGCCCATGGGCCTCAAGGCGACCCCCTTCGTGGATTGCTTCAACCTCTTCAACACCCGGAAGACCACGTACGTCTACGAGACGGCCACCCTGGGCTTCACCGGCGATCCGGGCGCCCCCGACCCGAAGCTCGAGCAGCCGAGAGCCTGGGTCCAGGGCCGGCGCTACACCCTGGGTGTGAAGGTCCAGTTCTGAGTCCCCTTTTCGAGGTATGACATGCCTTTCACGCGCAACGAGTTCCTGAAGACCCTGGGCGCAGGGGCCCTGGCCGCGGCCGGCGGCGGCCTGGCCCTTCCCGCCGCCACCGCCTCCCGGGCGCTCACGGAGGCCCGGAAGGTCACGGGGCGGATGAAGATCAGGGACGTGGAAGTCTACTGTTTCGACCTGAAGTTCATCCAGCCCTTCAAGATCGCCTTTGACGTCATCGAGGGCACCCAGGGGGTCCTGGTGCGGATCCTCACGGATTCCGGGCTGGTGGGCCTGGGCGAGTCCAGCCCCCTCCAGTCGGTCACGGGCGACAACCAGGCCACCAACCTCGATGTGGCCCGCCACCTGCGGGACCTGCTCAAAGGCCGGGACCCCCTGGCCATCGAGGGCGCCCAGAAGGTGTTCGGCGGCTACCTCCATTCGAACCCGAGCATCATCGCGGCCTTCGACATGGCTCTCCACGACCTGCTGGGCAAGGCCGCGGGGCTCCCCCTGTTCCGGCTGCTGGGCGGGGACAAGACGTCCTTCGAGACCGATTGGACCACGGGCCTGGGCACCCCGGAGAAGATGGCGCAGGAGGTGCGCGACCACCTAGCCAAGGGCTACCGGATCCACAAGGTCAAGCTGGGCACGGAACCGGACGCGGACGTCGCCAGGCTCCAGGCCATCCGGGACGCCGTGGGCTACGGCTGCACCCTCCGCGTGGACGCCAACCAGGGATATTCCGTCCCCCAGGCCGTGCAGGCCCTGCGGCGCATGGAGAAATTCAACATCCAGTGCTGCGAGCAGCCCCTGGCGGCTTCGGACCTGGAGGGCCTGCGCCACGTGCGCGACGCGAGCCCGATCCCGATCATGGCGGACGAGGCCCTCTTCTCCCCCCACGACGCCCTCGCGCTGATCCGCGCCCAGGCGTGCGACTACTTCAACATCAAGCTCATGAAATCAGGCGGCATCAGCAACGCGCTCCGGATTTCGTGGATCGCGGAGGCCGCGGGCATCCCCTGCATGGTGGGGTGCATGGCCGAAAGCCGCCTGGGCCTGACCGCCGCGGCCCACGTGCACGCGGCACGGCAGAACATAACGTTCGCCGATCTCGACGCCTTCCTGGAATTCGGGGATGATCCGGTCGTGGACGGCATGACCGTGCGCAACGGCGTCGTCACCCTGCCGGAGAAGCCCGGGCTGGGCGCCGACATCGACCCGGCGTTCCTGAAACGGATGAAGCGGGTTTGACGCCCGTGGACCTGGACGGGACGCTCGCGCATTCCGCCCAAGGGTGGCGGGAGGCCTACGGCCTGCCGCTCCACGTCACCTTCCTGCCCGCGGTGCGGGACAACCTGCGGGCCTTCGCCCAGGTTTTCCGGGACGCGTACCCCAGGGGCTCCATCCGGTACGCCGTGAAGGCCTCGGGCCACCCGGCGCTGCTGGCCGCCGTGGCGCAGGGCGGGGCAGGGGCCGACGCCGCCTCGCCCTTCGAGGTGCGCTGCGCCCTGCGGGCCGGCATTCCCCCCCAGGCCGTGAACGTCAACGGGAACGGCAAGGAGGATTCCCTCATCCGGGAGGCCGTGGCCCGGGACATGCTCCTGGTCGCCGACTCATCGGAAGAGCTGGGCCAGGCGGAAGCCGTGGCCCGCAGCCTGGGGCGCCAGGCGCGCGTGCTCCTGCGGCTCTCGGGCTTCGTCCTGGGGGAGGTGACCGGGGCCCGGATCCTCACGGGCGGCACCTGGTCGAAATTCGGCATTCCCATTGACGAGATCCAGGGCCTGCTCGAGAACCTCGCCGCCTTCCCCTCCCTCCGTTTCCAGGGGCTCCATGCCCACATCGGCTCCCAGCTTACGCGTCCGGAACCCTACCTCGCGGTGCTGGGGCGCATGGTGGAACTGGGCCTGGAACTGAAGGCCCGCACGGGGAGCTGCCCCATCCTGAACCTGGGGGGCGGCTTCCCCGTCAACTACCTGGACGGCCCGGCCTGGGACGCCCTGCGCCGGCGCCTCGCAGCCCGGGACGGCTTCGGCTGGAACGGGACTACGGGCGGCCTGCGCGCGGGCGCCGACGGCGTCCTGGACGCCTCCCGCTGGCACGGGACCGCCTTCCACAGCCCCTGGCCCAAGGCGGAGATGCTGCGGGCGGTCCTCCAGGGCCGGGTCCGGGTGGAGGGCCGGGCCCTGGGCGCCCGCGAGGCCCTGGCGTCCCTTGGGGAGCCGGAACTGATGGTGGAGCCGGGGCGCAGCATCGTGGAGGACGCGGGGATCACCCTGTGCACGGTGGTCCAGGTGCGGCGGGCGGCGACCGTCCACAACCTCGTGACCGTGGACATGGGCGTCACGAGCCATGCGGACGCCCTCCTGGAAGGGGGGGGCAACCGGTGGCAGCTCCTGGGGGGAGCGGCGGAGTCCGAACCCTTCGAAACCTTCATCGCCGGCAACCTCTGCTTCTCGGGCGACCTGCTCACGCCCTTCAAGACGAGCCTGCACCGCCGCCCGCGCCGGGGCGACACCCTGGTGCTCCGGGACACCGGCGCCTATTCCGGCCATTTCCTGGCCAGCAACGCCAATGCGTTTCCCCGCCCGGCCCGGATCCTCGTGGAGGGGGACGGGGGGATCACCGTCATGAAGCTCCGGGATCGTTTCCAGGACCTCTTCAGCCAATAGGGCTACCATCAGAATATGAATTTCCCGGACACCTTGAACCCAGGCCGGCCCAGCCCGGCGCCCCCGATCAGGGGGACCAGGCCCGTGGCCCCCCCGGACGTTTCGGCCCTGTTCGCCGGCCAATCCGCCTTCGAGGAGCTCTTCGACCAGCAGCCCAACACGGTCTTCGCGATCAAGGACCTCCAGGGCCGGTACGTGGGCGTCAACCAGGCCCTGGTGGCCCGGGTGGGCCTCAAGAACAAGTCCGAGCTCTACGGCCGAACCGTCTGGGACATTTACCCCAAGGAACTGGCGGCGATCTTCGAGGCCCAGGATCAGCTCGTCCTGGAATCCGGCAAATCATTCATAAATCACCTGGAGCTGGATTGGTATTCCTTCCGCCGGCCGGGGTGGTGCCTCATGACGAAGATCCCCGTGATGGACCAGGCGCGGAAGATCGTCGGACTGGTCGCCACCAGCCGGGTCCTTCTGGGGCCGGGCGAACACGTGGAGATCCCCCCGACCCTGGCCGAGGCCCTCAACCACCTGGAAAGCCATTTCGACGAGCCCATCTCTCCGCTCAACCTCTCGGCCCGCTGCGGCATTCCTCCGGTGCGTTTCGCCCGGCTCATCAAGCGCATCTTCCGGGTCACCCCCAGCCAGCTCATCAACCAGGTGCGCCTCACCGAGGCCACCCGTCAGCTGCGGGACACGGAACTGAACATCGCCGAGATCGCCCAGAACTGCGGCTTCTACGACCACAGCGCCCTGACCCGCGCCTTCCGCTCGGTCACCGGGGTCACGCCGTCCCACATGCGGGGCATCTCGAAGCGCATGAAGTCCTAGCGCACCGGCTGGGGGGTCGGGATGGAAGGCGGCGCGCTGCCCTTGTACCACTCGCCGTTCACCACGTAGGTGTCGCCGGCCAGGTCGTCGCCGCCCACCTGCATGTCCACGCCCAGGGACACCAGGATGTAGCCGTCGAGCTTGGTGCCGAACACCTGGGCGACGCGGCCCTTGCGGTCCCGGACGTCCATGATCGGCACGGTCACGTAGGGCCGGTAGAAGAAGGGGTGCTTCCACGGCGTCTCGGGCATCTGGTCCAGGTACTCGGGCACCAGGGAGGAGAGGAACCGCGGGTATTCGCCGTGGTTGCCCTTGTAGCGCGTGAGGGCGTCGGCGATGCGCTTCATGGTGCCGTGGAGCTGCCGGGTGCGGTCCCGCAGGTCCTGGCGGAGCAGGGCCTCCAGGGTGTAGAGGTCCTTGGTGGCCTGCTGGCCCTTGGGGGACTCCGGATACTGGGAGGCCAGCTGCTTCATGAGGCTCTGGGCCTCCTGGTTCCGTCCCTGCCGGTTGAGCTCGATGGCTTCCTCGTAGAGCTTTTCCGGCAGCCGGGGGTCTTCCGAACTGCAGCCGGTGAGCAGCGCCACCGCCAGGGCCAGGAACGACGCTCGTGGGTAGTCCATGGCGGAACCATAGCACCTTCGGGGGGCGGAATGAAGATTAGACTAAATCCATGCGACTGATCGCCCAGCACTCCCCCGGTTTCGATCCCTCCCGCCCCTGGCTGGACAAGGTCGTCGAGTCCAAAGGCGAAACGCGCCTGTTCCAGCACATGCTCGTGCACCGCGCGTCGCCCCACACCGGCCGGGAGCACGGCTTCACCCGCCTGCTGTGCCCGGACTGGGTGAACGTGGTGGCCTTCACCCGGGGGGGGGAACTGCTCCTGGTTGAACAGTTCCGCCACGGGATCGGGGCCAGCACGCTGGAAGTGGTGGGGGGCGTGTGCGACCCCGGCGAGGACCCGGCCGCCTCCGGGCGCCGGGAGCTGCTGGAGGAGACGGGCCACGTCCCGGACCGCTGGATCGGCCTGGGCAGCTGCGCTCCCAACCCCGCCATCCAGGACAACCGGTGCCACTTCTTCCTGGCCCTGGGCTGCCGCCCCGAGGCCGCGCTGGACCTGGATCCCTCCGAGGAGCTGCGGGTCTGGGCCGTGCCCTGGAAGGAGGCCGAGGCGATGCTGAAGGACGGCCGCATCGACCACGCGCTGGTGCAGGTGGCCCTGCTGCGGATGTTCCTCTGGGAGGGCTGGCAGGGCCTCAAGGAAGAGCTAAATCGTCACGGGGATGCTACATTGGAGGATCGCGGAGGGGTTGATGGCCAGTGATTGTTCGTTCGACGTTGTCTCCAAGGTGGACATGGACGAGGTGAAGAACGCCGTCACCCAGGCCATGAAGGAGATCGGCCAGCGCTTCGACTTCAAGGGCTCCATCTCCAAGATCGACTTGAAGGACGAAGGGGTGCTCACCCTCACCAGCGACGACGAGGTGCGGCTCAAGGCCGTGGTGGACGTGCTCCAGAGCAAGCTGGTCAAGCGCGGCGTGAGCATCCGGGCCATGGAGTTCGGCAAGGTCGAGCCCGCCGCCAAGGGCACCTGCCGCCAGGAGGTCAAGATCCTCCAGGGCATCCCCTCCGAGAAGGCCAAGGGCCTGGTGAAGGTCCTCAAGGACGCCAAGATCAAGGTCCAGGCCTCCATCCAGGGCGACCAGCTGCGGGTCTCGGGCAAGAACAGGGACGATCTGCAGGACGCCATCGCCCTGCTCAAGAAGAACGACCAGGGCCTCGACCTCCAGTTCACGAACTACCGGAACTGAACGATGGCCCGCATCGACCTGCTGCGCTATTTCCTTCCCATTTCAGGCAAGCTGGCCGAGGTGGAGGAGGAGCTTCAGCGCAAGCTCACCTCCGAGGTCGCCGTGATCGGCAGGCTCGCCGCCCACGTGGGCTCGGGCAAGGGCAAGCGGCTGCGGCCGGCCCTGGTGCTGCTGGGAAGCCGGTTTTGCGGGGTGGATTCCAGCGAGGACGTGCGGTTCGGCGTCGTCTTCGAGCTGGTGCACACGGCCACGCTCATCCACGACGACGTCATCGACCACGCCCAGACCCGCCGGGCCAAGCCGACCCTCAATTCCCTCTGGGGCAACACCCTCACGGTGCTCTTCGGAGACCTCCTCTACCTGCATTCCATGTCCTCGGCCATCGCAGGCCGGTCGTTCCGCATGCTGGAGATCATGGCCGACGTCACCACGCGCATGATCGAGGGCGAGCTCATCCAGAACGACTGCCTGTTCAACCTGGAAACCACCCGCAAGGACTACTTCGACATCCAGGAGCGCAAGACGGCGCTGCTGTTCGCGGGCTGCACCGAGACCGGCGCCGTGCTGGCCGGGCGCCCCGAGGCCGACTGCGAGGCCCTGCGCCGCTACGGCCTGGAGATCGGCAGGGCCTTCCAGCTGGTGGACGACCTCCTGGACTACACGTCCACCGAGGCGGAAATGGGCAAGCCGGTCTTCTCCGACCTGCGGGAGGGAAAGCTGACCCTGCCCATGCTCACCCTCCTGGAGCGGGCCCCGCGGGAGGCGGGCCCCGTCGTCGCCCGCATCTGGGAGAACGGCGAGAAGGTCCCCATCTCCCCCGCCGACGAGAAGGCCCTGCGCGACCTCCTGGAGCGCCACGACGCGCTCAGCGAGACGCGGGACCTGGCCCGCCGCGCCTCCGGGGCCGCCACCGCCGCGCTGGCGGGCGTGGACGGGCACGCGGGCACCAAGCGCCTGCTCCTGGACATCCCGGACATCCTCCTGGCGCGCAGCAACTAGCCCTGCTGCGCCTCGTGGGCGCGAAGGTCCCACTCGATGCCCGCGCGCTTCAGGGCGTTCATGTACGATTCCTTGTCCGGGCACTTCAGGTAGGCTTCCTTGGCCTCCACCTGCTTGGCCAGGATCAGCTCCACCAGGGCGTCGTTCATGAGCTTCTGGCCGTAGGCGCGGCCCGTCTGCATGGCGCTGGGGATCTGGAAGTTCTTGCCTTCGCGGATGAGGTTGGAAATGGCCGGCGTGATGAAGAGGGTCTCCAGGGCGGCGATGCGCCCCCCGCCCATGCGCTTGAGCAGGGCCTGGCTGATGACGCACTTCAGCGCGTCGGCCAGCATCACCCGGATCTGCTGCTGGCGGTCCGCGGGGAACTGGTCCACGATGCGGTCCACGGTGCCGATGGCGCTGGAGGTGTGCAGGGTGCCGAAGACCAGGTGGCCCGTGATGGCCGTCTCCAGGGCGATGGAGATGGTCTCCAGGTCGCGCATCTCCCCCACCATGACGATGTCGGGGTCCTCGCGCAGGGCGGCCCTCAGGCCCGACTTGAACGACTCGGTGTGGGTGCCCACCTCCCGCTGGTTCACCAGGCACCGCTTGCGGGGATGCACGAACTCGATGGGGTCCTCGATGGTGAGGATGTGGTCGTCGCGCTGCTTGTTGGCGAGGTCGATGATGGCGGCCAGGGTGGTGGACTTGCCCGAGCC
>DBMS01000149.1:0-333 GCA_002297665.1 Holophagaceae bacterium UBA692 | reverse complement strand
AGTTCACCCGCAGCCGGCAGCCCCCGGCCTCGAAGGGGTAGGCGAAGTCGGCGTCGTGCTTCTCGTTGAACTGGCGCCAGGCGGCCTCCGGCGCCAGGGCTTCCATGATCTCCATGAGCTGGGTGGGCCCCAGGATCCCGAAGTCCGTGAGGTCCTCCAGGTCCCCGTGCACGCGGATGATGGGGGCCTCGAAGGAGCTGAGGTGGAGGTCGGAGCCCTTGCGCTCCAGGAGCGCGCGGAACAGGTCCCCGGCCAGGGGGTGGGTGCCGTTCGCGGGCTGGGCGCGGGTTCCGGCGGCCGGATCCGGCGCGGGCCGGGCGGGGGGGAGGGGGG
>DBMS01000196.1 GCA_002297665.1 Holophagaceae bacterium UBA692 | reverse complement strand
ATGGGGGTCGCCCCCCAGCCGGCTCCTGTCCGTTGAAACCTAGTGGACCGTGCGCCAGACGCGGGCCTTGGGATATTGATTGCTGACTTTCCCGGCGATGGTCTTGGTGGTGAGGGTGGTCTTGCTCTCTCCGGCCTTCGGGTTCGGGACATCCTTCGTGCCGATCTGGATGGCGCCGCGGGTGCCCAGGGCGATCAGGTCGGAGGCAACGCCCGTGTAGCTGGCCTTTTCGCCGCTCTGGCAGGCCATGTTGGTGCGGGTGTCCACGACGATGGGGTTGATGGCGTCGCAGATCAGGTTGGTGTAGGTGAGTCCGGTGCCTCCGGTGCAGGGATCGGCCTCGGTGGGTTTGAAGTAAGAGTAGAAGAGGCTTCCGGAGACCACGAGAGGGGAGTTGATGCCCTTGGGCACCAGCCCCGTATGGGAGTCCACGGAAGGGAAGTTGACGAAATATCCGAACTTCGTGGCCGAGGCGTTGGCGGGGGCCAGGTAGTAGGAAGCATTGCCGGGCGTGATTTCGGGGGACGTGGGGAGGAGCGAGGCGGAAAGGGGGAAGGCGTCCATCACGGCGGTGGAGGTCGCGGAGATCCGCACCGGGTTGGCGATGGAGCCCCAGGCCAGGCTGTCCTGGCGGTCGAAGACCACGGAGAGGCGGTGCCGGGTGGGCTTGGGAATCGAGGCCGTGTACGAAAAGTCCAGAGGGTTGTTCTTGTCGCCGCTCTCGATGGCGATGCCCACCGCCGCAGGGACGGGTCCGGTGGCGTTCTTGGACTTTCCGGTGAAGGTCCCCACCCGGAAGGGCGCGGGAAGCGTCGAATAGAGGGCCTCGCTGTAGTACTGCTGGGTGGTGGCGTAGCCGGACAGGGTAACGAGGGTGCCGCTGAGATCCTTGGCCACCAGGCGGATGCCTGGGTCGGAGGTGGCCGAACCGTCCACGGTCCAGGCGGCCAGGTCGGAACTGTCGGACCGGTACTGATAGGTGGGATTGGGGTTGGTCGTGGTGGGGATGACCGAGTTGGTATCGGTCTTCTGGCAGCCCCAGGACCAGAGTCCGCCCCAATGGTCCAGGAAATAGGCCCGCTGGGCCATGCCCGAATTGAGGAAAAACTCGAAAGGGACAACGCCGCGGGACACAGGGCCCGGCGGAAGGATCTTGCCGCTCGAGTCGCTGGTGGTGATGGCGCTGAGGTCCACGGCGGCCAGAATCTGACCGGTATAGGCGTCCAGGGCCAGGACGGACCGGCCCATGGGGGTGGGCTTGCTGGCGGCGTCCGGGAAGTTGGCCTCGATCTCGGGAACGCTGAGGCCGCCGCCCAGGAACACCGCGTCGCGGATGATGGCGTTGCCGGAGCTGTCGGTGAGCTGGATGCGGCCGATGCCCGGGGTGCAGGTTGAAAAGCCCATGTTGGTGACCACCTTCCTCACGGTCTCAGCGGTAGGTGCGCCGGGCCTGGGCAGGATTCGGGCCGCAAGGACGGAGGCTCCGCTGGCGTTGAGGAGGTTGGCCTCGTCGGGAATCAGGGACCACCTCAAGGAGGGGTGGTAGGGGTCGTGGATGTCCAGGGCATAGTAGCTTCGGCCGCCCTTGCCCAGGCCGAAGATCACGATTGCGCGTTCGGGGCCGGGGGCGGAGGACGCCTCCACGAGGGCATCGGCCGGGCCACCGGTGGTGGGGGGCAGGTCCAGGTGGTAGATGGCCGGAGCTCCGTCCACCATGAACCGGTGGGGGTTGTTCGTGACCGTGAGCTGGTCGAGGTAACCCAGGAAGTCCGTGGGCATGAAGGACCACAGCTCGTCCACGGCGCCCTTGGTGATGACTGGGGTGGAGGTGTTGGTCGCGTCGGCATTCTCCTGCTTGACCACCTCGCCGAAGGCGTGGAGGAAGCCCTGGTTGGTGCCCACCAGGATGAGGCGGAAGCGGGAGCCGCCCACACCCGCCAGCGCGCCAGTGAATCCGCCAGAGACATCGCTGAACTTGTACTCAATGGCGATGGGGGACGAATTGATGATGTCGCCCATGATGTTGGGCCGGTTGGACGTGGGAACACCCGCGCTGTCGACCTTGGTGATGTCGCCGCCCATGGCCCACTGGAGGACCCGCTTCTGGGCGGCGCTGCCGGCGCCGTACGATGCGATGTTCGGGTTGTTGGCGGCGCGGCACACGAAATTCTGAAGGCCCACCAGGGTGTCGGTGTAGGCCGTGCCGGTGTAGGTGAAGGCGCTCAGGCCCGGGGTGGGGTTGGCGGAGGTGGCGGGGATCCGGGTGTAGAGGTTCCGGGCGTTCCAAAGGCGGTTGGAGGTCAGGGCGTTCAGGGCGGACCACTGGGCGGTGGAACTGTCCACCTTGGTGGTGACGGCCCCGGCGCTGTCGAGGATCTGCAACTGGTCATTCACCAGCCGCGTGCCGAACATGAGGAGGTCGCCGGTCCAGATGGAGCCTCCGTTGGTGGGGGGCTGGAACTTGCCGATGAACATCTCGCCGGAGAGGGCCGCACCGATGAAGGGCGTGTTGGGATTGCTGGCGGTGTTGATGTTGGAGGCACCGATTGCGGAAATGATGGCGTGGTCGAGACTGGAGCTGAGTTTGTCGGGGTCGGTGGCGTCGAAGTAGTAGATTGAACCCGAAACGCGCCCTCCGTTGCCCGAATTGGCGGATTCACTCCACTCGAAGGGCTTCAGGGTGCTCGTGTCGGACCAGGTCGACAGGCTCGGGTCGCCCACGGCGGCCGCAGAAAAGAGGCTGCGCTTGGGGCCTCCGCCCTCGGCAAGGGTGCCGCCCAGACTCACGCCCACGGTCATGGTCGTGACGAGATGGGGCTTTGTGAAAAGCGTGGTGTTGCGTTTGTAGAGGGAGAAGGGCAGGAACGTCGATGGCGTGGCTCCGCTTCCCGCCGTGGTGCCAGGGTCGATGGCCGGGAGGTAGTCCGTGCCCGGATTCCCGAGGGACGAGTCCCCCAGGTGGGCGGCGATCCCCGCAAAGGTGAAGAGGTTCCACCAGTCGCCGTAGCGGTTCACGCCCGGATAGCCGCTGCCCTTGGTGGCGATGATCGCCTGGTTTCCCAGGAGGGCGTCGATCTTGGTGGTGGAGCCTGACGTGATCAAATAGGGACAGGCTGCGTTGTCGTTCAGGTTGTTGGTGCCGTTGTTGTCGAAGCCGTCCGTGAACAGGATGAGGAAGTGGTTCATGCATTGGGACGGCGCGTCAGCGCCAGTCTCCACGGCATTGAAGACGCTCTTGGGATCGGTGAACTGGGCCAGGCCACGAGCCATGGCGTAGGTCAAGGGGGTGCTGCCACCGGCGAACAGGCTTGCAATGCGCCCCATGCCTACGACGGAATTACCGGACATGGAGGTGATTCCCTGGGAGGCGGTGTTGTTCAATACTGTCCAGGCGGAGTCCTTCCCGGTCTGGTAGGTCGTGACGGCCCCCGCCGTGACGTTGAAGGTGGTTGCGGAATTGTTGTTGATGTTTGTGGCGGAGCCATTGCCGGCCTCTGAACCCACATCGAGGAAGCGGTATGCCCAGAGGACGTCCGCTTGGTGGTTGATCCAGGCCGAAATTGCAGCCCGCTTCACCGCTTGAGCGCGGCTGAGTCCCGGAACGACGTTGACCGTGGCTTTGGACTTGATCTCCGTACCGGTGTAGGTCCCGTTGATGTTGAGAACCGGCACCATGATTTCGCCTCCGGCGGCGGCTGCCCCATAGCCTTGGCCCCAACTGTCGGCCCCTTGGGCCGGGACCAGGGCATGGTTGAGGGCATCGTAGACGATGTAGCGGCTCTGAAGGGTCGAATAACTGCCAACGGTATACTTGCCGGTGAACAACCAAGCAATGTAGTCCGCACGGTACGTGACCGTGGATAGGGTGGTGGTGGTCTGGGTGGACGTGCTGCCGGCATTGCTGGCGTTGGTGCCACTTAGGACCCGCGAGCCCCCGGTGATGGACCAGTTCTTGTCCATTTCAATGTTGGTTCCGCTTCCATAGATCGTGACGGTACCATTGGTGTCGGTCTTGGTTTGCCGATCGAAAAGGGTCACTGAGCTCAGAGGGTTTCCCGTGGACGATGCATCGGTGATCTTCCAAGGGATCGGAATGTCGATGGTCCGGACGACGGAGGAATCCACCGTTGCCTGGAAGCGGGCGTGGCTGGCGGCCCTGACCCAGTTGCGCACATCGGCGGCACCCTGGGAGGCCCCCTGGCCGTACTGGGTGGAATCGGAGGCTGCGTCGGCGTCGGCGGCAGTGACCTGGCTGCCGTCCGGCTTGACCAGGATCCTGCTGGTGAGGGAGGACTTGTTCCCAACCGCGACCGGGAGCGTCGCCGTCACATAGGCATCGGTGCCGCCCGTGGTGGTGCCGTCATAGGCCGGGGCGGTCCAGGCGTTGGACTGTGTCGAGTTCCAGGAGGAACTGCCGGTGTTGACCGTGGCATTGGTGGTGATGGGCGAATTGGAACCGCCCGAGACGGTCCAGGTCAAGCCGCCGTTCACGGAAGTGGAGTAGTTGGAAATATTGGATGCCCCTGTTCCCCTGACGCACGTCATGGCGATGTTCGCGGCGAACGTATACGTGGCGGTTCCAGAAATGGTTCCGCTGGGGGTGGTCGTGGCCGTCACGGTGGTTCTCAGCGTGTAGGTTCTACCCCCCGAAGTCCTGGATTGGGAGAACGTGCCACTTGACACGCCGGGTCCCGCGGTGCCTCCGACGGTGACGCTCCACTGGACGTAGGCGCTCGGATTCTGGATGGAGGTCGCCCTGACGGTGTAGGTGTTGTTCGCCGGCGTTCCCGGGACGGCTGGCGTCAGGACGAACTTCATGCTTACGCCGCTGGTGTCTTCCGTGTCGGTGTTCACGAAGAGCGGATGGAACATCAGGGCTTCCATCGACCCCGAGAAGTCGAAGATCGTCAGGACCTCCGGCTTCACCTTGGTGTTGGTGGACTGCTGGTACAGGTTGAGGAAATCCGTCTTGCTGTCCTGGAGCCTGGGATCCAATTGGGCATGCAAGGGCGGGCCGGCCAAGGTCATGACCATGAACAGGGCCGTCAGGGCGGTGCGGAAACGGTTGGCCATGGGGTGCTCCTACTGGTTGATCGGGGTCGAGACCCAGAGTTCCTTGGCGTGGATGAAAGTCACGGATTGCACGGTCACTTGCGCATCGGCGCGGAAGGCCCAGAGGTCAGGCGCGAGCACGTTCTGGGCGCCAGTGGCCGGGGCGAAGGCTCCGGACCCGACGCCCTGGCTCACGTCGGTGATGGGCAGCTTGCCCATGCGGGTGAGCCCGGCGGTAAATGCCTGGGTCATGCTGGTGCCTGCCGGCGTCGATATTGAAGGGAGGGTGACGGCCGTGTGGGAGCCGGGCGTATAGAGGTTGCCCGGAGACATGAGGTCCCAGGCCTTGCCCGAAAGGGAGGGCTGCTGGTTGAGGTAAGTCTTCAGGACTCCCAGGTTCGTGGCGGCGCCGGCGGTGGCGCTCAGCGCGTTCTTGTCGTCCAGCCAGTAGATCGACCACTCCATGCCCGAATCCGCGACGTTTCGCGCCAGGGAGCCCTGGCGGGCCGTTCCGGAGATGACCACCTCCCGGAAGGAGTTCCGGGACATGCCAACCGCGGTGAGCGTGATGAAGACCAGGAGCATGAGGGTGACCAGGATGGTGATCCCGCCGGACTCGCCCTTCCTTTCACTGCGTTCAGGGAGTGTGCGCATCTTGGGCTCCGTTCAATTCATCGACAGGCCGAAATGGCGCGGGACCATCACGACGCTCTGGGTCTGTTCCTTGTAAGCCTTCTGGGTCCCGTCGGGGTGGTATTCCCCGCGCTGGGTGGCCGTGCGGGTCGTGACGTCCACGCGCACCAGCACCGGGATGTTCCGGAACCAGTTGAGGTCGGTGCCTGTGCTCGTGAAATCGGGCCGGCCCGAGGCGGCAAGCTGGTCGTCCAGGCCCTTCTTTATGGCGGCCCAATCCGCGTAGCCGGCGCCCCCCACCCAGGTCTTTCCGGAATCGGCGCTGATGTAGACCCGGAATCCAGAGACGTTCTCCGCCACGATCTGCTGGTCCAGGGTGGGATTGAAGGCCCCGGCCACATACGGACCCTGGTCCCGCACCAGGCAGGGGGTTGCCGCCGAGGGCGATGCGGGGTCGAGGTTCAAGGCTTGGACCGAATACCTCACCTGCTGCCGGCCCCGGACGAAGACGGCGGCGCTCCCGGAAATGTGGGGCGTCTTGCTGGGCAGGCCCGAGGCCCCGCTGCCCGTGGTGGCGACTGAGGGATCGGCCCCGGTCACCACCGTGACGGTGGAGCCGGACCGGGTCAGGCTGGTTATGTAGACCGCCTCCCAGGAGTCCTTGAAGATGAGCGACTGCCCAACCGCCACCTGCTTGGCGTAGGGAACGTCCTTGCATTCCAGGGTGAAGGTGAAGTCCGCCGTCGTGGCGGCGGTGCCGAGGTTGACAAGCTCGGCCGCGCTCTTTGGCGGGGTGCCGGCCGTGGTCAGGGCGCCTTCGAAGGGCAGGGCCTCGTCCATGCAGAAGTAGAGCTCATCGGCACCCTGGGTGACCCCGGGGATCGGGGTCGCGGGCGTGGCGTTGGCCATGGGGTCGGGTCTGATGTAGAAGCCTTCGTTGGTGGACGAGTAGGAGGGCGCGATGGTCAGGTCGGTGAGGTACATCCCGGCATTGTTCAGGTCCTCGTACACGAGGTCCAGGGCCATGCGGTTGCGCCTGGAACTGGAGAGCTTCTCGCTCGTGGTCGTGAAGGTCGAGATGGTCCCCTTGAAGACCTGGGTCATGCCGGCCATGAGAATCATGACGAACAACAGCGCCACCATCATCTCGACCAGGGAGAAGCCGTTGGGACGGGTCTTGGGCAGCGGCCTAGCCATGGATGATCCTCCGCGCGATGTTGACCGTGCGCACGATACGTGCGCCAGCGGAATTCACGTCGTCGGCGAATTCGACCGTAACCCGGTAGTCCGTCACCGAACCCGTGCCGTTGGGCGCTGTGGTGGTGGTGCCTTCGGTCACCGTCGCAACGTAGCGCACCGTGTCCGAAAGCGCACGCTTGGAACCCTCCGGGGCCACGGTGACCGGCTTGGTGGTATAGATGTTGGTCGTGGCGTCAAAGGCTTCCTGGAACGCCAGGTACTGGGTCCCCTTGCCCACGTAGGTGAGGGTCGGAAGGATCCCGGGCGCCAAGTAGTTGGTGGATGTGATATTGAGCCAGCTGAGGCGGCCTTCCAACTCGATCTGGTCCATGACGCGGTCCGCGACCTGGACCGCGCTATTTAGGCTCTGGCTGCCCCGGCTGGCTTTGAGCGACATGGTCTGCAGCATGGAGAGCCCAAGTATGCCGATGGCCAGGATGAAGGCCGCCATCAGCATCTCGACCATGCTGAAGCCTGCCTGGGCACGTCTGAACGATGGGAGTTCCCGCGGGTTCATCAGATCCTCCTCCATTGGCCGGAATTGCCGTTCGCCACACCCGGGTTGTAGAACTTGTAGATGGAAGCACCGTTGGCCAGCACCACCAGGAGCCCGGTGGGTCCGCCCGGAATGGGTGCTCCGCCGCGCATGGCCACCACTTGAACGAAGAAGGTCGTCGTGAATCGCTTGTTCGCGCCGCTGACCAGGACCGCGTTGTCCGTCAGGCCACCCTGGAACAGGTTCTGGCTGGCGTTGGCGAGCAGATCCTTGAAACCGGTGGTGGCGTCATTGAAGGGAGCCACGGACGAGAGGGCCTGGCTCCCCGCGACTGCCGTGTCCCAGTCGGCGGACCTATCGTTGGTGACGACCGCGGCGCCCAGGTGCTCGCGCAGGAGGCCGGTTCCGTTGGTTGCCACTCTGAACGACTCAGTCTGGGTGGCGCCGTTGGCGAGGACCGTGGCAATCGGCAAGGCAGCATTCCCATAGGCGAGGATCATGGGATTGGCGGGCGCCCAATCTCCGTGGGTGCACACCCGCACGTCCGTGCCGGTGGCCACAGTGAACTTGCTTGCGCTCGCCAAGGTCCCTTCGATCTCGTCCATGACCGACCGAACTGAGGTGGACGAGCGGTCCCCGACCATCGTGACGACCCCGACCACCGCCAGAACGCCGACGATGGTCAGGACCACCAGAAGTTCAACCAGGGAATATCCGCTGTTGGATCGGGCAGGGGGGGGCATGGGACGTCCTTTTAGGTTCATCAAAGGATGAAGCAATCAAAAGGTCACCACGTCCGAATATAAAAATAATAAAAACAGCAGATAGAAAGTATGGCCTGTCCCCTCGACGTCCTGCGAACCCGGGTGTGATCCCTTTTTACACACCTCGCCCGCCCGCATCAAATGCTCGCAGGGGAGCGATTGGAACGTCCAGCGGGCCCCGCCGCCGCGGCGGACCCGTTTTTTCCCCGCTGCCGGAAGGCCGGTATGGATTATCTTCTGAGATGATCCCTTGCCAGTGAGGGCCTCCTTCCCAACGACCCACAACCAGGAGCCGAGTCATGACCCGTACGCGAACATCAGAAGGATTCTCCCTGATCGAGCTGCTCCTGGTCCTGGCCATCATCGGGATCATTTCCGCCATCGCCATCCCGTCCTTCCTCGGCCAGCGGCGGCGGGCCCGCATGATCGGCGACGCCAAGGCCAACGCCGCGGTCCTGCGCATGTCCCTGGAAAGCCGCAAGGCCGACGCGGGCGTCTACGGCCCCGCCAACGCGGCCTACACCTGGACGGCCACCAGCGCCCCGGCGGCCTCCGTGAACCCGGCCCCCTCGTTCATCGTGAACCGGGGCACGACCCGCATGGCCTACACCGTTACCGTGGGCGCCACGGGGCTCACGTACCAGCTGGACGTGAAGGATTCGACCCTTAACAGCGCGACGGTCTACAGCACCAACCAGAACGGTTCCACGGTGTACGAACTCCACTAGCGTCCCATGCAACCTCCGATGACCTGCTTGTTGAGGCCGGCCATCGGAGCCTTCATGCAATGGTGTCTTGGACTCTTTCTACGGGGCCGCCCGCTGGAAACGAAAGGAACATTCACCCCCGCCCCGAGCCGGTGACGCCGGACGGGCGCCAATCCAGGTTCCGTGCGCTCATCACCTGCGCGGGCCGGGCCCGGCGGGGGTTCCGGGCCCATGCTGTCCGCCGGAGGTGGCCATGGGTGGGCGCTGCGGCTTTTCGCTGATCGAGGTGATGACCGTCATGGCGGTCGCGGGGCTGGCGCTGGGCGGAATCGGCAGGCTGGTGGAAGGCGCCGCGAGGGCGGGTGCGGTCGCGGAGGTGCGCATGCAGGCCCGGTGGGCTGCCCTTAGGGCCCTGGAAGGCGACCCGCCCGGTTCCCGGCGGGGACCGGTGGAGGTGGAGGTGGGCAGGGTAGGGGACCGGCGGGAGGCCCGGGCGTCCTGGCCCGGAGGCGCGCTCCGGCTGGGCGTTTGGGTGGGCCATGAATGAACGGGGGCATTCCTTGGTGGAACTGGTGGTGGCGCTGCTGTTGATGGCGTGTTTGACAGCTGGACTGCTTCTGTTCCTGAAGGGTTGCTATGAAACCCTGGGCCGGACGGTGGAGCGGGTGGCGCTCCGCCGGGGGCTGCGCCGGGCGGCGGAACAGCTTTCCTGGGACCTGCAGGAGGCGGGCTTCCAGGTTCCCATCGCGGGGCCCCTGGGGGGGCCGGGGCTCGCCGTGGGTCCGTCAGGGGAACTGGTCATCATCAAGGACGAGGTGGGTCCGCACCTGGGCCGCTTGGACGCCCCCCTCCCGGTGGGGGACCCCGCGCCCCTCACCCGCCGCGTCCGGGTGAGCGCCGAACGGTCCGTGAAGCTGAAGGCGGGGGACGTTCTGCTCGTGGAGGACGGGGCCTGGGAAGCCCTCCGGCTCACGGGTCCGCTGGACCTGCGGCCCGGGGACACGGGGGAGGCGATCGCGGCGGCCCTGGAAGGGGAGCCCCCCCGGGCCCATGCGGAGGGGGCGCCCGTGGCGTTCCTGCGCATCGGGCGCAGCCTGGCCTACCGGCTCGAGGGAACGAACCTTGTGCGCGTGCGCGGCGGGGGGCGGGCCCGGGTGCTGGCGGAGCGGGTGGAGGCCTTCCGGGTGGACCTGGAAGCGGCCTGTCCGGCGGTGAGGGTGACCCTGGCGTCCCGGGGCCCCGCCGGGGAGCGGTGCGCCCTCGTGCTGGCGCGGGTCCCCCGGAATGGGCGCGCGCCTTGAGGGGCGGCGCCGCCCTCCTCATGGCCCTGGCGGTCCTGGCGCTGTGCGCCGGGGCGGCGTGGATGGTGCACCGGGCCGTGATCCGGGACCTGGTCACGGAAGGGGAGGCCCTGCGGGGGGCCTGGGCGGCCCTGGCCGCCGACGGCGCCGAAGCCTGGTTCATGCGGGAGGGCTGGAAGGCGCTTCCGGCGACGGCCGGGGGGGAGGAGGCCGGCTTCGCCCTGGCGGTGCCCCCCTGGGTCTTCCCCCGGGAACCGGCCCAGGAGGGCGAAGTTCGGGCCCGCTACCTGGGACCTGCCCGCCGCTGGCCGGGCTCCGGGCTCTGGCGCCTGAAGGTGGTGGGCCGGGCGCTGGGGCCCCGCCCCTTCGTGCAGACCCGGGAGGTCTACGTGACGATCCCCGATGAACGGGTCGACGAAAGGGGACCACCAGTCAAGCGAGCGTGGCGGATCGTCCGCTGAAGCGGGTAGCCTGCTAAGCTGAACGCGTGGAGCTTGATATCGCCGAACCCCTGAAACTGACACCGAAGAAAGGGTTCGGCCAGCATTTCCTTGTGCAGCCGTCCGCCATCCAGGCCATCGTGGGGTCCGTGCTGGCCAGCCCGGCCACCCGGATTCTGGAGATCGGCCCCGGCCCCGGCGTGCTCACCGCGCCGCTCCTGGAGGACGGGCGCCCCCTGTGGGCGGTGGAACTGGATCCGGAGGCGGTGGCCGTGCTGGAACGGCGCTTCCAGGGGGTCGCGGGCTTCCACCTGATCCAGGGGGACGCCGTGCACGCCGCCCTGCCGGAGGGACCGGCCTTCACCGTCGCGGGGAACCTCCCCTACAACGCCTCCACCGCCATCCTGGGCCGCTTCCTGGTGGAGCCGGTGCCCTGGGAACGCATGGTCTTCATGTTCCAGCTGGAGGTGGCCCAGCGGATCCTGGGCCGGCCCTCCACCAAGGACTACGGCCCCCTGTCCGTGCTGGCCCAGCTCTGCTGCCGGGTGACCCGGGTCCTGAAGCTGGGGCCGGGGGCCTTCCGCCCGGCGCCCAAGGTGGATTCGGCCGTGCTGCTCTTCGAACCCCATCCCGGCGCGCCGGCCCTGGAGGTCCGCGGGGACCTGCTGGCCCTCCTGCACCGGAGCTTCAACCATCGCCGCAAGACCCTCGCCAACAACTGGCAGGGCTGGCTGCCCCCCGAAAAGATCCGGGATCTTCTCGCCTCCCAGGGCCTCGCGCCCGCCGTGAGGGCGGAAGCGATCCCCCCCCGCACGTGGCTCGATCTGTTCCACGCCCTTTCCTGAAAGCATTCAATGGATTTCTCCTCTCCCCCCTTCATCGACTGGCAGAACCCCCCCGCCAAGGACGAGCTGCGGCTCATCCCCATCGGCGGCCTGGGGGAATTCGGCATGAACGCCCTGGTCGTCCACACCGCCCGTAGCCTCTTCCTGGTGGACTGCGGCCAGCTCTTCCCCTCCGAGGACCAGCCCGGCATCGACAGCATCATTCCCGACTTCGCGTACCTGGAGCCCTTCGCCGACCACATCGACGCGGTGCTGCTCACCCACGGCCACGAGGATCACCTGGGCGCGCTGCCCTACTTCCTGGAGCGCTGGCCCGTGCCGGTCTACGGCACCGCCTTCACCATGGGCCTCCTGGAGGGGAAGCTGAAGGAACACGAGCTCTGGAGCCCCCGCCACATGCACGTGGTGGAGGACTTCGCCCGGGTCAAGGTGGGCCGCGGCGAGATCCAGGCGGAGTGGATCCCCGTCACCCACAGCATCCCGGACGCGTGCGCCATCGCCCTGCACACCCCCTGGGGCGTGGTGGTGCACACCGGCGACTACAAGCTGGACCCCACCCCCGTGGACGGGCGCCTCACCGGCACCGCGCGCCTGAAGGAACTGGGCGACGCGGGCGTGGCGGTGCTGCTGTCGGACTCCACGAACATCCTCAACACCAAGCCCACCCCCAGCGAGGAGGAATGCCGCGGCGGCCTGCGGGACGCGTTCCGCGCCACCAAGGGCAAGCTCTTCACGGCCACCTTCAGCTCCAACATCCACCGCATCCAGATATTCCTGGACCTGGCCTACGAAGAGGGCCGCAAGGTCTGCCTCCTTGGGCGCTCCATGGAACGCAACGTGGCCGTGGCCCGGAGCCTCAAGCGCCTGGCGCTTCCCGACGACCTCTTCATCGAGCCCAAGGAAGTTCCCCTCTTCCCCCCGAAGCAGGTCGCGGTGCTCTGCACCGGTTCCCAGGGCGAGGAGATGGCCGCCCTGCAGCGCATCCTCAAGGGCGAGGTCAAGGGCGTGAAGATGGTCGACGGCGACCGGCTCCTGCTCAGCTCCCGCGCCATTCCGGGCAACGAGGTGAGCATCTCCCGCACGCTGGACACCGCGGCCCGCCTGGGCGCGGAGACCACCCTGGAGGGCCTGGGCGTCGTGCACGCCACGGGCCACGGCCACCGACCCGATTCGGCCGCGATGATCTCCATGGTGCGCCCGCGCCACATGGTGCCGGTGCACGGCACCTACCGGAACCTCAAGGTCCACGCCCAGCTGGCCGCGTCCATGGGCTACGACAAGGAGCACATCCTCTTCCTGGACGGCGGCGAGTGCCTGCGCCTGTTCAAGGACGGACGGGTCCAGGAGGCCGGCAGCGTCCCAGTTGGCAAGTGCTTCGTGGACCAGGGCGTGGACCACATGGTGGACGCCCGGGTCATCCACGACCGCCTCATCCTCCAGGAGGACGGCATCGTCATCGCGACGCTGGTGCTGGATCCCGAGACCGGGGACCTGGCCGCGGAGCCCTCCATCCTCACCCGGGGGTTCGTCGTCCTCAACGACGACCAGGCCTATTCCGAGCTGCTCAGGGCCACCGTGAAGAACGCCTTCGAGGAGGCCCCGCGGGAGGTGCGCAAGGACCGGGACCTGCTGGTGGAGTTCCTGCGCCAGTCGCTGCGCCGCACCATCCGCAAGACCACCCAGACCCGGCCCGTGGTGGTGCCCATGATCCTGGAAACGGGAAGCGGCGAGCCCCCGCCGCCCCCGGCCAAGCCCCGCAAGCGCGGGCGGTAGCTACTTCGCGTCCCGGAGGCCCTCCCTAAGCCGCTGCTGGATCTCCTCCATCACGATGATGAGCCGGGCCTGCTGGGCGGGGGAGAGCCCCGCCCGGATGTCCTCCTCGAACTGCTTCCTTCCGGCCTCCTGGGCGCGGCGCAGGGTCATGTACTGGTCCACCACGGGCTTGAGCCGGACGTTCTTCTCGTCCTCGGCCTCGGGGCCCATGAGGATCTGGTGGAACTGCTTGCGGATCTCCGCTGTCTGCTGGCCCCGTTCCATGTGCTCCCGGTCCCAGCGGCCCCACTTCTCGGCCATGACCCGGGCCCGGTCCTCGGTCAGGCCGAGCACCCGGGTGATCCGGTTGACCCGCCACTGGAAGAGCCGGGCCATGAACTGGGGGTCCTGGACCCGGCTGGGCCGGGCGGCTTCGTTGCGGTGCGGCCCCTGGGGCCGGCCCTGGGCGGCCAGGGCGGCGGAAAGGCCGAGCATCAGGGCCATGCGCATCACGGGGGCCTCCGGGCGGATCATCGCTTGGTTTCCTTGGCGGGCTGGGGCACCTTGGCGGGCTTGGCCTCCAGGCCCTCGAGCACCGTGTCGGCCTTTTCCGGGGTGAGCCCGCGCAGCTGGGCCACCTCGTCCTCCCCTTCCAGGAACGGGGTTTCGGGCAGCGCGGCGGGGAGTTCCACGGTCTGCGGCGCGTAGGCGGCTTCCACCAGGGGCTGGCGGTTGGCCCGTCCCAGCCAGAAGCCGCCGAACCCCACGGCCGCCAGGAGGCCGGCGGCCAGGGCCCACAGGGCCGGTTGGCGGCGGCCCGCGCGGGGCCGGCTGGGCAGCTTGCGCAGCACCCTCCCGGGCAGCTGCTCGAAATAGCCGGCAGGCGCCAGGACGGCGGGGGCGTCCTCCAGGGCCAGCCAGGTGACCCTCGCTTCCGAGCAGCCGGCGCAGCCCTTCACGTGGGCCTCCACCCCGGGCGGCAGGTCCAGGGGATCCACTTCGATGGCGGCGAGGGCTTCAAGGCAGGTCGTCATGGCCTTCCCCCTTTGATCAGGTGCGACAGGTTCTGGATGGCGTGGAACACGTGGGCCTTGACGCTGCCCACGGAAATGTTCATTTCCGAAGCGATCTGCTCGTATTTCCAATCGTTTTCGATCTTGAGCATGAGGGCCTGGCGCTGGCGCCTGGGCAGGCGCGGGAGGGCGTCCCGCAGCAGGCGCCTGGACTCCTGGTCCAGGAGCGTGGACATCTGGTTGTCCTCCACCCGGAGCGCCAGGTGCTCGGGGCCGTCGGGGGCGCCGTCCAGGCTTTCGTGGCTGGAACGGGTCCGCCCCAGGAAATTGAGCGCCTGGCGGGTGGTGATGGTGATGAGCCAGGTGCGGAAGGAGGACTCGAACCGGAAGCCGGGCAGGGCCCGGAAGACCCTGAGGAAGGTCTCCTGCACCACATCGTCGGCATCCAGGTGATTCTTGAGGATGGAGAAGGCCTTGCCGTAAACGTCCCGCTGGAAGCGCTCCACCAGCTTGCCGAAGGCGGCCTGGTCCCCGGCCTGCGCGGCCAAGACCCATTCCTGGATCTCGGGACCGTGATAAGGGGAATCCAGGGCGGCCTGCTGCATCAACCTCTCGTCTCTGGCTGGGATCGCAAAGGATATCATCAGTGGCCCATCCGCAAAGCACAAGACCCGGACGCGGGTCATGCCTACTAGACCCCGGGGGCGGGGCCGGGGTTGAATGGTATAAAGAATCTGGAGAAACCCATGTCCGCTTCCCTCAGCCGCATCTACCCCCTGCTCACCGAGGCCCAGATCGCCGCCCGCGTGGCCGAACTGGGCGAGGAGATCTCCCGGGACTACACGGGCAAGGACCTGGTCGTCATCGGCCTCCTCAACGGCGTCTATCCCTTCTTCGCCGACCTGACCCGGGCCATCAAGCTCGACATGGACGTGAACTTCATGCGGGTCGCCAGCTACGGCCACGGGCTGGAGTCCACCGGCGAGGTGAAGATCCTCACCGACATCGACAAGTCCATCCGGGGCCGCCACGCCCTGGTGGTGGAGGACATCGTGGACACCGGCCTCACCCTCCACAAGGTGCGCAACCTGCTGCTGGACCGGGAACCCGCCAGCCTGAAGATCTGCACCCTGCTCAGCAAGCCCAGCCGGCGCCGCGTGGAGGTTCCGGTGGACTACATCGGGTTCTCCATCGAGGACCACTTCGTGGTGGGCTACGGCCTCGACCTGGAAGGCAAGCTGCGCAACCTCCCCTACGTGGGCATCTACAACCCCGCCTGAAAGCGCCCCATGGCCCGTCGAATCGCGCCGGCGCTGGCCGGCCTCCTCCTGCTGGGCTGCGGCTACCACCGCCTGGACACCCGCCCCCGGGCCGCGGCCTGGATGGCCAAGGGTCAGACCGTGCGCATCGCCGCCTTCCGCAACAACACCCCCAGGCTGGGGGCCGAGGAGACCTTCCGGAAGGCCCTGGAGAACCGCATCGTGGCCGCGTCCCCCTGGCGCCTGGTGCCCCAGAGCGCGGCCAGCCGCTGGGTGCTCCAGGGGGCCCTGGAGCGCTACGAGGTGCGCGCCCTGGGCCTGTCCCTGGGCAGCGATTCCGTGAAGGGCTCGGCCGGCAGCGCCACCCGGGTGGAGGTGGTGGTGGTGGCCTCGGTGCAGCTGCTGGACGGCGTCACCGGCGACGTGGTGGTCCAGCGGCCCGGGCTGACCTTCTCCAACCAGTACCGCGTCGACCAGAACTTCGCCAGCTTCAACAACCAGGAACTGCGGGTGCTGGGAACCCTCTCGGACGACTTCGCCGAGAGCTTCCTGACCCAGCTGCTGGAAGGGAGCGACTGAATGGCCATTCCAGGTACCTGGCTCGACGCGCCCTACGCCCTCCTCCACGGGGAGGACAGCGACGGCCGCAGGGCCGCGGTGGAGGCCTGGAAGGCCGTGCACGTGGATCCGGAATGGGAAGTGTTCTCCTTCACGGTGTGCGCCGAAGGCTGCCCCTGGGCGGAGGTGGTCAACGCCCTCACGGAGTCCGCGCCCCTGGGCGCCGACCGGGTGGTCCTGGTTCCCCAGGCCGACAACCTCCTGGAAAAGGCCAAGGAACTGCCCCCGTCGGTCAAGCGCCTCATCCAGGAGCCCTTGCCGTCCACCCGGCTGCTGTTGGTGGCCCGGGGCGCCCTTTCCGCGGGTCCCGGCAAGATCCTCGGCGCCAAGCCCTTCAGCGACTGGGTCAAGCAGGGCAGGGTCCTTAAGCTGGGGGCCATGGACGAGAAGGAGGCCCCGGGGTGGGTGGAGGCCGAGGCCGCCCGGATGNNATGGGGCTGCGCCTGGGTTCGGGCGTGGCCAAGCGCATCGCGTCCCGCATGGGCGGCAACCCAGGCATCCTGCGCCGCTGCCTGGAGGTCCTGGACCTGCTGGCCGAGGACCGCCGGGTGGAGGGCGACCTGGTGGACAAGGCGACCTTCCGGCTGGGCGAGCAGACCGCCTTCGCGTGGTCCCGGGCCTGGCAGGGCGGGTCGGTCCCCCAGGCCTTGGCCGCGCTGCGCCAGGCCGTGGAGGACGACCCCAGCGGCGCCCCGCTGATGCTCCTGGGCCAGGCGCGCCGGGAGGTGGAGCGCC
>DBMS01000176.1:5555-5787 GCA_002297665.1 Holophagaceae bacterium UBA692 | reverse complement strand
CACCAGCCGATGACGAGGCCCGTGGCCAGGATGAACAGGATGGCTGCGGCTTTTCGCATGCGGATTCCACCTTGGAGGCCCCCATCATACCCTGGGCCGGCGCCCCAGGGCCCCCTCCACGCCGCGGGCCATCTCCAGGAGGGAGGCGGGCTTCTGGAGGAAGTGCACGCCCTCCTCCAGGACCCCGTGGGGATCCAGGATGTCGGCGGTGTATCCGCTCATGAACAGGACC
>DBMS01000176.1:0-5529 GCA_002297665.1 Holophagaceae bacterium UBA692 | reverse complement strand
ACGTCGGTGAGGAGCAGGTCGAGGGTCCCCCCGAAGCCGCCCTCGATCTCCAGGGCCTTCGCGGCGCCCTGGGCCGGCAGGACCACGTACCCCAGCTGCTCCAGGAGCGTCCGGGTCGCCACCAGGACGGTGGCCTCGTCCTCCACCAGAAGGATCGTCTCGCCGTGGCCCGCGGGAATGGCNNGGGGCCGCGCCCTCCCCTGCCCCGGCCTCCGGGCCCTGGTGGCGCGGCAGGTAGATGCGGAATCGCGTGCCCTGCCCGGGCCGGCTTTCCACGAGGATGAAGCCCTCGTTCTGCTTGACGATCCCGAAGACGGTGGCGAGGCCCAGCCCCGTGCCCTTGCCNNGGCCTTCGTGGTGAAGAAGGGCTCGAATATGTGCTTGATGACCTCGGGGTCCATCCCGCAGCCCGTGTCGGCCACGGAGAGCGCCACGAAATCGCCCTCCACCGCCTCCGGGTGCTCTCGCAGGAAGTCCCTGTCCACGCGGACGTTCTCCAGGGAGATCGAGACCCTGCCCACCCCCAGGATGGCGTCCCGGGCGTTGACGGCGAGGTTGGCCAGGATCTGGTCGATCTGGGAGGGGTCCATGCGGATCGTCCAGAGGCCCTCCTTGCGCATCCAGGCCAGGGTGATGTCCTCTCCGATGAGCCGGCCCAGCATCTTCAGCATGCCTTGGATGGTCTCGTTCAGGTCCAGCGGCCGGGGCGTGATGACCTGCTTGCGGGCGAAGGCCAGCAGCTGGCGGGTGAGGTCCCCGGAGCGCCGCGCGGCCTTGATGATCTCCCCGAGGTGGGCGTGGAACGGCTGGGAGCCCGGCATCATCATGGCTACCTCGGCCTGCCCGAGGATGACGCCGAGCATGTTGTTGAAGTCGTGGGCGACGCCTCCGGCGAGCCTGCCGATGGATTCCAGCTTCTGCGCCTGGACCAGCTCCCCCTCCAGCCTCCGCTGCTGCTCCTCCGCGGCCCTCACGTCCGTGACGTCCCGGTCCAGGCCCCGGAAGCCCTTCAGGGCCCCGGCCTCGTCCAGCAGGGGCGTGCCCGAGGTGAGCAGGTGGCAGAGGGTCCCGTCCTTGCGCAGCTGCGCGGCGGGCAGGTTGCGGAAGCCCCGGGCCTCTGAGAAGAGCCTCTGGTACCGGGCCTCCATGCCGGCGCGGTCCCCGGGGGCGAAGCCGTCCAGCACGGATCGTCCGGTCATCTCCGCGGGCGTCCAGCCCAGCACCTTGGCCACGCTCTCCGAGGCGTAGGTGTAGCGGCCCTCCCGGTCCATCTCCCAGAACCAGTCCGAGGAGGCGCTGGCGATGTCCTGGAAGCGCTTCTCGCTTTCCACCAGGGCCATCTCCATGCGGTTGCGCGCGGTGTTGTCCAGGTGCGTGATGACCACGCCGCCCCCCGAGTTCCCCAGGGGGGTGACGTTCATGGTGAACCAGAGCCTTTCCCCGCGGGAGTCGCAGGGGTACTCCAGGGAGAACCCCGGCAGCCGGCCTTCCTGGACCGCGCGGATGCCATCCAGGGCCTCCCGGGCGCCGGGAGCGCCTTCCTCCGCGCCCCTTTCGCACGCGGCCAGGTAGTCGTCCCCCACCTCGGCGCCCGGTCCCAGGCCCCGGGACCTGCCGAAGAGCTTCCAGGGGGCGTTGACCGCGAGGATGACGCCGCGGGGGTCCAGCACCGCCAGGTGGGCGTTGACGGAATCCAGGATGGCGCGGTTGAAGTGCTCCATGGACCGCACGGTCTCGAGCGCGGCGACCCGTTCGGTGATGTCCTGGCAGAACACGAAGCAGCGCCCGCCCTCCATGGGCGAGAACGAGGCCACGACCTCCACGGGCCAGATCTCCCCGGACCGGGCGCGGTGCCTCGTCTCGAACCTCACCTGCCCCTCGGCCTGGATCCGCCGGTAGGGCGCGTCGCCCGGGTCCACGGCCAGATCGGGGACCCGCATGGCCAGCAGCTCCTCCCGGCCGTACCCCGAGCGCTGGACGTAGGCCTGGTTCACCAGGATGATCCGCCAGTCGCCGTCGGTGACGAAGCAGCCGGCGGGGGTGGTCTCCATGAGCCCGCGGTAGAGGGCGTCCAGGATCTGGCGGGAGTTCTCGCTCGCCCCCAGGGCCCGGTGGGCGGCCATGTCCTCCTCCAGGGCGGCCTGGAGCTCGGCGATGGCGGCGGCCTCCTTGGCCCGGGATCGCAGGAAGGCCCCCGCGAGGACGCTCACCAGGACCCCGCTGGCCACCAGGAAGGAGAGCTGGACCAGGTCGAACAGATTGCCGATGGCCAGCGAATGGGTGGGCGGGACCAGGAACACGACCAGCAGCAGGGCCGAGAGCCCCGTCGCCAGGAGCCCCGGGCCCAGGCCGCCCAGGAAGGCGCTGAAGATGATGGGCAGCATGAACAGGATCATCAATGGCCGCTGCCCGAACGCGGTGGGCCACGCCAGGCGCAGCCCCAGGGTCGCCAGGGCCGCGAGGGCCGCGAAGAGGTAGGCCCGCCAGCCGCCCAGGTGGCCTCCGAGACCGCCCAGGGGGTCCTGCCGCGCTGCGCTGGGGCCCTGGAGGCTCATGGACGTTCCGGAAGAGGAGAGCTGAATATAACATCGAACCCGCGCCGCGCCCGGGTGCCATCATCGCGGGGCCTCCTAGCACGTAGACAGGCTCCTAGGCTATGGTCAGGGTGGGAGCCGATCGTGAAACACCATGCCCTTGCCCTTTTCCTGGCCGCCACCGCCCTGACCGCGTCCACCCCCCAGCAGCGGCTCCGCTCCGCGCTGGAGGCGCGCTTCCTGGGCGACCGCACCGGGATCACCGTCGCGGCCGCCCTGGTGGGCGACGCTCCGGCCGAGGTCTTCGTCTCGGCGGACCCCGGGCGCGCCCCCAGGGTGGACGCGCACACCGCCTTCGAGATCGGAGCCGTGGCCGGCACCATGGCCTCCGCCCTGGTGGCCGACCGGGTCCTGAAGGGCGAGGCGTCGCTGGACGACCCCCTGTCCACGCTGCTGCCCGCCGAGGCCCAGGTGCCCGCCTTCGAAGGCAAGCCCATCACCCTCGCCCACGTCCTCTCCCAACGCTCCGGCCTGCCTTCCCTTCCGGCCCGCCTGAGGCCCGAGGACGCCCTGAACCCCTTCGCCTCCCTCACGCCCGCCCAGCTCCTGGGCTCGCTGGAGGACGTCCGGCTCGAGGCGGCCCCGGGCACCCGCGGCCGCCCTTCCAGCTTCGCCATGATGCTGCTGTCCTCCGGCCTGGCGCGGCGCGCGGGCATGGACTACGAGGCCCTCCTGGCCCGGGAGGTCTTCAAGCCCCTGGGCATGGAGGACGCGCGCATCCGGCGCACGGGGCGGAACGAGGCCCAGGGCCACGCCTCCAACGGGCGCCCCGCCGGCCCCTGGGATTTCCCCCCGGAAATGGCCGGAGCGGGCGGCGTGCGCGCCTCCCTCGCCGACATGGTCCGCTACGTGGAAGCCGCCCTGGGCCGGCGCGCCTCCTCCATCACCCCCGCCCTGGAGCGCACCCGGGTTCCCTTCGAGGGGACCCTGCCGCCCATGGCCATGAACTGGATGGTCGTCACCGTGGCCGGGCGGAAGATCCTCCACGCCGAAGGCGCCACCGGCGGGTTCGCCAGCTTCGTGGCCCTGGATCCCGAGAAGCGCCAGGGCGTCGTGCTCCTGGCGGACACGTCCCTCTCCAACCTCGGAGGGCTCGTGCCCATGGGCCTCTCCCTGCTGGACGACAGCGTTCCCGCGCCGGGGTTCCCACGCCGCCCGGTGCCCCCGGGCGAAGGGCTCCTGGAAGGAATGACGGGGCGGTACGCCCTTCCCGGCGGAACCCGGATCGCGGTCTGGAAGAAGGACGCCGGCCTCGTCGCGCAGATCGAGGACCGGCCCGCCCTGGACCTGGGCTTCGACAGCGCCGGCGATTTCTACGCCCTGGACCTGGATGCCGTGCTCCGCCCGGTGCGGGGCGCGGGCGGGTACGCCTTCTTCCTCCGCCAGGGCGGAGGCCAGGTGCAGGCCGAGCGGATCCAGCCCGATCGCATGGACGCGGCCGCGCTCCAGAAGCTGGTGGGCAGGTACCGCGCCTCCGACGACTTCACCGTCAAGGTCTTCCGCCGGGAGACCCTTCTCTACGTGCAGGGCACGGACCAGCCCGAGGTGCTGGTCGAGCCCGTGGACAAGGACGTCTTCCAGGCCCCGGGCGCCGGCGCGGAATTCACCTTCACCCGGGACGCCGCCGGCAAGGTCGTCGCCGTCCTCATCAAGCGGAACGGGCGCACCGTGAAGGCGGAAAAGCGCTGACGCGGCCGCCCCGCGGACCCGTTCACCCCTCCCGGAACGTGCGCTGGATCCCCGCCCGCAGGGCCTCCAGGTGACCTGACAGCGCGATGCGGGCCTCCTCCGGGAGCAGTGCGGCCACCTCCCGGCACAGGGCGTCGTGCACGGGGGCCAGGGCCGCCAGGAGTTCCTCGCCCGCGGCCGTGAGGCTCACGAGGCAGCCCCGCCGGTCCGCGGGGTCCTCCCGGCGCGTCACCAGGCCGGCGCGCACCATGCGGTCCACGAGCCGCGGCACGTCCGCCCTGCAGGTGAGGATGCGCCGCCGGATCTCCCGGATCAGCGAACCCTCCGGAGGACCGCCCTTCACGATCCGGAGCACGTTGAACTGCTGGTCCGTGATCCCGGCGGGCCGGAAGAGGCGCTCGTCGGAGAGGCGGGCCACGACCTCCCGGGTGAGGAGGATGGAGAGCAGGAGCTCCTGCCCGGGCGACATGGTCTTAGTTATCTGGAGCTCTTCGCGGATCGGCATGACGGCGGCCTCCCTGGGGTGGAGCGGTTTCCCAAAAAAGGTGTTGCAACATCAAAAAAGGAGTCTACCATGGCTATATGGTGTTTGAACACCTAATCGGAGACCCCCATGCGAAACCCCGCTTCCACCCTCGCGCTCCCCATCGTCGCCCTGATGCTTTCCGCTCCCTCGGCTGGCCTGATGGCTGCCATTCCCTCCACCATCGACACGTACAAGATCGACTCCGTGCACTCCAGCGTCGGCTTCCGGGTGCGCCACCTGCTCTCCAAGGTCCAGGGCCGGTTCGGCAAGGCCGAGGGCACCGTGCGGGTCGACACCGCCGACATCACGAAGTCCAGCGTGGACGTGACCATCGACGTGGCCACCATCTCCACCAACGAGGACAAGCGAGACGCCCACCTCAAGGGCCCCGACTTCTTCGACGTCGCGAAGTTCCCGGTCATCACCTTCAAGAGCACGGCCGTGAAGGAAGTGGCCAAGGGCAAGCTCGAGATCACCGGAACCTTCACCATGAAGGGCGTCTCGAAGACCCTCGTGCTCCCCGTCACCAGCCTGGGCACGGCCGTGGATCCCTGGAAGAACGTGGTCGCCGCCTTCGAGGGCGCCGTGCGGATCAACCGCATGGACTACGGCGTCTCCTACGGCCCGGGCCTGGTGGGCGACGACGTGGACGTCGAGCTCAACATCGAGGCCAAGAAGGTCAATTGATATGAACGAGGGGGGACCGCGCGGTCGCTGCGC
>DBMS01000327.1 GCA_002297665.1 Holophagaceae bacterium UBA692 | reverse complement strand
AAGAACGAAAGAGCGGGACAAGATGGTTCCGTTGATTCGGTCTACCTACACCAGGTGCAAAGCCGAACCGTAGCCCGCCGACCCGCACCGCCTGAAAGAACGGGCCGGGGATGAAGGCAGATGGACGAGGATGAAAAAGAGATATGAAAAAACCTCGTATAGGCCCATCATTCGACACCGACGCCATCCGCACCTGCGATCAAGCCTTCCAGAGGACGCAACGGCCCTTTCACCGGCGAAACGAATCCCGGCACCCGGAGCGCCCGCTGGAAGGAAGGCTCCGGGACCGCGACTCCGGCGCATAGTCCCACACGTCTCCGGCCCCGTCGCGCCCCCGGCCCTTGACCAGGGGCGGGTCCGGCGGTTCGGGCAGGGTCCACCCGGGCAGCGCCGGGGGGTCGGGGGCCCGCTCCACACGGAAATCCACCAGGTTGCGGGGTGAAGGCTGGGCGGGGGCGGCCAGGGCGAGGAGGGCGGGCAGGCAGAGCGTGAGGACCATGGCAAAAAATAAATTAATTATTTTTCAGCGCAAGACTGGCCGAAAAGGTCAAAGCCCCCAGGGTCGATTCGCTATGCCCCGGATCGCCCGATATCCATTATCATCAGGCAACAGCCCATTTCGCGCGCACCGTGCTGAAGGTACCCGGCATGCCTCCCCCCGACGCTCCTCCGACCCGGGAACCCCTTTCCGCCGACCTCCTCGGCGAGGGGCTCGACTGCGCCCCGGACGCGGTGCTGGGGGTGGCCCCCGACGGCCGGATCCGCTACGCCAACGCCTCGGCCTGCGCGCTGCTGGGGTACGGGGCGGAGGAATTCCCGGGCCTGGACCTGAAGGTCCTGGCTCCGGACGCCTTCCCCGGCGTGGACGGGACGAAGGCCCTGGAAACGGTGCTGGTGGACCGCGCCGGAGGCCGGATCCACGCGGAGATGACCCGGGCCCGGGTCTCCCACGGGGGGACCGACCTCCAGTTCCTCTTCATCAGGGACATCACCTCCCACATGGCGGCGGAAGCCGCCCTGCGCCGGAGCGAAACCCGGTTCGCCCTGGCCTTCAACGCCAGCCCGGACGCGATCAACATCACGCGCCTCGACGACGGCACCTACCTGGAGGTGAGCACCGGCTTCGAGCGCCTCACGGGCTGGAAGCGCGACGAGGTCCTGGGCCGGACCTCCGTCGAGCTCGACATCTGGGCGTACCCCGAGGAACGGCAGAGGATGACCACCCTGCTCAAGGCGAAGGGCGAGTTCGACGCCACCCTGTTCACCTTCCGGCGCAAGGACGGAACCCTCATGAAGGGCCTGATGTCGGGGCGCCTGGTCTCCCTGGAGGGCCTCCCCTGCCTCCTGACCATCACCCGCGACGTCACCGCCCAGGAGGACGCGCAGCAGGCCCTGGGCAACCTCACCGACCTCATCGCCGCCATCACCGCCCATGTCCCGGCCTACATCGCCCTTCTTGACCGGGGGGGGCACATCCTCTTCCTGAACAAGGTCGCCGAAGGCTTCGCCCTGGCCGACGTCATCGGCAAGGATTTCCTGGACGGGATGACCGGTGACGCCAAGGCCCTGGGCGCCCGGGCCCTGGCACGGATCCTGGAGGGATCCGGGCGCGAGGTCTTCGAGGGCCAGGGCTGGGGGCCTGACCGGGAACCCCGCTGGTACCGCACCATCATGGGGCCCATGACGGAGAAGGGAAAGGTGGTCGGCGCGGTGCTGATCGCCATGGACGAGACCGAGCGCCGCCGCCAGGAGGAGCGCCTGCGCGAAAGCGAGGACCGCTTCCAGGCCCTGCAGAGCCACACGCCCGACGCGCTCTTCTGGATTCGCGTCGGTCCCCTGGGAGAGCTGCTGCTGGAGGGCATGAACCCCGCCGCCGAATCCTTCCTGGGGCGCAGGGCCCAGGACGTGGCGGGCCTTCCCTTCGAGGCCTTCTGCCCGCCCGGCCTCGCAGCCGCCTTCATCGCCCACGACCGGGAATGCATCGCCGCGCGCAGGCCCGTGACCTTCGAGGAGGAGATACCCGGCCCCGACGGCTCCCGATACCTCTCCACCACCCTCGTGCCCATCGAGGACGACTCGGGCCGCATCCACCGCATCGTCGGCAGCGCCCGGGACATGACCCAGAAGCGCCGGATGGAGGAGGCCCTGCGCCTTTCCCAGAAGCTGGAGAGCCTGGGCGTCCTGGCCGGGGGCATCGCCCACGACTTCAACAACCTCCTCACCGCCATCATGGGCAACCTGAACCTCGCCCAGCTCAAGCTGCCGGAGGGCTCCCCCGCCCTGGGCCACCTGGAGGCCGTGGAGAACGCGGTCCTCAAGGCCTCGGAGCTCACCCGGCAGATGCTGGCCTACTCGGGAAAGGGACGATTCTCCGTCAAGCCCCAGGACCTGGACACCGTGGTGAACGGGATGGTCCACCTCCTCAAGGTGACCGTCCCCAAGGGGGCGACCCTCTCCATCCAGCTGGCCGGGAATCTTCCCGCGGTGGAAGGGGACGCCGCCCAGATCCAGCAGGTGGTCATGAACCTGGTCACCAACGCCTCGGACGCCCTGGGGGACAAGGAGGGCGTCATCCGCGTGACGACCCGGGCGGAGGAGCTCGACGAGGCCCGGATCCGCGCCGCCTTCCCCGCCCAGGACCTGGAGCCGGGCGCCTTCGTGGTCCTTGAGGTGGAGGACACCGGCTGCGGCATGAGCCCCGGCGTGCTCTCGCGGATCTTCGACCCCTTCTTCACCACCAAGGTCAAGGGCCGCGGCCTGGGCCTCTCGGCCATGCTGGGGATCCTCAAGGGCCACAAGGCCGGCATCCTCATCCGGAGCCGCGAGGGCGAGGGGTCCTCGTTCCAGGTCTTCTTCCCCGCCTCCCGCGGCACCGCCGCGCCCCGGCCCGAGGCCGCGCCCGACCCCGGGAGCGGGTTCTCCGGCAGGCTCCTCCTGGTGGACGACGAGGTGATCATCCTGGAATCCATCGGCCTGGCCCTCGAGACCCTGGGCTTCGAGGTGATCCAGGCCCGGGACGGGGTGGAGGCCCTGGAGCGCTTCGAGGAGGCCGGTCCCGACCTGGTGCTCATGGACCTGACCATGCCCCGCATGGACGGAGCCACCGCCTTCGCGAAGATGCAGGCCCTGAGGCCCGAGGTGCCGGTCATCCTGAGCTCGGGCTACGACCGGCAGGCCCT
Source organism: Holophagaceae bacterium UBA692 (assembly GCA_002297665.1). GTDB lineage: Bacteria > Acidobacteriota > Holophagae > Holophagales > Holophagaceae > Mesoterricola. The sequence goes on along the minus strand of DBMS01000327.1, from coordinate 7,863 downwards.
GGAGGGCGTCAGGCCCGCGGCCTTCGTCCAGAAGCCGTACCGGCTCAAGGAGCTGAAGAACCTCCTGGCCGAGGTGCTGCGGAGCCGAGGCGCGCCAGGATCGCCTTTGCCAGGTCCGTGAGGGAAGGATCCCGGGCCCCCATCACCAGCACCAGATCCCCCGGCCCGGCGGTCGCGGCCAGCTCGTCCACCAGCCATTCCCGCGAGGGCGCGTGGAAGGCCTGCGCGCCCCGGGCGGCGATGTCCGCCACCACCTCGGCCGAGGAGATGTCGCGGGTGACCGTGCCGCCGGCGTAGAAGACGTCCAGCATCCAGAACCGGTCCCCGGGCCGGAGCCCGCCGGCGAAGGCCTCGACGAACTCCTCGCGCAGGAAGCGCAGGGGGCCGAAGCCGTGGGGCTGGAACACGGCCAGCACCCTCGGGGCGCGGCCCCTCGCGGTGCGGAGCGAGGCGGCGACCTTGGCGGGGTTGTGGCCGAAATCGTCCACCACCTCCACGCCCCCGGCCGTTCCCAGGCTCTGGAACCTGCGGGCCACCCCGGAATAGGCCGCCAGGGGCGCCGCCATGGCCTGCAGGGGCACCCCCAGGGAGAGGCATCCGGCCATGGCCGCCAGGGCGTTCTCCACGTTGTGGATCCCCGGCGCCGGCAGCCTGAATCGCACGCCCCGCACCGTGAAGGCGCAGCCGTCCCGGTCCTCCGCCACGTCCTCGCACCGCAGCGCCGCCCGGGGGCCCGGGCCGAACACCAGGGCGCCCTCGGCAAGGCCCTCGAGGTTGGGCGCGTCGCCCACGCAGAAGGCCTCGCGGACCCGGGAGCGGAAGGTGGCGAACATCGCGGCCACCTCCTCCATGGCCTTGTGGTCCTTCTGGAGGTTCAGGACGACGCCCACGGCGGGGCTGTAGCGCACCAGGGACCCGTCGCTCTCGTCGGCCTCGATCACCAGGATGTCCGAGCCTCCGGCCCAGGCGTTGCCCCAGAGGCCCTGGGCCTGCAGGGCGCGCAGCTCGCCGCCGGTGAGGACCGAAGGGTCGCGGCCCGCCCCGCGCAGGATCTCGAAGGCCATGGCCACCGAGGTGGACTTTCCGCTGGTTCCCGTGAAGGCCAGGGTCCTTCTCCCGCCCACGTAGTGGGCCAGCAGCTCGGACCGGTGGAGAAGCGGGATGCCCAGGCGCCGCGCCTCCCGGATGTCGGGCACGTCGTCCTCCACGGCGGTGGAGTAGACCACCGCGGCCGCGCCCGCGACCCCTCCGCCGTCCTGGGGCACCACGCGCACGCCGGCCTTCTCGAGCAGGGCCCGGCCCCCGGGGTTGCGGCCCTGGTCGAAGCCCCGGTCGCTGCCGCTCACGGGCCCCTCACCGGCCGCGAACTGCGCCAGGGCGCTCATGCCGCTGCCCCCGGCCCCGGTGAAGTGCAGGCGCCCCATGGGGCCCGGGGCGATCAGCACCCGGTCGCCCTCCCGCACCCGGTCGAAGAGGTCCAGGACGTCCGCGCACGCCATGCGCACGCACCCGTGGGAGGCCCTCGTGCCCAGGAGGCCGGGCTGGCTGGTGCCGTGGATGTAGATGAAGCGCTCCAGGGAATCCGTCCCGGGCCCCGCGTTCACCCCCGGCTCGAGGCCTTCCAGGGTGAGGATGCGGCCCAGGATGAGGTCGTCCTCGCGGGCCTCGCCCTTCCAGACCTCGCCCGTGGGCACCCGGGACCGGAACACGGCGCCGGCGGCGGCCCCCCCGCCGATGCGGGCGTGGATGCGGTGCCAGCCCGGAGGGGTCCGGAACGAGCCCTCTTCCCCGCCGATGCCCGCCGCTGCCGTGGAGACGGCGTACTCCGCCACGAGGCGGCCGTCCTCCAGGAGCCCGAGGCGCTGCCTTCCGGCGTCCACCACCAGGATCCGCCCGGGATGCGGGCCGGACCCGGCCAGGGAGAGGTACCGGACGGCGGCGACGGGATCCACGCTAGCCCCTGGCCCAATCCCGGATGAGCGCCTCGAAGTGCTCACCCCGCTCCTCGAAGTTCCGGAACTGGTCGAAGCTGGCGCAGGCCGGGCTCATGAGGACCTGGTCGCCCTCGCGGGCCATCCCCAGGGCCGCGGCCACCGCGTCGTCGAAGGGCTGGACGGCCACGTGGGGCAGGTCCCCAAGGTCGCGCTCCAGCTGGGGAATGGCCTCGCCCAGGAACACCAGGCCGCGGAGCTTGCCCTGGAGGGCCTCCCGCAGGGGCGCGTAGCTGGTGCCCTTGTCCTGGCCGCCCAGGAGCAGCACCAGGGGCCCCGGCAGGGCCCGCACCGCGATGAGGGTGGCGTCCACGTTGGTGCCCTTGGAGTCGTTGTAGGCCTTGATGCCGTTGTGCTCCCCGCAGAGGGCGATGCGGTGGGCCAGGCCCGGATAGGTGCGCAGGCCTTCCCGGATGGCGTCCAGGTCCGCTCCGCCGTGTCCGGCCAGCACGGCCGCGGCCAGGGCGTTCTCCACGTTGTGGTCCCCGGGGATCAGCAGGCGGGAACGGTGCACCAGGGCATGCTCGCCGTGGTCGTCGATGAGCCACAGGGTGCCGTGGTCGTCGCACCAGGCCCCGGGGCCCTCCGGGGCCTCCCAGCCGAAACGGGCGCTTCGCCCCCGGCCCGGTGCCGCGGCCTCGAAGGCCGGATCGGCCAGGGGCGTCAGGCGCAGGTCCCCCTCGGTCTGGTGGGAGAAGATCCTCACCTTGGCCGCGCGGTAGGCTTCCATGGTGCCGTGGCGCGCGAGGTGGTCCGGGGTGAGGTTCAGGGCCGCCGCGGCCTCGGCGTGGAAGTCCCGCACCGTCTCCAGCTGGTAGCTGGAGCATTCGAGGGCGTAGCGGGTGCCCTCCGCGGCGCCCTCCATGGCCTCCACCAGGGGCGTGCCCAGGTTGCCGCAGGCCCGGGCCGGAAGGCCGGCCTGCTTGAGGAGGTGGGCCGTGAGGTCGGTGGTGGTGCTCTTGCCGTTGGTGCCGGTGATGGCCAGGATCATGGCGTCGTCCCTGCGGGCCCGCAGGGCGCGGTGGGCCAGCTCCAGCTCGCCGATGACCGGGATCCGCCGGCGGGCGGCTTCCGCCGCGAAGGGGATGGCCGGGCTCACGCCGGGGCTCAGCACCAGTTCCTCGCAATCGTCCAGCAGCGTCATGGGGTGGGAGCCCCACACCGCCGGGATGCCCTTCGCGGACAGGCGACCAGCCGCTGCGGGGTCGGGTCCGGGCTTCCCTTCGGTCACCACGACGTCCCGGCCCTCTTTCGCGAGGTGCTCCGCCGCACCGATCCCCGAACGCCCCGCACCCACCACCACGACCCTGCCCATGCCCGCTCCTTTCCTCCAGTTTGGCACCGGAGGCAAAAGAAGTGAAAATAAGAGGTTGGCAAGGCGGACCCGGATGAACCAAGCCCTTCTCGAAAGCATTCTGGATTTCCGCCGGCCGGCGGTCACCTTCACGCATCCCATCATCAACCTCAAGGACGGAACGACGGTGGCGCGCGAAGTGCTCACCCGCTTCGAAACCCAGCCCGGCGTGATGCGGACCGTGGGCGACCTGCTGGTGGACGTATCCCTCTCCGCCGAAAGCCGGGTGCGCCTGGACCTCCTGTGCCTGGGGGCCATCTTCACCACCCTCGAGATGCACCCCATCACCGACCATCTCCTGTTCGTGAACCTGGATCCCCTGACGCTGGAGCATCCCGAGTTCTGGTACCAGATCGAGCCGTGGCTCTGGAACCTGTCCATCCCGCCCCACCGCATCGTCTTCGAGATCACCGAGAGCTACTCCCGGCACAGCCTCGACCAGCTGGAATTCTTCTCAAAGCGCCTGCGGGCCCTGGGCGTGCGCATCGCCGTGGACGACCTGGGCTCGGGCATCGCCTCCCTGGCCCACATGGCCCGCCTCTCCCCGGACTTCTTCAAGGTGGACAAGAGCCTCGTGCGCGGCATCCACCGCCGCCCCTACCAGGCCGCGCTCCTCAACGCCCTGTCCGTGTTCGCCGAACGCATGCGGGTGGGCTACATCGTCGAGGGCATCGAGACCACCGAGGAGCTGCAGGCCGTCATCGACGCGGACGTGCCCTGGGGTCAGGGCTTCATCTTCGGTGAGCCGGAGCCGCTGGTGTTCTAGCTACCGGAGCTTGAGCGAGCTCAGGGCCAGCATGCAGCACACGATGGCCGTGATCCACAGCCGGATCACCACCTTGGTCTCCTTCAGCCCGCCCAGTTCCAGGTGGTGGTGGAAGGGGGCCATGCGGAAGATGCGCTTGCCCCCGCGAAGCTTGAAGCTGCCCACCTGCAGGATCACGCTCATGGCCTCCAGCACGAAGAGCCCGCCGGCGATGACCAGGAGCAGCTCCTGCTTGATCATGATCGCCACGGTGCCCAGGGCGCCTCCAAGGGCCAGGGAGCCGGTGTCGCCCATGAAGACCTCGGCCGGATGCGCGTTGAACCACAGGAAGCCCAGGGAGGCGCCGCTCATGGCCCCCAGGAAGACGGCCAGCTCGCCGCCGCCGGGGACGAAGGGGACGAAGAGGTACTGCGCCATCTTCGCGTTGCCGGCCACGTAGGCCAGGATGGCGAAGGTGGCGGCCACGATGAGGGTGCCGCCGATGGCCAGGCCGTCCAGGCCGTCCGTGAGGTTCACCGCGTTGCTGGTGCCCACCACCACCAGGCAGATCCAGGGCACCAGGAACACGCCCACGTCGGGGCGGAACTTCTTGAAGAAGGGCACGGACAGGTGGCTGGTGGAGGTGCCGCGCAGGTTGAAGTGCAGGATCAGCCAGGACACGACCAGGGTGATGGCCACCAGCAGCAGCATCTTCTGCCAGCTGCGCAGGCCCAGGTTCTGCTTGCGCAGGAGCTTCTTGGTGTCGTCGAAGGCCCCGACGCCGCAGAAGCCCACCAGCGAGACCAGGGCGACCCAGATGACGCCGCTGTGCAGCTCGCACCACAGGAGGGTCGAGACCAGGATGGCGCCCACGATGAGGAGGCCGCCCATGGTGGGCGTGCCGGCCTTGGCCTGGTGGGTCTCGGGGCTGTCCTGGAGGATGTGCTGGCCCATCTTCAGCCGGGTGAGGGTGCGGATCACGTAGGGGCCGAAGAGGATCGAGAGCAGCATGGCCGTGGCCGCGGCCATGGCGGCCCGGAACGTGATGTAGCGGAAGACGGTGAAGCCGGGTACGGCCTCGCGGAAGGGGAAGAGGAGCCAGTGGATCATGGTTTTCCGGAAGAGAAGGTTTGGAGAAGCCACTCGGCGGCCCGTTCCGAACGCCAGAACCGGCTGCCCTTGACGAGGATGCGCGCCCCGGCCGGGATGGAGGCGAGGCCTCCCGCGGCGTCGCGCAGGGATTCGAAGTCCGGGAAGGCCCGGGCCCCGGGGCCGAAGCCCGCGGCCAGGGACGCGGCGTGGTCCCCGTAGACAAGCACCTGGTTGAAGCCCAGGGCCCGCAGGCCTTCGCCCGTGTCCCGGTGCACGGCCGCCGCCGCGGGCCCCAGTTCGCGCATGCACCCGAGCACCGCGACGGCGTCGCCCCCTTCCAGGGTCAGGAGGGCCTCGCCGCAGGCCAGGATGGATTCCCGGATGGCGTTGTAGCTCTCGTCCAGGAGCCAGCCGCCCCCCTTGAGGGCGTGGAGCCGGCCCCGGCCGGGGCCCGCGTCCACCTCGCCCATGGCCTTGGCAACGGCCTCCGGCGCGAACCCGGCCAGGATGGCCAGGGATCCCGCGAGGGCGGCGTTGCGCACGTGGTGGGCGCCCCGCAGGCGCAGGCGCACCGGCACGGAGCCCCCGGGAAAGCGCAGGTCGAACCGCTCGCCCTGGAGCCCCAGGGATTCCTCGCCCTCCCACCCGAAGGCGCTTCCCGGGCCCACGGGCACGGCCCTGGCGCGGGCCCAGGGCTGCATGGCCACCCAGCGGCACCAGCTGTCCGAAGCCAGGTGCACCCACTGGCCGCCGGGCCTGAGTCCCGCCACCAGCTCGCCCTTGGCGCGGGCGATGCCCTCCTGCCCGTCCACGAAGTTCTCCATGTGCACCTGGCCGATGTTGGTGACCAGCCCCAGGTCGGGGGGCGCGATCTCCGTGAGGCGGCGGATCTCGCCGGGCGTGCTCATGCCCATTTCCAGCACCACGGCCGACGTCTCCGCGGGCAGGGTGGCCAGGGCCTCCGGCAGGCCCAGGGTGTTGTTGCGGTTGCCGGGCGTCTTCCAGGCGCCGGTGGCCGCGGCCAGCAGCTCCTTGGTGCCCGTCTTGCCCACGGAGCCGGTGACGCCGAAGACGTGAGGGGGCCGGAAGGCCTCGAGGCGGGCCTGGCCCCAGCGCTGCAGGGCGGCCAGGGTGTCGGGGACCAGGAGCTGGGGCACGTCCACGGCCAGTTCGTGGTCGGCCATCACCGAGCCCGCCCCGGCGGCCACGGCCTGCGGGGCGAAATCGTGGCCGTCCCGCTGGCCCCGGATGGCCACGAAGCAGCTGCCCGGCGCGAGGGTGCGGGTGTCCATGGAAAGGGCCGCGGGCGTGGCCTCCCCGTCGCCCAGGACCGTTCCGCCCACGCGGGCGGCGGCTTGCGCGAGGCTCCAGAGGGTGCTCATTCGGCCACCGCCCAGGGGCGGGGCACCGGCCGGCCCTGGAGGGCGGCCTCAGCGGCGGCGCGGTCGCTGTAGGGATGCTTGGTTCCCTGGATGTCCTGGTAGGGCTCGTGGCCCTTGCCGGCCAGGAGCAGGAGGTCGCCGGGCCCGCAGGCGCGGATGGCCTGGGCCACCGCCAGGGCCCTGTCCGCCACGCGGTGGTACCGCTCCGGATCGGCCCGCAGGGCGGGAGGGATGCCCTGGGCCGCGTCGTCCAGGATCCGCTCGGGGTCCTCCCCGCGGGTGTTGTCCGAGGTGTGCCACACCACGTCCGCGCGGCGCGCCACGGCCGCGGCCATGATGGGGCGCTTGGTGCGGTCCCGATCCCCGCCGCAGCCGAAGAGCACGTGCAGGCGCCCCCCCTCGGGCAGGAGCCGGCGGCCTTCGGCCAGCAGCTTCTCCAGGGCGTCGGGCGTGTGGGCGTAGTCCACCATGACGCCGAAGGGCTGCCCGCAGTCCACCCGGTCCAGGCGCCCGGGGGCGCCGGTGAGCCCGGCCACCGCGGGCAGCAGGGCTCCCAGGCCGAAGCCGGCCTCCGCCAGCGCCGCCAGGGCCGCCAGGAGGTTGTAGGCGTTGAACCGCCCCAGGAGCGGGCTGCGCACGTCGAAGGCCCCCCGGGGGGTGGAAAGGCGGAAGGACGTTCCCGTGGGGGAGAGGACGAGGTCCTCGGCGCGGTAGGCGCCGGGGTTCTCGATGCCGTAGCCCAGGACCCCCGGGCGCTCCAGGAGGCGCCGGCCGTAGGGGTCGTCGGCGTTGGCGAGGCCCACGCCGCATTGCGCGAAGAGCCGGGCCTTGGCCTCGAAGTAGGTCTCCATGTCCCCGTGGAAGTCCAGGTGGTCCTGGGTGAGGTTGGTGAAGAGCCCCACCTTGAACCGCGCGCCCTCCACCCGGTCCAGCACGAGGCTGTGGCTGGACACCTCCACGGCCGAGGCCGCGTCGCCGGCCTCCACCGAGCGCCGCAGCCACCGGTAGAAGGCCGGGCTCTCCGGGGTGGTGCGGGTGGCCTCCTCCTCCAGGCCGCCTGCGGCGTTGAGCACGGTGCCCACCAGGCCGCAGCCCAGGCCGGAGCCCCGGAGCAGCTGGCGGATGAGGGTCGTGGTGGTGGTCTTGCNNCCGTTGGTGCCGGTGACGCCGATGAGGGCCAGGGCCAGGTCGGGCTGGCCGTAGAGGCGCCGGGCCAGGTGGGCCATGGTGCGCCGCCCGGCGCCGAGGCGCGCGAAGGGCACCGGGACGTCCAGGTCCCGTTCCGCGAGGATCGCGCAG
>DBMS01000261.1 GCA_002297665.1 Holophagaceae bacterium UBA692 | reverse complement strand
GCCGGGGTGAGGCGCCGGGCCAGCAGGACGTTGGAGGGCCGGTTGCCCTCGAAGGTGCGGTGGGGCACGAGCCAGGCGGGGGTGCCTTCGGCGGCCACGGCCTCGGGCGTCTTGCCGAAGGCGAGAGCCTCGGTCTGGGCCAGCACGTTGCTGAGCAGCATGGCGTGGTGGCCGCCCAGGGGGTTGAGCGGGGTGGCGAAGGCGATGAAGTCGCAGGGGATCAGGTGGGTGCCCTGGTGGATGAGCTGGTAGAAGGAATGCTGGCCGTTGGTGCCGGGCTCGCCCCAGTAGACGGGGCTGGTGGCGTAGTCCACCCGCGCGCCGTCCCGGGTGACGGACTTGCCGTTGCTTTCCATGACCAGCTGCTGAAGATAGGCCGGGAAGCGCCGGAGGTAGTGGTCGTAGGGAAGCACCGCCACGGTCGGGGCCCCGAAGAAGTCGGCGTACCAGACGCCGAGCATGCCCAGGATGACCGGCAGGTTCCGCTCGAAGGGGGCGGTGCGGAAGTGCTCGTCCATGGCGCGGAAGCCGTCCAGGAACTCCCGGAACCTCTCGGGGCCGATGGCGATCATGGTGGAAAGCCCGATGGCCGAATCCAGGGAGTAGCGGCCCCCGACCCAGTCCCAGAAGCCGAACATGTTGGCGGTGTCGATGCCGAAGGCCGCGACCTTGGCGGCGTCGGTGGACACGGCGACGAAGTGGCTGGCGATGGCCGCCTCGTCCTTCAGCGCCTCCAGGCACCAGGCCCGGGCGCTGGCGGCGTTGGCCATGGTCTCCTGGGTGGTGAAGGTCTTGCTGGAGACCACGAAGAGGGTGGTGCGGGGGTCCAGGTCCCGCAGGGCCTCGGTGAGGTCGGTGGCGTCCACGTTGGAGACGAAGCGGAACCGGAGGCCGCGCGCGGAGTAGGCGCGCAGGGCCTCGCAGACCATGGCCGGGCCCAGGTCGGAGCCGCCGATGCCGATGTTCACCACCGTCCGGATGGCCTCGCCCGTGAAGCCCTTCCGGGTGCCGGACCGGATGCCCTCGGCGAAGGCCGCCATGCGGTCCAGCACCGCGTGGACGTCCGGGACGACGTTGCGCCCGTCCACCTCGATCACCGCGCCCCGGGGGGCCCGCAGGGCCACGTGGAGCACGGCGCGGTTCTCGGTGAGGTTGATGCGCTCGCCCCGGAACATGGCCTCGATGCGCCCCTCCAGGCCCCGCTCCCGGGCCAGGGCCATGAGCAGGGCCAGGGTGCCGGCGGTGGCGCGGTTCTTGGAATAGTCGAGGTACAGGCCCGCGGCTTCGCAGGCCATGGCCTCGCCGCGGCCCGGGTCCCCGGCGAAGAGCTCCCTGAGGTGGACGCCCTGGATTTCCTGGTGGTGGAGGCTGAGCGCCTTCCAGGCCTGGGATTCGGTAAGGTGTGTCATGGGCGCCTCGGCATCTCCTTCCAGATTAGCGGAACCACGCCCCGTCTGGGATAATGGGCACCTGGAGGTCCAGGAATGGCGAATCCTTGGTTCACGCCGGCCTTCTTCCGGTTCCTGACGGAGCTGCGGGAGAACAATACGCGGGAATGGTTCCAGGACAACCGTTCCCGGTACGAGGAGGACGTGCGCGACCCGCTCCTCGCCTTCATCCTGGCCTTCGGGGAACCCCTCTCGGGGATCAGCCGCCACTTCCTCGCCGACCCCCGGCCCAGCGGCGGCTCCATGTTCCGCATCTTCCGGGACACGCGATTCTCCCGCGACAAGTCCCCCTACAAGACCAACGTCGGGGCCCAGTTCCGCCACGGCGCCTGTCCCAGGGACGTGCACTCGCCGGGGTTCTACCTGCACCTGGAGCCCGGCGGATGCTTCGCCAGCGCGGGCCTGTGGCGCCCCGACGCGGCGGCCCTGAAGGCGGTGCGGGACCGCATCGTCAGCCGCCCGCGGGAATGGAGGGCCATCGGCGGGGCCGGACTGGAGGTGCTGGGTGAGGCCCTGGCGCGCGTGCCCCAGGGCTTCGACGCCGCCCATCCCCTGGCGGAGGACCTGAAGCTCAAGGACTTCTACACGCACCAGCCCCTGACGCAGAAGCAGATCTGCGCGGGCGACTTCCTGGAAGCCTACACGGAGATCTGCCGCCGGAACGCGCCCCTGCAGAAGTTCCTGGCCAAGGCCCTGGGACTTCCCTGGTGAAAAAGGGCGGCGGCCGGTAGAACCGCCCGGCACCCTCCCGGCATCCCATGCGGGGAGGTGCCACATGCCGGTCGAAACCCTGCAGCAGCTCGACGAGCTGGTCGCCCGCGTCCTGGACGCCCAGCGCCGGTTCGCGTCCTTCACCCAGGACCAGGTGGACGTGATCTTCCGCCAGGCCGCCCTGGCGGCCGCGGACGCGCGCATCCCCCTGGCCCGCATGGCGGTGGAGGAGACGGGCATGGGCGTGCTGGAGGACAAGGTCATCAAGAACCACTTCGCCGCCGAATACATCTACAACGCCTACAAGGACGAAAGGACCTGCGGCGTGATCGCCGAGGAGCCGCTGTACGGCACCTGCACCCTGGCTGAACCCGTGGGCCTCATCTGCGGCATCGTGCCCACCACCAACCCCACCTCCACGGCCATCTTCAAGGCGCTCATAAGCCTGAAGACCCGCAACGCCATCATCTTCAGCCCCCATCCCCGGGCCCGGCGGTGCACCTGCGCCGCGGCCCGGCTGGTCCTGGAGGCGGCGGTGGCCGCCGGGGCGCCGCCCGACGTCATCGGATGGATCGACCAGCCCCGCGTGGAGCTCACCGACCACCTCATGCGCCACCCGGAAGTCAACCTGGTCCTGGCCACCGGGGGGCCGGGCATGGTCCGGGCGGCCTACGCCTCGGGCAAGCCGGCCATCGGGGTGGGCGCCGGCAACACCCCCGTGGTGGTCGACGAGTTCGCCGACCTCAAGCGCGCGGTGGCCTCCATCCTGCTCTCCAAGACCTTCGACAACGGCGTCGTCTGCGCCTCGGAGCAGGCCGTCATCGCCGTGGACGCGGTCTACGACGCCCTGCGCGAGCGCTTCCGGAGCCACGGCGGCCACATCCTTGACCCCGCCCAGTGCGAGGCCGTCAAGCGCGTCCTGCTGGTGGACGGGGCCCTGAACGGGGCGGTGGTGGGCCAGTCCGCCCAGGCCATCGCGGCCCTGGCGGGGATCCAGGCGCCCCCCGGCACCCGGGTGCTCATCGGCGAGGTGACGTCCACCGGCGCCGAGGAGGCCTTCGCCCATGAGAAGCTCTCGCCCACGCTGGGCCTCTACCGGGCCGCGGACTTCGACGGGGCGGTGGCCACGGCCGAGGCCCTCGTGGCCCTGGGGGGCATCGGGCACACGTCGGTGCTCCACACGGACCAGGACCTGCGGGCCGACCGGGTCGCGGCTTTCGGCGCGCGCATGAAGACCGCGCGGATCCTGGTGAACAGCCCGGCCTCCCAGGGGGGCATCGGCGACCTCTACAACTTCAACCTTGCGCCGTCGCTCACCCTGGGGTGCGGTTCCTGGGGGGGCAACTCCATCTCCGAGAACGTGGGCCCCCGGCACCTCCTCAATCACAAGACCGTCGCCCGGAGGGCCGAGAACATGCAGTGGTTCAAGCTCCCGCGGAGCATCTACTTCCGGCGGGGATGCCTGCCTTTCGCCCTGGAGGAGCTGCGCGGGCGCCGGCGCGCGGCCATCGTCACGGACCGCTGGCTCTTCGACCACGGGCGGGTGGACGCCACCGTGCGCATCCTCAGGGACCTGGGCCTGGAGGTGGAGGTCTTCCATGAGGTGGAGGCCGACCCCACCCTGGAGGCGGTCCGCCGGGGCGTCGCCATGCTCGCGGCCTTCAAGCCCGACGTCCTGGTGGCCCTGGGCGGGGGCTCGCCCATGGACGCCGCCAAGATCATGGGCGTGCTGTACGAGCACCCCGAGGTGCGGTTCGAGGACCTGGCGCTGCGCTTCATGGACATCCGCAAGCGCATCTGCGCCTTCCCCAAGATGGGGGCGACCTGCGTCCTGGTGGCCATCCCCACCACCTCGGGCACCGGCTCGGAAGTGACCCCCTTCGCGGTGGTGACCGACGGGACCACCGGCCGGAAGTACCCCCTGGCCGACTACGAACTGACGCCCACCCTTGCCATCGTGGACCCCGACCTGGTCCTGGACCTGCCGGGCCCCCTCACCGCCTTCGGCGGCATCGACGCCGTGACCCACGCGCTGGAGGCCTACGTGTCGGTCATGGCCAACCCGTACTCCGATCCCCAGGCCCTCCAGGCCCTGGGCCTGCTCAAGGACCACCTCCCCGCGGCCTACCTGCGGGGCGCCGGCGACCCCCATGCCCGGGAGCAGGTGCACCACGCCTCCACCCTCGCCGGCATGGCCTTCGCCAACGCCTTCCTGGGGGCGTGCCACGCCCTGGCGCACGCGCTCGGGTCGGCGTTCCACCTGGCGCACGGCCTCTGCAACGGGCTGCTCATCGCCAACGTCATCCGCTACAACGCCACCGATACTCCGACCAAGCAGACGGCCTTCAGCCCCTACGACCGTCCCCAGGCCCGTCACCGCTACGGGGAGATCGCCCGGCACCTGGACCTTTCCGGCCGCAATACGGCCGAACGCATCGAAAGCCTGCTGGCATGGCTGGAGGAACTCAAGCGGACCCTGGCCATCCCCGGCTCCATCCGGGAGGCCGGCGTGGGGGAAGCCGAATTCATGGAGCGCCTGGACGCCATGGCCGAGGCGGCCTTCGACGACCAGTGCGCCGGAAGCAACCCCCGCTACCCCCTGCTGTCGGAATTGAGGCAGCTGCTGGTGGATTCCTACTACGGGCGGGCCTACGAGGAACCGGCGGGTTGAACCCCCGGGGGGCCGGGCTGCTGGTACCCTGGAGGCCATGGGTCTCGAACTGCTCGCCCCCGCCCGGAACGCGGACCAGGGAATCCTCGCGCTGAGGTGCGGGGCCGACGCCGTATACATGGGCGCCTCCCGGTTCGGCGCGCGCCAGGCCGCGGGCTGCGACCTGGCCGATTTCGAGCGCCTGACGCGGGAAGCCCGCCTCTGGGGCGCCAAGGTCTACGCCACCCTCAACACCCTCGTCTTCGACGCCGAGCTGGAGGACGCCCGGCGCCTGGCCTGGGACCTGCACGGCGCCGGGGTGGACGCCCTGATCATCCAGGACATGGCCTACCTGGAGCTGGACATGCCCCCTCTGCCCCTTCACGCCAGCACCCAGGCCGTGTGCGACAGCCCGGAGAAGGTGGCCTTCCTGGCCGGCCAGGGCCTCGCCCGGGCCATCCTCGCCCGGGAGCTGAGCCTGGAGGAGATCCGGGCCATCCGCGACGCCTCGGCCATCGAACTGGAGGGCTTCGTGTACGGCGCCCTCTGCGTGGGCGAAAGCGGCCAATGCTACCTCAGCGGCGCCATCTGCGACCGCAGCGGCAACCGGGGGGAGTGCGCCCAGCCCTGCCGCGCCCCCTGGAACCTGGTGGACCCCCGGGGCCGCGTGCTCCTGCGCGATTCGCACCTCCTGAGCATCAAGGACCTGGACTTGTCCGACCACCTGGAGGAACTGGCCCAGGCCGGGCTTTCCAGCTTCAAGATCGAAGGGCGCCTCAAGGACGCCGACTACGTGAAGAACGTGGTGAGCCATATCCGGCGCCGCCTGGACGCCGTCCTGGACCGGCGGCCTGAGTGGGCGCGGGCCTCCCTGGGCCGGGCGGTCCACGGCTTCGCTCCGGACCCCGCCAAGACGTTCCACCGGGGCCATTCCACCTACCGCCTGGAGGGCGGGCGCCAGTCCATGGGCAACCCGGAGACGGGCAAGCACCTGGGGGAGTTCATCGGCACCGTGAGCTCCCTCCAGGCCGATCGCCTCCTGCTGGACCGCGCGGCCGACCTGCACCCCGGGGACGGCCTGGCCTTCGTGGACGGCCTTGACGCCGCCGGCACCGTGGTGAACGCCGTGGAGGGCCGCCAGGTCTTCGTGCAGGATCCTTCCCGCATCCGCCCGGGGACGAAGCTCCACCGCAACCTGGACCTCCACTGGCTCAAGGCCCTGCGGGGCGCCAAGGTGGAGCGCCGGATCCCCGTGACGGCCCGCCTGGATTTCACCGAAGGCGCCGTGACGCTGCGCCTGGAGGACGAGGAGGGGTTCCAGGCCCAGGCCCGCGCCGAAGGCGCGTTCGGCCCCGCCCGGGACCCCCAGGCCGCCTCGAAGGCCATCCGCGGCGCCCTGGACCGCATGGGGGACTC
>DBMS01000138.1:4747-4912 GCA_002297665.1 Holophagaceae bacterium UBA692 | reverse complement strand
GCCGGTGCGCCTGCCCCAGGGCGTGCGGTGGGGCCTGCCCCGGGCGGGCATCCCCATCCCGCCCGGCAAGGACCCGCCTCGCAGGGCCCACCTCACCGGCGCCGCCCACCCCATCATCACGGTCACCCCGCGGGGCACCGCCACCGCGGGCGCGTGGTACCTCAC
>DBMS01000138.1:0-4690 GCA_002297665.1 Holophagaceae bacterium UBA692 | reverse complement strand
TCGACCTGCGCCCCGGCGCGTGAAGAGGGCAACCGACCGGACAGGGTGTATCCTGGACCTTGGACCCTGGACTTTCGCTGGGCCACCTCCGCGGACACCCCATGCTGATCACCGCGACCCTCGAACCCCAAAGCCGCAAGGCCTGGCGGGACTGGCTGGAGCGCCACCACGACACCGCCAAGGAGATCTGGCTCGTCTTCTCCAAGCGGACGGCGGGCGCCGCGGCCTTCGGCTACCGGGAGGCCCTCCTGGAGGCCCTGTGCTTCGGTTGGATCGACGGCGTCCGCCAGCGGCTGGACGATGCGAAATACGCCCAGCGCTTCTCCCCCCGGACCCGGCGCTCCCGGTGGTCCTCGGTCAANNCTCTCCCTGGCCCGGGAACTGCAGGCCGAAGGCCGCATGGCTCCCTCCGGCCTGGCCGCCCTCGACCAGGCGGTGCACCCCCCCGAAGCGTCGACCGGACCTTTGCCGCCCGAGGGGTTCATGGCCGCCCTCCGGGCCGACCCGGTCGCGCTGATGGCTTTCGAGCGCCTGCCGGCCTCCCACCAGCGACGGTATGTGGGTTGGGTATCCGCCGCCAAGCGCGACGCCACGCGCCAGGGGCGGATCGCCGAGGCCATCGCCNNCGCCCACTGGTTGTTGACGATGTTGAGGATGACCGGCGCCTTGTAGGTGGAGGCAAACACCAGTGCGGCGTGGAAGTCGCTTTCGGCGGTTGCACCGTCGCCCACCCAGCCGACCGCGATCCTGGTGTCGTTGCGGATCGCCGAGGCCATCGCCCTCCTGAGGCAGAACAAGCGCCTGGGCCTCGGCCCGGGCGAAGTCCGAAAATGATTCCCCCGCGAGGCGGGGACGGAAAGGCGCGCCGCCTCGCGGCCCGAGGGCGGGAATAGGAACGGCGGAATGCCGGGGCCGGTTCGTGAATCCAAGGTGGGAACCGTTTCCGGGTGCCTGATGCCTGATCCCCTCGATCCCCTTTATGTTCGCCCTGGCCGGGGCCCGGCTCGCATCGACCCCATCGCCCGGGGAGCCGCATGAAGATCCAGGATCTCTCCGCCGACCAGCGTCCCCGGGAGCGCCTCCACGCCGGCAGGGGCGAGGAGCTCAGCGATGCCGACGTCCTGGCCCTGCTCTGGGGTTCGGGGATCCGTGGAGCGAGCGCGGTGGAATTGGGCCAGCGCATCCTGTCCGCCTGCGGGGGGCTGTCGGGGCTCCTGCGGCTGGGCCTGAAGGACTGGGCCGGGTACCCGGGCATCGGTCCCGCGAAGGCGGGCCAGCTCTGGGCCAGCCTCGAACTGGCCCGGCGCGCGGGGAGGGGACGGGAGCCGCTCCGCCTCCTGTCGCCCCAGGCGGCGGGGGCGTATCTCCTGCCGCGGTGCCAGGGCTGGACGGAGGAGCGCTTCGGCCTCCTGGCCCTGGATTCCCAGGGCGCCCTCATCGCCGACCGCATCCTGAGCCAGGGCGTGAGCAACGCCACCCTGGTGTCCCCGCGGGAGTTCTACCGGGAGGCCCTGCGCTTCGGCGCGGTGACGGCGATCGGCTACCACAACCACCCGGGCGGCGGGGTGAACCCGAGCCGGGAGGACATCGCGCTCACCCGACGGCTTCGGGAGTCCGGCAAGACCCTGGGGGTGCCGTTGGCCGACCACCTGATCCTGGGAGCGGCCGCCTTCTACAGCTTCCGGACCCAGGAAGGATGGGGCCAGGACGGCGCGGGATGAGGGCCCAGGGCCAGACGGCGTGGACCTTCTGACCCGGCCGGTCGGGTTGGAGTGTCGGCAGACAGGCATCGGATTCCCGCATTCTGAAACTCCCGTATTTCCGAAACAGCCGGCCGGACCGGCTTCAGCCGATGAGCTCGTCGAGTTCCCGAATGCGTCCAGGCATGAGGTCCGCCTGCTGTTGAATCCGTCGTCTCCAGCTTGGCCCCCTTTGGAGCGCTTCCTCTGCCGCGAGCGCGATGTCCCCAGGACGATCCTGTCCCAGGAAGGTCATGACGAGGAATGCCTGTTGGCGATCCTTCGCCGCTTTCAGCGTCGATCGTTTGTCTCGATTGCTTGCGACCAGAAGCTTGTGGATGGCAAACCTGGCCGGTTCCGGGACCTGGACCAGGACGCCGGTGTTGCCAACAATTGCTGCGTCCATGGTTTTCTCGAGCAGGTAGTCCATGAATTCCAGGGGTTGGGCATACGCTCCCAGGCGTGGGATTTCGATGGGGGTTTCACGGTCACTTCCTTGGGGTGCTGTGACCAGGTCGATTCGCCACTCCTTTCCTGGGACGACATAGCTGGTCGGCTTGGATGCGGCGTGAATCCGAATGCTGGGAATGAAGCCCATCTCCAGGGCCTCGATTGCCTTGGGAATATGGGCCATGAGCTGAGGGCTCTGAATGACTCCGATCCCAATGCGGCGGGCGGCCATGGCCCCAAAGTCCACGTCCTGGGTGTGAAGGGACGAAGGCCATTTCACGCCCAGCGAATTTCCGATCGACACGAAGGCGTGGGTGCCGACCAGAACGCCGCCCAGCCTGAAAACCCCGCTGCTGGCGAATGCCCTGATGATCCTTGTCGAGACGGCGTCCGTCAGGGTCACCCCGCCACTGCGGAGCATGGCCGCGAGGCGGGCAATCCGTGCTGCATTGGCTTGAGCATTCTCCCGGCCATCCTTGTACGCCTGGATCAGCTTGCGTGTCGGTTCGTCATCCGGGCCGATGTAGAACTCCTGGGCGTTGGTGCCGAGACCCTCGCGAGTTCTGAAATACCAGTACTTCTCACCGCCCCGGTCCCGGGTCATGACGCCGCCTGCGAGATCCGCGAAAGAGCGGACGAAATCAGCTCCTCGGAGGTGGTCAAGAAGCTCCGCATAGATGGTCTGGGTCTCCATCGGTAATATCTGGATGGCCCCGAATCCATGGTCCAATCCCTTGCCTGGGTTGGTCTTGGCGAGGGTGGGAGGGGGCAGTGGAGGCTTCCGAGAATGGCTTCGTTCCATGGACAAGCTCCAGTGGCAGAGTCAGGCAATGCGCTTGTAGGCGGGTTACCCTTTCTCAAATGGTACGCCTTTGCCACACAGAAGCAATTTGTTGTGTGGCAAATCGAGTAGGTCTATGTGCGCGGCGAGGGGCTGAAGTGCGTCAAGCGACGCTCCTGATGCCGCTTCGTCACAGCCACTGCGTGTGAACGGCCACCCCCGGCCGGTCGAAGCGCTCGTAGGTGTGCGCCCCGAAGAAGTCCCGCTGCGCCTGGATCATGGACGCGGTTCCGCGCTCCTCGCGAAGGGTGTCGAACCAGGCCAGGGAGGCCGAAAGCCCGGGAATGGGCAGGCCCGCCAGCACCGCCGCCGACACCACCCGGCGCCACGCGGGTTCCCGGCGGCGCAGCTCCCCGGCGAAAAAGGGCGCGAAGGCCAGCAGGTCCGGGACGGGAAGCTTCAGGAACGCCTCGCGCACGTCCTCCAGGAACCGGGCGCGGATGATGCAGCCGGCGGTCCAGATGCGGGCCATTTCGGACAGCTCGGTGCCGTAGCCGCGGCTGGCGCTGGCCGCGCGCAGCAGGTCGAAGCCCTGGGTGTAGCTGGCGATCTTGGAGGCGAAAAGGGCGTCCCGCAGGTCATCCAGGGAGATCCCGGGCAGGGCGGCGGCTTCGCCGGGGAAAAGGCTGGAGGCGGTCAAACGGCGCGGGCGGTCGGCGCTGAGGCTCCGCGCCTCCACGGCGGCGGCGATGGTGGGGATGGGGACGCCCGCTTCGGCGGCGGCCAGGACGGTCCAGGCGCCGGTGCCCTTCTGGCCGGCCTGGTCCAGGATGGCGTCCACCAGGAAACCGGAACCCTGGGGATCGGGGGTTCGCAGGATGCGGGCCGTGATCTCCACCAGGTAGCTGTCCAGCTCGCCCCGGTTCCAGTCCTCGAAGACCCGCGCGGCGTCGGGCGCGCTGAGGCCCAGGCCCCGGCGCAGGAGGAACGCGGTCTCGGCGATGAGCTGCATGTCTCCGTACTCGATGCCGTTGTGGACCATCTNNCATCTTCACGAAGTGGCCCGCCGAGCCCGCGCCGCAGTAGGCCACGCAGGGACCCGAGGCGCTGCGGGCGGCCATGGCCTCCAGGTACGGGCGCAGGGTCTCGAAGGCCGCGCGATCCCCGCCGGGCATGATGGCCGGTCCCTTCAGGGCGCCCTCCTCCCCGCCGGAGACGCCCATGCCCAGGAAGGACCCGGCGCGCGGCGCCCGGATGCGGCGGTCGGTGTCGGTGAAATGGCTGTTGCCGGCGTCGGCCAGCACGTCGCCGGCCTCCAGCAGGGGGTCCAGCTGCGCGAGGACGGCGTCCACCGCCGGGCCGGCGTTCACCATGAGGAGGATCTTCCGGGGGCGCGCCAGGGAGGCCACGAAGGCCTCGGGGGTGCCGGCCACCGCGACGGCGGCCTCGGGATGGTCCGCCGCCAGCCTTCGGCCGGCCTCCGGATCGCGGTCGTAGCCGGCCACCGCGTAGCCGCGGCCGGCCAGGTTCCGGGCCAGGTTGGCGCCCATGACGCCCAGTCCGATGACGCCGATTTCGCTAAGCACGGAGGTCTCCTTCCAGATCGGTCACGACGGTCAGGCCCCGGAAGCCGCTGGCGGGCAGGGCCGGGTCCCCCTGGAGCAGCCGGCGCAGGGCCGGCGCCTTGGCGGCGCCCGAGGCCACCAGGATGGCCGCGGGC
>DBMS01000238.1:12209-23892 GCA_002297665.1 Holophagaceae bacterium UBA692 | reverse complement strand
GGCCGGGCTCCGCCTGGCCACCGCGTGGGGGAGCACGAGGGGGGACGGAGAGGGAGCGAAGCGACCGCGCGGTCCCCCCTCGTTCATGTAATCCGTCACTCGTTGCGCAGGGCAACCATGGGATCCACCTTGGTGGCCCTCAGGGCGGGCAGGAGGCAGGCCACGGCGCCCACCAGGGCCAGCAGGCCCGCCACCGTCGCGAAGGTCGCGGGGTCCCAGGACCTCACGCCGGCGATCTGGGCGTCCAGGGCCCGGCCCATGGCCAGGGAGATGACGACCCCCGCGGCCACGCCCGAAAGGGCCATGCGCAGGCCCTGCCCCACCACCAGCTTCAGCACGTCCCGCACCTGGGCGCCCATGGCCATGCGCACGCCGATCTCGCGGGTCCGCTGGGCGGTGAGGAAGGTGACCACCGCGTAGATGCCCACCGCCGCCAGCAGGAGCGCCAGCCCCGCGAAGGAGCCCAGGAGAAGGCTCCGGGCCTGGGCGTCCTGGCGGTCCCGGGCCAGGACCGTATCCATGGTCCTGGGGTTTCCCAGGGGCAGCTCGGGGTCCACTTCCCGCAGCACCCGCTTGAGCACCGGGACCATGCCGGCCGGGTCGGGCACCGTGCGCAGGACCACCACGAAGCTGGGAATGGGGAAGCCCCTCTCCGTGAC
Source organism: Holophagaceae bacterium UBA692 (assembly GCA_002297665.1). Taxonomy (GTDB): domain Bacteria; phylum Acidobacteriota; class Holophagae; order Holophagales; family Holophagaceae; genus Mesoterricola. The sequence goes on along the minus strand of DBMS01000238.1, from coordinate 23,233 downwards.
GCTGGCCATGGGGAAGTACATTTCCGGAAGCGCGCCCTTGGCCAGGCTGGCGTGGCGAACGTCGCCCACGACGCCCACGATGGACAGGAAAGGCTCCTCCGTGCGGTCCATGGACACCCGCCCTTCCAGGACGTTGCCGCGCGGGAAGTGCTTGCGGGCGAAGGCCTCGTTCACGACCATGGTGCCGGCCTCGTTGGGCGCGATGTCACGGCCCTGGAGGATGGGGATGCCCATGGCCTTGAAGTAGCCCGGGGTGACGTGGTGGTTGAGGGCCTCCTGGCCTTCCACGGTCTCCTGGTTCCCCACGTCGTAGGAACTGGAGCTGGTGGAGCCCAGCAGGGGCGGCGTGTCGTTGATGCCCACCGCGGCGACCCCCTGGGTGGCCTCCAGCTTGCGCTGGAGCTCGACCATGAAGGCGTTCCTGGCCAGGGTGTCGGCGTACTTGTAGCGGGGCAGGGAAACGCGGGCCACGAGCACGTGGTCGGGGCGGAAGCCCGGATCCACGTTCTGGAGGTGTACCAGGCTCCGGAGCATCAGGCCGGCCCCGATGAGGAGCGCGGTGGCCAGGGCCGTCTCGGAGGCCACCAGGAGGCCCCTCAGGCGCGGGTGGGTACCGGTTCCGCTGCCCTTGCCCTCCTTGAGGGAGTCCGCCAGGTGGAGCCGCTCGGCGTTGAGCGCGGGCACCAAGCCGAAGAGGGCGGCGGCTCCAAGGGAAAGCACCAGGGTGAAGACCACCACCCGGGCGTCCATCGGCCCGGGCTCGATCCCGGCGCGGCTCGCGCCCAGGACGGCGATCAGCCCGTTCAGGGACCAGTGGCCCAGGAAGAGGCCCGCCACGCCGCCCATGAGCCCCAGCACGAGGCTCTCTGCCAGGGCGTTCCACACCAGGGCTCCGGGCCCGGCCCCCAGGGCGGCGCGGATGGCCATCTCCCGCTGCCGGCGCGCGCTGCGGGCAAGCATGAGGTTCATGAGGTTGGCGCAGGCGATGAGCAGCACGAAGGCCACGGCCCCCGACAGCACCAGGAGGGTCCCCCGGGCGTTGCGCACCACCTGGTCCTGGAGCGGCACCACCTTGGCGGTGAAGTTGCGGTTGCTGTCCGGGTAGGCCACGGCGAGCGCGGCGGCGATGCGCTTGAGATCGGTTTCGCAGGAGGCGGCCGTCGCCCCGGGCTTGAGCCTGCCCACGACCCCCAGGTAGTGGGAGCCGCGCTGGGCCAATTGGTCCTTCGTGAAGGCCGCGGGGATCAGGATGCTGGTGCCGCCGATGCGCAGGTCGAAGCGGAACCCCTTGGGCATGACGCCCACCACCGTCGTGTCGAGCCCGCTCAGGCGGATGGAGCGCCCCACGATCCCCGGGTCGGCTCCGAAGCGCCGGGTCCAGAATTCATGGGTGAGGATCGCGGCCTTGGGGCCCTCGGCGCGGTCCTCCTCGGGCAGGAAGTCCCGGCCCAGGACGGGGTGGACGCCCACGACCTGGAAGAAGTTCCAGGAGACGCGCGCCGTCGGCACGTCCTGGGGCTCCTGGTCCCCCGTGAGGTTGAGGGAGTCGTTGGAAAGCGCCGCCATGCCCTCCAACTGGCCCGCGTCCCGCTGCCAGTCCAGGAAGTCCGGCGCCGAGAGCGGGTTGTCGGAACGGTCCCGCACGGGCACGGCGCCCCACACGGCGACGAGCCGGTCCGAATCCGGGTAGGGCAGCGGCTGCAGGAGCACCCGGTCCACGAGGCTGAAGATGGCGGCGTTGGCCCCGATGCCGAGCGCCAGGATCAGCACCGCCAGCGCGGTGAAGCCGGGGCTCTTGAGGAGGGAGCGCAGCGCGCGGCGGAGGTCGTCGAGGATGGGGTGCATGGGTCCTCCCTCAGGCCTTGGCCAGGGATTCCTCGACCACCCGCCCGTCGAAGAGGTGGATGGTGCGGTCGGCGTGCTGGGCGAAACGCTGGTCGTGGGTGACCATGCAGATGGTGGACCCGCGGCGGTGGAGTTCCTTGAGCAGGTCCATGACGGCGTCGCCGTTGGTGGAGTCCAGGTTCCCGGTGGGCTCGTCGGCCAGCAGGATGGAGGGCCGGCCCCCCACGGCCCGGGCCACGGCCACGCGCTGCTGCTGACCGCCGGAGAGCTGGCTGGGGAGGTGCTTGGAGCGGTGCGACATGCCCACTTCCTCCAGGGCCTCCATGACCCGCGTGCGCCGTTCGCCCAGCGGCAGCCCCCGGTACACCAGAGGAAGCTCCACGTTCTCGTATACCGTCAGGTCGCCGATGAGGTTGAAGCTCTGGAAGATGAACCCGATCTCGTGGTTGCGGATGCGGGCCCGCTCCGAGAGGTTGAGGCCCGCCACGGGCTTGCCGTTGAGGGTGTAGCGGCCGTGGGTGGGCGTGTCCAGCAGCCCGAGGATGGAGAGGAGGGTGGACTTGCCGCAGCCGCTGGGCCCGGCGATGGAGATGAACTCCCCTTCCTGGATCTCCAGGTGGATGTCGGAAAGGGCGTGCGTCTCCACCTCGTCGGTGGTGAAGACCTTCCGGATGGCGTCGAGATGGATGATGGATCGGGGGGACATGGTATCTCCTGGAAAGGGATTACTTGATCCGGATGCGGTCGGAGGCGTCCCAGGCGCTGGTGTCCGACAGGATCACCTGGTCGCCGGGCTTGAGGCCGTCGAGGATTTCGATGGTGGACACCGACCCGCGTCCCAGCCTCACCTGGACGCGCCGGGCCTCGGAGCCGTCGGCGCTGAGCCGGTAGAGCCCCAGGGTTCCGTAGGCCTGGGCCTGCACGGGGCGGCCCACGAACACGCCGTCGGAGGCGCGGTCCAGCTCCACGATGCCCTCGACGCTCAGGTCGGGCCGGGCCCCCTTGGGCAGGGCGCCTTCGAGCGTCGCATCCACCAGGACGGTGCCGTTGGTCACGGCCGGGTCGATGCGCGCCACCCTGCCCTGCACCAGCCCGTTGCGGGTGTCGACCGAAACCGCCTGGCCCAGGACGAGGTCCTTGGCCTGGGTCTCGCTGATGCGAAGTTCGGCCTTGAGCCTCGAAGGCTCGGCCACCTTGGCCAGGGTGCTGCCCGGGGTCAGGCGCTGGCCCACCTGCACGGGCAGGAGCTGCAGCACCCCCTTGAGGCCGGCGCGCACCCTGAGGGCCTCCACCTGGCTGGCCTTGAGGAGCCACAGGGCCCTGGCCTGCTCGACCTTGGCGCTGTTGGCCGCGAGCTGGGCGGTGAGGGAGGCTTCGCCGATCCGGAGGCGGTCCTGCTCGATCTGGTAGCGGGTCGTGAGCTCCTCGGCCTTGCCCCGGGCCTGCATGAGCACCTGGCGCGCCACGAGCCCCTCCTTCTCCAGGCGCTCGTTGGCGTCCAGGTCCATGCGGGCCGCGGCGTAGCTGGCCTTGACCGTGGCCAGGGAGGAGCGCTTGTCCAGGAGGGCCTCCTGGATCCGGGCCTTGGCGCTGGTGAGTTCCCCTTCGGCGGCCTTGAACTGCCACTGGGCGTCCAGGGCGGCCTGCTGGAGTTCGGGATTCGACAGCTCGAGAATGACGGTGTCGGCCTTCACCGGGGCGCCCGGGTACACCAGGATCTTCTCCACCCTGCTGTCGAAGCCCGTGGTGATCCAGCGCACGTCCACCGGCTGCAGGGTTCCCGTGCCCCGCACCTGGAACACCATGGGGCCGCGCTTGACTGTGTCCACCAGGATCCCCTGGCGCTCCACAGAGGGCACCGCGGGCTTGAGCCGCCCCAGCCCGATGGTGAGCGCCAGGATGCCAAGACCCGCGCCCCCCCAGGCGTAGTACTTCCTGCGGCTGGGCGGGGTTGTGATGGCGATGTCCATGAACGGCTCCGAAGGCTCTGCCCCCGAAGGGAAGCCAGGACCGTGCCTAACGCCAAGACCAAATAAATCAACCTTTGGTCAAAAGCTCACCCCGGGACCCGTCCCATAAGCGGGACGGGGGCGTCCCAGAATCAGGCGTAGGCCCGCCGCACCTCCTGCCGGGCCGTCCTCCATTCCCAGTAGGCCACGCGGACCTCCGCCCGGATCTGGATCATGGCGGCCTTCCAGTCCGCCTTCCTCAGGACCCACGCCTCCCGCTTCTGGGCCTTGCGCTCGGCCACCCGGGCTTCCCACCCCTCCACGTGCTCCTGCATGCGGGCCAGGGCCTGGTCCAGCCGGGCCCGGGCCGCCACGAGGCGGTCGGCGGCGGGGGTGCGCGCGGCGATGCCCGCCAGGAGGGTCTTCTCCTCCATGGCCAGGCGGGCCCGGCGGATCGCGGCGTCCGGCACCCGGCGAAGGCCCCGGGCCAGGCCCACCAGGGCCAGGGTCCAGATGAGCCACTTGGTGGGGTCGAACTGGTACCACTTCACGCCGTTGCGGTAGTCCCACTGGAACATGTGGTGGTAGTTGTGGTACCCCTCGCCGTAGGTGAAGGGCGCCAGGAACGCGTTGTCCCGGGCGGTGTTGGTGTCGGTGTAGGGCCGCGTGCCGAAGAAGTGGGCGGCGCTGTTGATGAAGAACGTGGTGTGATGGGTGACCACGATGCGCAGCAGGACGCCGATGACGAGGTAGCCGAAGAGGTTGCCCCGCACCAGGCCCACCCCCGCCGGGATCAGCGCCACGAGGCCGCCGATGAGGAAATGGTACTTGTGCTGCCAGCGCACCAGGGGATCCTTCTCCATGTCCGCCACGCCCTCGATGGGCGTGGTCTCGGCCCGCATGATCCAGAGCCAGTGGGCGTACCAGAAGCCCTTGGTGCTGTTGTACGGGTCCCGGTCATGGTCCACGTGGCGGTGGTGGATGCGGTGGCTGCTGCACCACTGAAGGGCGGAATTCTGGAAGCTGGCCGCGGCCAGGCACAGCAGCACGAGCCGCACGGGCCAAGCTGCCTGGTAGGTTCGATGGCTGTAGAGGCGGTGGTAGCCGGCGGTCACCCCCAGGCCGATGGCGAAGAACATGACGGCGAACGCCACCCACGGGCCCCAGTGGGTCAGGGAGTGCCGGAATTCCAGGGGCACCAGCACCAGGGCCAAGCCCAGGGTGCCCAGGAGGAAGGAGGTGTTTAGAAGATCCCAGCGTCGTTTATTAGGCACTTGAACTCCCGGCCCCCGGGTTTGGAGGTCACCCATCATCGTTCATATGGGTTGAATCCACAATATGGAGTTCGCTAGAACACCAAATATTCACGTTATACGAGCAGGCGAGTGGCATTTGAAACCGGGGGCCAATTATCAACCCATAGGTCCGCTAATCCGCCTGGGTCACCCGGTTCCGGCCGTTGGCCTTGCTGATATAGAGCGCCTCGTCCGCCCGGGAGATGAACCAGGCGGGACTGGAGGCCTCCGTCGCGCGGGCCACCACGTAGCCCACGCTGATCGTCACCACCTCCGACACGGACGAGTCGGCGTGGGGGATGCCCAGGGACTCCACCGCCTTGCGGAACCTCTGGGCGGAAAAGGCGGCCTGCTCGGGGGTGGACCCGGCGATGACCACGGCGAACTCCTCGCCGCCGTAACGGGCCGGAAGGTCCTCGGCGCGGCGGAAGACGTCCCGCATGACCCGGGCCACGGCCTTGAGGCACTCGTCGCCGGCCAGGTGCCCGTAGCGGTCGTTGTACTTCTTGAAGAAGTCCACGTCCCCCAGCAGCAGGGCCACCCAGCCTCCGGTGCGCCGGGCCCGGCGCACCTCGTTGTCCAGGGTGGTGTCGAAGCGGCGGCGGTTGGCCAGGCCCGTGAGGCCGTCCTGCAGCGCCATCTCCCGGAGCCGCGCGTTGGCGTCCTCCAGTTCCGCAGTGCGCTCCTCCACGCGGCGCTCCAGCTCCTGGTTGGCCCGGCGCAGGGCCTCGGCCTGCTCCAGGTTGCGGGCGTAGAGGCGCGCGTTGGTGATGGTGAGGGCCGCCCGGTCCGCCAGGCTCTGGAGGGTGGCTTCGTCCTCCATGGAGTAGGCCCTCGACGAGCCCCCCTTGGCCAGGGTGATGGTGCCGATGGTGCTGCCCTCGGTGCGCATGGGCGCCACCAGGAGGCTGTGGACCCGGAAGTGGTCGAGGTACGGATGGAAGGCGGCCGGCAGGTGCTCCCGGACCTCGCCGGGCGTGGCGCGCTCCAGGCGCAGGCTCTGGCCCGTGCCCGCCACCTGCCCCGCGCCCAGCAGGGCGCCGGGCCCCAGGACCCCCGCGGCCATGGGGGCCAGGCTCTCCAGGGCCGGCAGGAGCGGGTCCCCGCCGATGTAGGGCTGGCTGACCACCTCGGTGTGGAGCAGGCCGTCGTCCCCCACCAGGTCGAGGATGCACAGGTCGCCCACGGAGGTGGACATGTGCTGGGCGATGAGCTTGAGGGCGGTCCCGTAGTCCGGGCCCACGCCGGCCAGGGCCAGGGACACGGCGTTCTGGGCCTCGGCCCGCTTGAGCCGGGCGGTGGCCTCCATCTCCAGGCGCTTGCGGGCCGTGATGTTGCTGGCGGTGACCAGGAGGCGGTCCACGCCCCCGATGCAGGTGCGGCGCATGTTCACCTCGAGCCAGACCAGCTGGCCCGAGGGGTGGGGACAGAGCCAATCGAAGGTCTGGGGCTCGCCCTGGATGGCCTTCAGGGCCCAGTCGATGGCCACCTCGCGCGTGTAGGGCCAGATCCCCAGCCCGGTGTCGGCCAGCTCCGTGGCCAGGAGCTGCTGCTGGGAAAGGCCCAGGAACTCGCCGAAGCGATGGTTCACGTCCAGGGTGGCGCCGCTGTCCAGGTCCTGGATCAGGATGCCGTCGTTCACCGACTCGTAGATGGCCTGGAAGCGCTGCTCGCTCAGATAGAGCTCGCCGGGATCGGGGGACGGCCCGCTCATCCCGCGTTCCGGGAGAGGCAGCTCACCACCGTCCACATGCGACCCATCAGGCGTTCCCGGGAATGATTCTCATCATGCCCCGATCCCATGCAGTTTTCAACTTTCCAGGGCGGGAACCCCCCGGAGGCGCCCCAGGAACCGGTCCTTGACCGCCACGAACCACCGGCTGAACCGGGCCATGTAGATGTAGATGACCGGGGTCGTGTAGATGGTGAGGATCTGGCTGACCAGGAGCCCGCCCACGATGGCGATGCCCAGGGGCCGCCGCAGCTCGGAGCCCGCGCCCCGGCCCAGGGCCAGGGGCAGGCCTCCCAGGAGGGCCGCCATGGTCGTCATGGTGATGGGCCGGAACCGCAGGAGGCAGGCCTGGAAGATGGCCTCCTCCGTGGTGAGGCCCTCCCTGCGCTCGGCCTCGATGGCGAAGTCGATCATCAGGATGGCGTTCTTCTTCACGATGCCGATGAGCAGGATGATGCCGATGAAGGCGATGAAGCTGAGCTCCGTGCCGCAGATGAGCAGGGCCACCAGGGCGCCGACGCCCGCCGACGGCAGCGTGGAGAGGATGGTCAGCGGGTGGATCAGGCTCTCGTAGAGGATGCCCAGCACGAGGTACACCGCCAGGAACGCGGCGAGCACCAGGATGGGCTCGTTGGCCAGCGAGGCCTTGAAGGCCTGGGCCGTGCCCATGAACTTGCCGCGGATGGTGGCCGGGAGCCGGATCTGCTCCTGGGCCTTCTCGATGGCCGTCACCGCGTCCCCGATGGCGACGCCCGGGGCCAGGTTGAAGGTGATGGTCACCGAGGGCAGCTGCCCCTGGTGCGCCACCGCCAGAAGGGTGGTCTCCCGCTGGAACTTCGCGAAGGCCGACAGGGGGACCAGGGCCCCGGTGCTGGAATGCACATGGATCTTGTCCAGGGAATCGGGGTTCTGCCAGTGGTCCGGGGCGACCTCCAGCACCACGTGGTACTGGATGAGGTCGGTGTACATGGTCGACACCGGCCGCTGCCCGAAGGCGTCGTAGAGGGTGTTGTCGATCATCCGGGACGTCACGCCCAGGCGCGCCGCGGTGGCCCGGTCGACGACCACGCTGGCCTGGAGGCCCTGGTTCTGCTGGTCGGTGTTGACGTCCGCCAGTTCCTTGATGCCGCGCATCTTCTCGAAGACCCGGGGCGCCCACTGGAACAGCTCCCGGGACTCGTCCCCCTGCAGGGTGTACTGGAACTGAGCGTTGCCGCCCCTGCCGCCGATGCGGATATCCTGCACCGGCTGAAGGTAGAGGGTGGCTCCGGCGACCTTCGAGAGCTTGCCCCGCAGGCGGGCGATGATCTGGTCCGCGGTGACGTCGCGCTGGTCCATGGGCTTGAGGGCCACGAAGACCCGCCCCGTGTTGGTGGTGCCCCCGCCGCCCACGGACCCCGAGACGGCGCTCACCGCCGGGTCCGACTTGACGATGTTGACGAACTCCCGGAGCCGGCCCTTCATGGCCTGGAACGAGATGGACTGGTCGGCCTGGATGGCGCCCATGATGCGTCCCGTGTCCTGCTGGGGGAAGAAGCCCTTGGGCACGAAGATGTAGAGGAGCACCGTGGCCGCCGCGGTGCCCATGGCGGTCAGGAAGGTCACACGCTTGTGGCGCAGGGCCCAGGCCAGGCTGCGCTCGTAGCCGCCCAGCACCGCCTTGAACCACCGTTCGGTCGCCATGAAGAGCCTGCCGTGGCGGGCCTCGGAGGCCGGCCGCAGGAGCCGCGCACACATCATGGGCGTGGTGGTGAGCGAGACCAGCATGGACATGAGGATGGCCACCGACAGGGTGACGGCGAACTCCCGGAAGAGCCTGCCCACGATGCCGCCCATGAGGAGGATGGGAATGAACACGGCGCACAGCGAGATGCTGATGGACAGGACGGTGAACCCGATCTCCCGGGCGCCCTCCATGGCCGCGTCGAAGGGGGCCAGGCCCCCCTCCAGGTGCCGGGTGATGTTCTCCACCACGACGATGGCGTCGTCCACCACGAAGCCCGTGGCCACCGTCAGCGCCATGAGGGACAGGTTGTCCACGCTGTAGCCGAGCAGGTACATGACCCCGAAGGTGCCCACCAGGGACACGGGAACGGCCACGCTGGGGATGAGTGTCGAACGCCAGTCGCGCAGGAAGATGAAGACCACCAGGATCACCAGGCCCACGGAGATCATGAGGGTCCGCTCCACCTCCTTGACCGAGGCCCGGATGGTCTGGGTGGCGTCCAGCACCTCGTCGAAGGCCACGGATGGCGGCAGGGAGGCCTTGAGCTGGGGCTCCAGGGCGCGCACCGCGTCCACGGTCTCGATGATGTTGGCCCCGGGCTGGCGGAAGACGGCCATGCTCACCGAGGGCTTCCCGTTGGTGAGGCCGTCGTTGCGCAGGTCCTCCACGGAATCGGTGACCCGGGCCACGTCCCTCACCCGCAGGGCGGACCCGCCGGCGAAGGAGATGACGAGGTCGGCGTAGTCCTTGGCCTTGAGCAGCTGGTCGGTGGTGTTGATGATGAACGTCTTGTCCCCATCCACCAGGGAGCCCTTGGGCTGGTTGACGTTGGCCTGCTGGAGCACCATGCGGACGTCTTCGAGGCTCAGGCCCCGGGCATGGAGCGCGTCGGGGTCCACCTCCACCCGCACCGCGGGCAGGGCGCCGCCCCACACGAACACCTGGCCGACTCCGGGCACCTGGGACAGGCGCTGCTGCAGGACCTTGGAGGCGATGTCGTACATGTTCTGCCGCGGCACGATGTCCGAGGTGAGCGCGAAGAGCATCACCGGGGCGTCCGCGGGATTGACCTTGCGGTAGCGGGGATTGTTGGGAAGGTTGGCGGGCAGCTGGCCCCGGGCGGCGTTGATGGCGGACTGCACGTCCCGGGCCGCCGCGTCGATGTTCCGGTTCAGGTCGAACTGGAGGGTGATGCTGGTGGACCCCAGGGAGCTGTTGGAGGTCATCTCGGTGATGCCCGCGATGCGCCCGAACTGGCGCTCCAGGGGCGTGGCCACGGAGGACGCCATGGTCTCCGGGCTGGCCCCGGGCAGGCCCGCCGACACCTGGATGGTGGGGAACTCCACCTGGGGCAGCGGGGACACCGGCAGGAACTTGAACGCCAGGCTTCCGGCCAGGGCCACGGCGATGGTCAGGAGGGAGGTGGCGATGGGCCGCCGGATGAACGGGGCGGAAATGCTCATCGGGCCTCGGCCGGGACGCCGGCCTTGCGCAGGCCCTTGAGCCTGCGCGCGATGCGGTCGAAGGCCAGGTAGATGACCGGCGTGGTGTAGAGGGTCAGCACCTGGCTGAAGATGAGGCCGCCGATGATGGAGATGCCCAGGGGCCGCCGGAGCTCGGCGCCCACGCCCGTGCCCATGGCCAGGGGGACCGCGCCCAGGAGCGCGGCCATGGTCGTCATCATGATGGGCCGGAACCGNNTCGGCGTCGATGGCGAAGTCGATCATCAGGATGGCGTTCTTCTTCACGATGCCGATGAGCAGGATGATGCCGATGAGCGCGATCACGCTGAAATCGGTGCGGCAGATCATCAGAGAGAGCAGCGCCCCCACGCCGGCCGACGGCAGGGTGGAGAGGATGGTCACGGGGTGGATGTAGCTTTCGTACAGGACGCCCAGCAGGATGTACATGGTCACCAGGGCGGCCAGGATGAGGAACGGGGTGTTCACCAGCGAGGCCCGGAAGGCCTGGGCCGTGCCCTTGAATTCGGACTGGAGGCTTCCCGGCATGTCCATGCCGGCCCTGACCTTCTCGATCTCGCGCACCGCGTCGCCGATGGAGGCGCCCCGGGCCAGGTTGAACGATACCGTGGCCGCGGGGAACTGCCCCTGGTGGTTGATGGCCAGGGGGGCGAAGGCGTTCTCCACCCGGGTGATGGCCGTGATGGGCACGGCACCGCCGGTGCTGGACTTGAGGTAGATGTTGTCCAGAGCGTGGGGGCCCTCGCGGAAGCCGTCCTTGGTCTCCAGCACGACCCGGGTCTGGTTCAGCTCGGTGAAGATGGTCGAGATCTGGCGCTGGCCGAAGGCGTCGTAGAGGGCGTCGTCCAGCATCTTGGGGGTGATGCCCAGGCGCGCCGCCGAGGCCCGGTCGATGACGAGGCGGGTCTGGAGGCCGTTGTCCTGGAGGTCGCTGGCCACGTCCCGGAGGATGGGGATCTTGGAGATCTCCTCCACGAACCGCGGAACCCAGGTTCC
>DBMS01000238.1:197-12174 GCA_002297665.1 Holophagaceae bacterium UBA692 | reverse complement strand
ACCGGCTGCATGTAGAGCCTGATGCCGTCGATGCGCTCCAGTTCGGGCTTGATGCGCCTGATGACGTCGCTGGCGCTGAGCCGGCGCTCCTCCAGGGGCTTGAGGTTGATCTGGATCCGGCCGGAATTGAGGGTGGAGTTGGTGCCGTCGACGCCGATGAAGGACGAGAGGCTTTCCACCGCCGGGTCCTGGAGGATCACCTCGGCAAGGGCCTGCTGCTTGCGGGCCATGGCCAGGAAGGAGACCGTCTGGGGGGCTTCGGAGATGCCCAGGATCACACCCGTGTCCTGCACGGGGAAGAAGCCCTTGGGGATCCAGACGTAGAGCAGCACCGTGAACCCCAGGGTGCCCACGGCCACCCACAAGGTTGCCGTCTGGCGCTTGAGGACCCAGGTCAGGGTGCGCCCGTAGAAGGCGATGACGGCCTTGAAGACCCGCTCGGAGGACTGGTAGAACCGGCCCTTCTCGTGCTCGTGCTGGTTGCGCAGGAGCCGCGCGCACAGCATGGGGGTCAGCGTCAGGGACACCACGGCCGAGACGATGATCGTCACGGCCAGCGTCACGGCGAACTCCCGGAAGAGCCGGCCCACGATGTCGCCCATGAACAGGAGCGGGATGAGCACCGCGATGAGGGAGACCGTCAGGCTCACGATGGTGAACCCGATCTGCTCGGACCCGCGCAGGGCCGCCTCCATGGGCGGCACCCCCTCCTCGATGTACCTCATGATGTTCTCGATCATGACGATGGCGTCGTCCACCACGAAGCCCGTGGAGATGGTCAGGGCCATGAGGGTCAGGTTGTTCAGGCTGTAGCCGAGGACGTACATCACCGCGAAGGTGCCCACCAGGGACAGCGGCACGGCGAAACTCGGGATGATCGTGGCCGCGAAGGTCCTCAGGAACAGGAAGATCACCAGGATCACCAGGGCGATGGTGAGCATCAGTTCGAATTCCACGTCCTCCACGGAGGCCCGGATTGTGGTGGTGCGGTCGGTGAGGATCTGCATCTTCACCGCGGCGGGGATCGACGCCTGGAGCTGGGGGAGCAGGGTCTTGATGCGGTCCACCACCGCGATGATGTTCGCCCCGGGCTGGCGCTGGATGTTGAGGATGACCGCCGGCGTCCGGTTCATCCACGCCGCGAGCTTGGCGTTCTCGGTGCCGTCCACCACGGTGGCCACGTCCTGCAGGGTGATGGGGTTGCCGTTCTTGTAGGCGATGACCAGGGGCTTGTACTGGGCCGAGCTGAGCAGCTGGTCGTTGGCGCCGATGGCGTACGACTGCATCTTCCCGTCGAAGGCGCCCTTGGCCTGGTTGACGTTGGCCGCGCCCACGGCGGCGCGGATGTCGGCCAGGGAAAGCCCGTACGAAGCCAGGGCCACGGGGTTGACCTGCACGCGCACGGCGGGCTTCTGGCCGCCGCTGATGCTCACCAGTCCCACCCCGGGAAGCTGGCTGATCTTCTGCGCCAGGCGCGTGTCGGCGAACTCCTCCACCTTGGGCAGGGACAGGGTCTCCGAGGAGAGGGCCAGGGTGAGGATGGGGGCGTCGGCGGGATTCGTCTTGGAATAGATGGGCGGATTGGGGAGGTCGCTGGGCAGGTAGGTGCCCGCGGCGTTCACCGCCGCCTGGACCTGCTGCTCGGCCACGTCGATGTTGAGGTCCAGCGCGAACTGGAGAGTGACCAGGGAGCTGCCCTCGGACGAGCTGGAGGTCATCTGGTTCAGCCCGGGGAGCTGGCCGAACTGCCGCTCCAGGGGCGCGGTGATGGCCGTGGCCACCACGTCGGGACTCGCCCCGGGGTAGAAGGTCTGCACCTGGATGGTGGGGTAGTCCACCTGGGGCAGGGCCGACACGGGCAGCTGCTTGAAGCCCAGGAAGCCCACCAGCATGATCCCGGCCATGAGCAGGGACGTGGCGATGGGCCGGAGGATGAACGGCCTGGATGGGTTCATTTGGCGGCCTTGGGGGCGCCCTGCCCTTCCTCGAGGACCCGGCTGCCGGGGCGGAGCTTGTCGAGGCCGCTGACCACGACCTTCTCGCCGGCCTTGAGGCCCGCGCGCAGGGCCGTGACGTCGCCCTCGGTGACCTGGGGCTCCACGGGCCGCAGCTCAACGGTTGCGTCGGGCTTGATGACGTAGACGAAGGTCCCGTTGGGGCTGCGCTGCACCGCGGCCGCGGGGATCATCAGGACGCCGCGCAGGGTGTCCACCAGGAGCCGGGCGTTGACGAACTGGTTGGGGAAGAGCGCGCCGTCCTTGTTGGCGAACTGCGCCTTGATGCGCACGGTGCCGGTGGCGGCGTCCACCTGGTTGTCCACGGCCAGGAGGGTCCCGGCGGCCAGCCTGCGGCTCATGTCCCGGTCGTACACTTCGACCGCCGGCGTCTTCCCGCCGCGGCTGCTGTCCAGCACGCTCCGGATGTTGTCGGCGGGGACCGAGAAGAGCACGTTGATGGGGGACACGGGCGTGAGGGTGACCAGGCCCGCGGCGTCCGAGGCCTTGACGGTGTTGCCCGTGTCCACCAGGCGCAGGCCCACCTTCCCTGCGACCGGGGCGGTGATGCGGCTGTAGGTCAGGTTCAGCCGGGCGCTTTCCACCGAGCCGGTGTCGGCCTTGACGGCCGCCTCGCACTGGTCGACCAGGGCGCTCTGGGTGTCCAGCTGCTGCCGGGAAACGATCTTCTGGTCGAACAGGGACTGGATGCGGGTCAGGTCCATGCGCGCGTTGCGCAGCACGGCCTGGTCCTTGGCCATCTGGCCTTCGGCCTGGAGCAGCTGCACCTGGAAGGGCCGGGGGTCGATGGTGACCAGGAGATCGCCCGCGGCCACCATCTGGCCTTCCCGGAAGTGGATCTTCATGATCTGGCCGTCCACGCGGGTCCGCACCGTCACCGCGTCCGTGGGCACCACGGTGCCCAGCCCCGAAAGGTTGACGGGCATGTCCCCGATGCGCGCCACCCCGGAGGCCACGGGCACGGGCCGCTGGGGAGGCGCCGCCTTGGCGCCGCCCGAGAGGGCCTTCACCGCCACGATCCCCACGATGGCGACCCCGATGGCCAGACCCAGCCACACCTTCCACGCCCGGCGGGAGCCGCCGGCTTCGAGAGACGGATTGATGACCGATTCGTTTGCGTCCATGGGGGCCCAGACCTGTAGAAAATGCCGACGGGTCAACCCACCGGACGGGTGTTCGGGATACACATCGTTATCAGAGGTATTCTATCAAATCCATGACGGATGGGTCGCTTATTCCGGCGCCACCGGGCGCCCTTCCACCTTGGACCGTGGGTTAAGCCAAGCGTTTACGAGGAAATGGCACCAGGGAAACGGACCCTGGGTCATTCTATCCCCGCTGGGCCCTTTTCCCGCAGTCCCCTCGTCCACGAGGTACCGATGATTTTTCCCCCCCTCCTCCTGATCCCCGCCCTCGTGGCCACCCCCACCCCGGAAGCCGCCGTGGCCGCCGTGCTGGACGACTGGCACCTGGCCGCCTCCCAGGCCGACGAGGCCCGCTACTTCGGCCACATGGCGGAAGAGGCCGTGTTCCTGGGCACGGACGCCACCGAGCGCTGGCCCAAGCCCGCCTTCCGGACCTTCGCCCACCCCTTCTTCGCCCGGGGCAAGGCCTGGTCCTTCCGTGCCACGCGGCGAAAAGTCGCCTTCGCCGGGAAGGGCGCCGTGGCCTTCTTCGAGGAGGACCTGGAGACCCCCAACCTGGGCCCCTGCCGCGGCACCGGCGTCCTGGAGCTGCGGGGGGGCGAATGGAAGCTGCTGCAGTACAGCCTTTCCGTCCCCATCCCCAATCCCCTGATGGAGGAGGTCAAGGAGCGAATCCGGACGCATCTGGCCAAGGGCGGCCAGCCATGAATCGGATTTCCGATTCACGCACCGGTTCGGCCGAATGCGTCAATCCCCCATGCAGATCCCCAGGTCCCGGGCCGTCTGGAGCGTATCGGCGTCCAGGGGCACGCCCTTCATGCGGCCAGCCACCTCGGCCAGGGGCACGTAGTTCACGCCGTTCACGGCCAGGGCCACCATGATTCCGCTGTGGCCCTCGTCCAGGGCGCGCACGGCGGCGGCGCCGAAGCGCAGGGCCGCGAGGCGGTCGAAGGAGGTGGGGCTGCCGCCGCGCAGGAGGTGGCCCAGGACCACGCACCGGGAGTCCTTGCCGGTGCGCTCCTGGAGGGCCTTGCACACCTGGTCGCCCATGCCTCCCAGGCGCTCGGCGTGGCCGGTCTCGGCGGCGGCGGCGATGAGCCGGGCGCCGTCCCGGGGCGCGGCGCCTTCGGCGACCATGACCAGGGAATACATGCGGTTGTGGAAGTCCCGGGTGCGGATGGCCTCCACCACCTTGTCCAGGTCGAAGGGGATCTCGGGGATGAGGATGGCGTGGGCGCTGCCGGAAATGCCCGCGTGGAGCGCGATCCAGCCGGCGTAGCGGCCCATGACCTCCACCACCATCACCCGCTGGTGGCTCTCGGCGGTGCTGTGGAGGCGGTCCAGGCACTCGGTGGCGAAGGCCACCGCGGAATCGAAGCCGAAGGTGGTGAAGGTCTTGTCCAGGTCGTTGTCGATGGTCTTGGGCACGCCCACCACGCGAAGGCCCTTTTCCGCCAGGGCGTTGGCGATGGTCAGGGAGCCGTCGCCGCCCACCGAGATCAGGGCGTCCAGCTCGCGCTTGGCGAAGAATTCCAGGATCTCGTCGGTGCGGTCCACCTCGCGCACGGTGCCGTCGGGCATCTTCAGGGGGAAGTGGCAGGGGTTGCCCTTGTTGGTGGTGCCCAGGATGGTGCCGCCCAGGTGGGTGATGCCGCGGACCCGGTCCCGGGTGAGGCGGAAGACCCCGCCGTCGGCGTAGCGCTCGGGAAAGAAGATCCCGTTGAACCCCTCGCGGATGCCGTAGACCTCCCAGCCCCGGCGCTGGGCGGCGATGGTGGCGGCCCGGATGACGGCGTTGAGGCCGGGGGCGTCGCCGCCTCCGGTGCAGATGGCCACGCGGCGGATGGGGCTTTTCATGGGGTTCTCGCGGCAGGGAAAGGGTTGGGAGGAATCCCCTCCATTGTGGCACCATCAGGCGTTGACGGAGGGGATCCATGTCCGGCGCCTACGCGAATTTCACCCACATGACCGACTACATGGCCCTGGAGGCCCTGCTGACGGACGAGGAGCGCATGGTGCGCGAAACCGCCCGGGACTTCGTGAACCGGGAGGTGCTGCCCGTCATCGAGCGGCACGCACAGGAGATGACCTTCCCCGCCCACCTGGTTCCCATGATGGGCGAGCTGGGCTTCTTCGGGGCCACCCTGCCCGAGCGCTACGGGTGCGCCGGCCTGTCCCAGACGGCCTATGGGCTCCTCATGTACGAGCTGGAGCGGGGGGATTCCGCGCTGCGCTCGTTCGCATCCGTGCAGGGTTCCCTGGTCATGTGGCCCATCCACGCCTTCGGCAGCGAGGCCCAGAAGGACCGCTGGCTCCCCCTCCTGGCCTCGGGCGCGAAGATCGGATGCTTCGGCCTCACGGAGCCCGACTTCGGCTCCAACCCGGGAGGCATGCTCACGAGGGCCGAGCGCATCCCCGGCGGCCGCTGGCGCCTCAACGGCACCAAGATGTGGATCACCAACGGCACCGTGGCCGACGTGGCCGTGGTGTGGGCCCGCACCGACGAGGGCATCCGCGGCTTCCTGGTGGAAAAGGGCGCCCGGGGCTTCTCGGCCCCGGAAACCAAGGGCAAGTGGAGCCTGCGGGCCTCGGTCACCTCGGAGCTGGTGCTGGAGGACGTGGAGGTCGACGAGGAGGCCAGCCTCCTGCCCCTGGCCCGGGGCCTCAAGGCCCCCCTTTCCTGCCTCACCCAGGCCCGCTACGGGATCGCCTGGGGCGCCCTGGGCGCCGCCGACGCCTGCTACCAGTGCGCCCTGGACTACGCCGGGAGCCGCGTGCAGTTCGACCGGCCCATCGCGGCCACGCAGCTCCAGCAGGAGAAGCTGGCGTGGATGGTCACCGAGCTCACCAAGGGCCAGCTCCTGGTGCTGCACCTGGCCCGGCTCAAGGAGAAGGGGACGTACACCCCCGCCCAGGTTTCCATGGCGAAGATGAACAACGTGAACGTCGCGCTGGAGATCTGCCGCAAGGCCCGCACGATCCTGGGCGCCAACGGCATCCTGGACGAGTTCCCCGTGATGCGCCACATGGCCAACCTGGAAAGCGTCTACACCTACGAAGGCACCCATGACATGCACACCCTCATCATCGGCGAGGAGGTGACGGGGATCGCCGCCTACCGGTAACTAAGGCACGCACACCGACCCGCTCTTGAGGCCGGCCACGGCGATGTCCGTGCCGTCGTCCAGGATGAGCAGGGCCTGGCCGCCCTCCATGCGCACGTCCACGATCATGTGGTTGAGGTAGCGGGCGAAGGGGTCCCGGTGCCACACCACGCCCGCGGGCCAGGCCCTGCGGTAGGCGTCCACCGCCGGGTCCACCAGGGCCAGCACCGACTTCAGGGCCTCCTGGAATGCCGGCTCGAAGCCGGGCGGAACCTCGCGGCCCAGGCCCGCGGCCCACAGGAAGGCCTCGGGGCGGAGGGTGCCGCGGTAGTCGCGGCCGTCCTCGGTCCACTCGCCGCCCAGGGCCCAGGGACTCATCTTCAGGCCGCCCGTGGCCACCACCGTGGCCTTGGACAGGGTCACCCGGCGGCTCCGGGAGGCGCCCAGGTGCAGGTAGACGCCCAGGAGGGGCTCGTCCACCCCCGTGCCCACGAAGTCCTCCCGGCGGGAGGGGTCGTCGTGGAAGACCACGGCCCGCAGGGGCAGCCCCTCCAGACAGGCGGCCACCTGCCGGGAGGGGGCGTCGTTCCGGCCGAACAGGCCGGTGACGGCCGACTCCCAGGCCGCCTGTACCGTGGCCAGGCACACGACCCCCTCGGGGAGGCCCAGGTCATTGAGCGGCAAGGGGTTCTCGTGCCAATCCCGGGCGAGGACGGGAACGACCTGGCGGAAGAGGATGAGGGCCGGGTCCAGGTCCCAGTGCGCCTCGGGCTCGTAGCCCAGTTCCCGGCACACCTTGAACCAGGCGCCGGAGGGCGAGGCCTGGCCCAGCTCGAAGACGGCGTTGCCGTCCAGGAAGACCCGCAGGTCCGGGGTGGCGGGGGCATATTGCAGGAGGATCTCGTGGTCGCCCAGGGCGGCCAGGGCCGTCTCCAGGTACGGCTCGTCCACGGAATCCAGGACGGTGAGGGGCTCGCGAAGGATCCAGGCGCCCTTGGGCATGGGAGACCTCCATGGGGACCCCCCAATATAGGGCTACAGCACGGCCTTTCCCGTTTTTTTCAGGCTGAGCTCCAGGGTGAATTCCGCCACGGTTTCCAGCCCGGAGGGCGCCTCCACCGCGGCCCGCACCCGCACGGGCGCGGTCTGCCGCTCGCCGGTGGCCAGGACCTTCTCCACCAGTTCGCCGATGAGCGCGCCGTCCTCGCAGATGAAGCGCACGTCCGCCTCGGGCCGCTTGAGGAACCGCGCCTCGAAGGACTTGAACACGAGGGTGAGCCCGGCCTTCCGCGACCGGATCCGCTCCACCGCCAGCAGCCCCCCGGCGCAGTCGGCGCCGATGGCCATGGCGCCGAAGTACATGGAGCCCAGGTGGTTCCGCGTCCAGCGCCGCAGGGGCACCCGCACGACGCAGCGCTCGGCGTCCAGCGCTTCGATGGCCGGGCGCACCGAAGCCAGGAGCGGGATGCGGGCCCAGCCCAGGAGACGCAGGGCGAAGGTGCGGCGGAGGAGCGCGAGGGTGGCCATGGCCCAGCATAGGGTTTCCGGAACCTCCGTCCAGTTCCGGCCATCCCTGGCAGCACGATGAAAGCCAGCCGCCGTTTCCCCATCCTCATCGACCTGCTCCTCGCCCACTTCCGCACCCACGGCAACCTCTCCGTGGGCGCCTGCGGCGAACTGGCCCCGGGGGCGGCCCTCTTCCTGCCCGAGGGGCTCGAGCCGGGGTCCCTGCCCCCCTCCCCCAGCTTCACGAGGCCCCTTTCCATCACCGGCCCCCTGCCCCCGGACTGGGGCCCCTGGCCCCGCTTCGGCATCGCCATGGGCCGCTTCCGGGCGTCCATCCCCCTGGACCCGGGCACGGACCTCTACGGCACCGGGGAGGTGGCCGGGCCCCTCCGGCGCAACGGGAGGACCGTCATCCTCTGGAACAGCGGCTACCCGGGCTACACCAAGGACGAGGGCCGGCGCCTCTACCAGAGCCATCCCTGGGTGCTGGCGGTGCGCCCCAACGGATCGGCCTTCGGGGTCATCTTCGACACCAGCTGGAAGGCGGAACTGGAGTGCGGCGCCGAGATCGTCTGCACCAGCCAGGGCCCGGCCCTGCCCGTGGTCATCCTCCGGGGCGGCACGCCCGCGGAGGTGCTGCGGTCCCTGGGCGACCTCACCGGGCGCATGGAGCTGCCTCCCAGGTGGGCCCTGGGCTACCACCAGTGCCGCTACTCCTACGTGCCCGAATCGCGCCTGCGCGAGGTGGCCCGGGAGTTCCGGGAGCGGCGGATCCCCTGCGACGCCCTGTGGCTGGACATCGACTACATGGACGGGTTCCGCGTCTTCACCTTCGACCCCCAGGGCTTCCCCGATCCCGCGCGGCTCTCGGCCGACCTGCGGGAGATGGGCTTCCGGCTGGTGGTCACCGTCAACCCGGGGGTTCGCGCCGAGCCCGGGTACCCGGTGTTCGACTCGGGCACCCGGGCCCGGGTCTGGGTGACCACCCAGGCCGGGCGCGTGTTCCGGGGCAAGGTGTGGGCCAGTTCCTGCGTGTTCCCGGACTTCACCTCCCCCCGGGTTCGGGCGTGGTGGGCGGACCTGCACCCCCCCCTGCTGGAAGCCGGCGTGGCCGGCCTCTGGAACGACATGAACGAGCCCTCCATCTTCGACGGCCCCGACCTGACCCTGCCCGAGACCGCGCGCCACGCGGGCGGAGGCGGGCTCTGGCCGGGTTCCCACCTGCAGTACCACAACCTCTACGGCATGCTCATGGTGCGGGCCACCCGGGAGGGGCTCCTGGGTGCCCGCCCGGACCGGCGCCCCTTCATCCTTACCCGCTCGAACTTCCTGGGCGGCCAGCGCTATGCGGCCACCTGGACCGGGGACAACTACTCCACCGAAGGCGACTACAAGCTGGCCACGCCCATGAGCCTGACCCTGGGCCTGTCGGGCCAGCCCTTCAATGGCCCGGACCTGGGCGGCTTCGTGGGGGATCCCACCTCGTCCCTCTGGGCGCGGTGGGTGGGCACCGGGGCCTTCTTCCCCTTCTGCCGGGGCCATTCCGACAAGGGCACCCGCAGGAAGGAGCCCTGGGCCTTCGGGTCCGCCGTGGAGCGCACCGCGCGCATCGCCCTGCTGCGCCGGTACCGGCTCCTGCCCTACCTCTACACCTGTTTCCAGGAGGCCGCCGCCACGGGCCTGCCCGTCATGCGGCCCCTGTTCCTGGCCGACCCCGCCAACCCCGACCTGCGCGCCGAGGAGCGCTGCTTCATGGTGGGCGGCGACCTCCTCGTTGTGCCGCCCGGAACCCGGGGCGCGCCGCGGCCCCGGGGCCCCTGGCATCCCCTTTCCCTGGTGGAGGGGGACCTGGAGGACCGCCACCAGGCGCGGCTTTTCGCCCGGGGCGGCAGCATCGTCCCCCTGGGGCCCGAGGCCATGTGCACCGCCGAGGCGCCGGAAGGGGCCACCGCCCTCCTGGTGACGCCCGGCCCGGAAGGCCGCGCCCAGGGCCGCCTCTACCACGACGCGGGCGACGGCTTCGGTTACCGCAACGGGGACTTCCGCCTCGTCACCTACCAGGCCGAGCTGCGGGGAGACATTGTGGATCTCAAGATCCTCAGCACCCAGGGCCGCCGCCCCAGGCCGGCCGCGAACCTCGCCATCGAACGGTTGCTGCCCACCGGCTTGCGGGCCTTCTGCTGGGAGGGGCCGTTTTGAACCCTTGGCAAAGGGCCCGGTTCATGGTCCAATCCATCCCCAAGAGCAGGACCATGACCACCTCTTCCGCGACCTTCACCTTTACCCCCGCCGCCCGCCGTTATTATTACGGCGGCGGCGGAGGACCGGTCGAGGCATGGAGCCTTAGCAGATAGAAGCTCCCGCGCCCTTTCGAACCCGTCCCCCATGACCTGGCGGACGGGTTTTTCCGTTGCCGGGAAGGGCGGACACCCCAGGAGAACCCCATGAACCCCAGCCTTGAGACCCTCGGCGCCGCCCGCAGGGAGATCGACGAGACCGACCGCGAACTCATCCGCCTCCTGGCGCGCCGCTTCGACGCGGTGCGCGCGGTGGCGGGCGCCAAGGCCGAGGGAGGGGAACTGCCCGTCATGGACAACGACCGGGAGCGCGACGTGCTCTCGGCCTGGATCCGGGACGCCGAGGACCTGGGCCTCTCCGCCCCCTTCGCCCGCAGGATCCTCAAGGAGATCCTCAGCCACTCCCGGCGCCTCCAGGAACCCCTGGTGGAAGGCGGCGCCTCCCGCGCCCGCAAGGTGAAGGTGGGCTACCAGGGCGTGCCGGGCTCCTACAGCTCGGCGGCGGCCGCCCACCTCCTGGCCACCCGCAGCGCCCAGGGCAGCGAGCTCATCGGGCACCCCATGTTCCTGGACGTGGTGGAGGCGTTGCAGAACGGGGCCATCGACTACGGCTTCCTGCCCATCGAGAACAGCATCGGCGGCTCCATCGCGGACGTGAACCGGCTGCTCATCGACAACCTCCTGCACATCGTGGACGAGGAGGTGTGGGACGTGGACCACGTGCTGGCCGCCAAGCCGGGCACGACCCTGGAGGAGATCCGCGTGGTGCGCAGCCACCCCGCCGCCCTCACCCAGTGCGAGGGCTTCCTGCGGGCCCTGGACGACGTCGCCCGCCAGCCCTGGTTCGACACCGCGGGCGCCGCCGAATCGCTCCTGGAGGAGGGCGCCCGGAACGTGGGGGCCATCTGCTCGGAGGAAGCCGCCCGGGCCCGGGGCCTGGACGTCCTGGCCACCCGCATCGCCGACCAGGAGCACAACGAGACCCGGTTCCTGCTGCTGTCCCGGGCGCCCGAGGTGCCCGACCCGCGGGTGCCCGGCAAGACGTCCCTCGTCTTCCGCCTGAACCACCACGAGGGCACGCTCTCCAAGGCCCTGGGGATCTTCGCCCAGGCGGGCGCGAACCTCACCCGCATCGAGAGCCGGCCCCTGCCCGACACGCCCTGGGAGTACCTCTTCTTCGTGGACGTGGAGGGGCACCAGGAGGCCCCCGCCCTGGCGGGGGCCCTCAAGGAGCTGCGGGGCGCCTGCAACCATCTGCGGATCCTGGGCACCTACCCCCGTCGCACCCGCGGCCAGGAGGCCCACCTGGACCCCGGGGCCGCCCCCGCGCCGCCCCCCGTCCTCTCCTGCGAGGCCCCCGCCGCCGGACTTGCCCCCGCCGCCAGCCCCGCCCGCGCCACCTTCAAGATCGGCAACGTCCCCATCGGCGAGGGGCACTTCGTGCTCATGTCCGGTCCCTGCGCCGTGGAGAGCCGCCAGCAGATCCTGGACGGCGCCCGCATGGTGCGCGCCGCGGGCGCGACCATCCTCCGGGGCGGCGCCTTCAAGCCGCGCACCTCCCCCTACGCCTTCCAGGGCCTGGGCCTCGAGGGCCTGCGCTACCTGGAGGAGGCCGGCCGGGAGTGCGAGATGCCCATCGTCACCGAGATCCTCACCATCGAGGACATCCTCCCGGTCTCCAGCAGGGCCGACATGCTCCAGGTGGGCGCCCGCAACATGCACAAC
This sequence comes from Holophagaceae bacterium UBA692, assembly GCA_002297665.1. Classification (GTDB taxonomy): domain Bacteria; phylum Acidobacteriota; class Holophagae; order Holophagales; family Holophagaceae; genus Mesoterricola. The sequence continues at coordinate 382 of DBMS01000238.1, read as the reverse complement.
TTCGCCCTGCTCAAGGAGCTGGGCAAGCTGGACAAGCCCATCCTCCTCAAGCGCGGCATGAGCGCCACGGTGAAGGAGCTGCTGCTTGCCGCCGAGTACATCCTCCACGGCGGCAACCAGCGGGTGGTGCTGTGCGAGCGGGGCATCCGCACCTTCGAGACCGCCACCCGCAACACCCTCGACCT
>DBMS01000238.1:0-183 GCA_002297665.1 Holophagaceae bacterium UBA692 | reverse complement strand
CCCGTCATCGTGGACCCGTCCCACGCCGCCGGCGTGCGCGAGCTCGTGGTGCCCCTGGCCCTGGCGGCTGCGGCCGCGGGCGCCGACGGCCTGATCGTCGAGGCCCACCCCAACCCGGCTGAGGCCCTCTGCGACAAGGACCAGGCCCTCACCCGCGAGGACATGGCCGCGCTGCAGGCCGGC
>DBMS01000312.1:10510-24268 GCA_002297665.1 Holophagaceae bacterium UBA692 | reverse complement strand
ACACCATTGGAGCCGCCATCCGTGGGGAAGGATGCCTGGGGCTGTCCAGACGCACCGCCGAGGGGTCGAATGACACGAATCGGGGATCGAATGGCGTCCGGGTCCTGGGGGGAGGACCCATGGTGGAATTCCGCGAGAAGATGCAGCTCACCCTAGTGAACGGCCCCTTCCCAAGTTCCTTCCGGACCGGCCGTCTCGATCCGGTTGCGGCCCATGGCCTTGGCCCGGTAGAGCAGGGCATCCACCTGGACCAGGAGGTCGGTGAAGGCGGTCTCCAGCCGGGGGCGCAGGGTGAGGGCGCCCAGGCTCACCGTGATCACGTCGGCCGTGGGGGAGGACCGGTGGGGGATGGCGCTGGCCTGCACGGCGGCACGGATCCGTTCGGCCAGGAGGGCGGCGCCCTGGGCGTCGGTCCCGGGCAGCACGCAGGCGAACTCTTCGCCGCCGTAGCGGGCTGGCAGGTCCGAGGTGCGGCTGGCGCACTGGGTGAGGATCCGGGCGACCTGGCGCAGGCAATCGTCGCCGGCCACATGGCCGTAGGTGTCGTTGAAGGCCTTGAAATGATCCACGTCCAGGAGGAGCAGGGAGAGGTGGGCGCCCAGGCGGGCATGGCGGGCCAGCTCGCGGGCCAGCACCGTATCGAAATGCCGGCGGTTGGCGATGCCGGTGAGGCCATCGGTGGCGCTCAGGGCCTCCAGCTTGCGGTTGCTTTCGGCCAGGGCGGCGGACTGCGCCTCGATGATCAGGGTGCGCCGGCGCACGGCCCTGGCCAGGGAACGGGTTCGCAGACGAAGCAGGGCGTAGGCCGCGGCGCAGGCGGCCGCCAGGTAGCCCAGGATGGCCGCGGGGTGCAGCCAGGGTGACGGCGCGATCTGGAAGGGGAAATCCAGGGGTTCGGAAAGGCTGCCGTCGTACGTGCGGGCCCGCACCCGCAGCGTGTAGCTGCCCTGCGGCAGGGTGGTGAAGTCCCGCCAGCCCTCCGCCTGCCAGGGGCGCGCCTGGGCTTCCAGGCCCAGCAACTGGGTCTGGTAGCGGGTATCCTCCTTGCGGTGGTACACCGGCAGCGAGAATTCGAAGCGCAGGTGCTGGTCCCCGTGGGCCAGGCGCTGGTGCGGGACCACGGGGCGCCCGGGATCGGCCACCAGGGCCCGTTCCAGGACCAGCCGGGGCAGGGGCTGCGGCGGGGCCTCCTGGGCCGGGTCCAGGACGGCGGCGCCCCGGGACGTGCCGATCCAGATCCGGCCCTGCCGGTCCACGATGGAGGCGCCCAGGCTGCCGTTCTGGCTGGGCAGGCCGTCGCCCAGGGTGAAGGTGTCCACCACCTCGGGCCGCGGCCTGCCGCCTGTCCAGGTGAGGTGGAGCCGGTTCACCCCGCCGGCGGTGGAAAGGTAGAGCCGGCCCTGGCCGTCGGCCTCGATGCGCTGAACGTAGGAACTGGACAGCCCAGGCAGGGTGTCGGCGGTGAAGGTCTCCCAGCGGCTGGGGTTGCGCAGGTCCAGGAGGGCCAGGCCGCCCCCCAGGGTGCCGGCCCACAGCCAGGGGTGGCCGTCGGGGCCGGTGGTGGCATGCAGGGCGTAGACGGTCTGGTTGGGCAGGCCCGCGGCGGCGCCGAAGGCGGTCCAGCGGCCCTGCTCATAGCGGGCGACGCCGCCGCCCCGGGTGCCCACCCACAGCACCGGTTCGCCGTCGGCGCCCGGCACCGCGCACAGGCTCGCCACGTAGTCGTGGGGCAGGCCGTCCTTGCGCGTGAGAAGGCGCCAGCGGCCCCGCGTCCGGAATACCAGGCCAGCGGGGGTTCCCACCCAGAGGGTGCGCTCCCCGGCCCGGTTCTGCGTTTCCAGCAGGCTGATCACCAGGCCCGGGGGCAGCAGCCCATCGGCGCGCTCGCGGTGCCACCCGGTGCGATCCTTGCGGGCAAGGCCCTTGAGGGTGGCCACCCAGAGGTCCTCGCCGGTGGCCAGCAGGGCGATGATGTAGTCGCTGGGCAGGTCCGCGGCGCGGACCCGGGTCACGGGCCGCCCCGGGGAATAGCTCACCAGACCGCTGGCGGTGCCCACCCAGAAGGCGCCCGGCGTCCCCGGGGTCTCGGCGAAACAGGTCACCTCCTGGCCGGGAAGGCCCAGGGCCTCGTTGAGGGTGCGCCAGCCGCCCAGGTCCAGGCTGGCCACGCCGCCGCCCCGGATGCCGAACCACACGGTGGGCTTGCCCCCGGGCATGGGCAGGGTGGCGAGGATGCCGGGGGTCGCCAGGCCCTGGCCCTGGCCCAGGGAACGCCACTGGCCGTTCCGGAACCACCAGAGGCCCTGGTTGAGGGTGCCGATCCACAGGATGGGGCGGCCCTGGGCATCCCGGGTGGCGTTCAGGCTGGAGGTGGGGGACCGGGCCGGAAAGGCCGCCCCGGCCTCGAAGATCTGCCAGGTGCGGCCATCCCAGCGGGCAAGGCCGCCCGTCCATAGGCAGGCCCAGACGCTTCGGCGGCCATCGCCCTCGTCCACGCCCAGCACGTCGTTGGCCGCGCCGCCGGGGAACCCGTCCGCCGGTCCCAGCACCCGCCAACGCTGCCCCTCCAGGCGGCAGAGGCCCTTCTCCGTGGCCGCCCACAGGCCCAGGCTGCCGTCCGGCGCCCGCAGCTGGCGGATGCGCCAGACGGTGCCCGCGGGCAGGCCCTGCTCCGGTCCCCAGGTGCGCCAGCGGCCATTCTCCAGGCTGGCGATGCCGTGGTCGCCGGTTCCCACCCAGAGCACCTGGCGGTCCTGCTCGTCCCGGGTTTCGGCCAGGGCGAACACGTGATCGGAAGGCAGCTCCCGGCCTCCCTGGAAGTGGCTCCAGGTTCCCTCCTGGAGGCGCCAGAGGCCGCCGTCCTGGGTGCCGAACCAGACGCTGCCGTCCCGGGGCGCCAGGATCGCCCGGATGTACTGGGAGGAACTCTCCCTGGGCATCCGCACCGGCACCCAGCCCTGCCCGGTGTAGAAGGCCGCCCCGTCGACGGTTCCCGCCCACAGCCGGCCCTTGGCGTCGGTGGCGAAGCCGTACACCGTGCCGCTGGGCAGTCCATGCTCCATGCCCCAGACCCGCAGGGCCGGACGGGCCAGTTCGAAGGCGGACTGCGCCTGCAGCAGGGCTCCGGTCAGGAGCCCCGCGCAGCACAGACGCAGGAGCAGGGGTTTCGGCATCCCCAAGGGTAGCGCGGAAGGGGTGCCGGCAGGGGCCCGGGTCTAGACCCGGGTGGCGTAGGCCCGGTGGAAGGCGGCCAGCTTTTCGACCACGGCCCGGATCTTGTCGGTGGGGGGAAGGATCGTGGTGCGGAAGTGGGCGGTGCCCTCGGCCTGGCCGAAACCCGACCCGGGCACCACGCAGATGCCGGTCTCCTCCAGCAGCGCCATGCACCAGGCCTCGTCGGAGAGGCCTGGGGGCAGGGCGACCCGGGGGAAGGCGTACATGGCGCCGGCGATGACGTTGCAGGTGATGCCTTCCACGCGGTTGAGGCCCTCGGCCAGGATGACGGCGCGCTGCTTCATGCTTTCGAGGATTCCGCCGCGCTCCTGCTGGAAGAGGGCGTGGGAGGGGGTGCCGGGGCGAGGGGGGCGCACCATGGCGTAGGTCGCCACCTGTCCCGCCAGGTTGGCGCACAGGCTCACCGACTGGAGCTTGAGGATCTGGGCGGCCACGTCCTCGGGGACGTTGCGGTACTCAAAGTAGCCGCCCCGCACCCCGCACTCGCCCTGGAAGCCCTTGGAGCAGGAATGGAAGCTGAAGAGCGAGACGTCCCGGATCCCCCGGTCGTGGAGGACCTTGGCGAAGGACACGAACCTGTCGCCGGCCAGGTAGATGTTCTCCTGGTAGACCTCGTCGGCCAGCACGGACAGGCCGTGCCTTCGCGCGAAGTCCAGGACCATGGCGATGTTCGCCTCGTCCAGCACCGCGCCGGTGGGGTTGCCGGGGTTGATGACGCAGATGGCCTTGACCCGGGTGCCTTCGGCCTGGGCCTTGGCCAGGGAGGCTTCCAGAAGGGCGGGGTTGAGCCGCCAGTTGTCGGCCTCGTCCAGGCCGTAGGGCACGATGCGGCCTTCGTAGAGCGTGATGGTGGCGCTGTAGAGGGGATACTGGGGGATGGGGATCATGATGCCGTCGGCCGGCCCCGAGATGAGGAGCTTCAGGATGCTCTGCACGCCCTTGCTTGCGCCGTCGGTGAGGTAGATCTGGTCGGGGTCGATCCCCGCGCCGTCCCGTTCCTGGATGAACTGGGCCACGGCCTCGCGGATGAAGCGCACGCCGCGGCTCTCGCTGTAGGCGCCCACGCCGTGCCGGGTGCCCTTGAGGATGGCCTGGGCGGTCTCCAGGACGTCGGCGGGGAAGACGCCGGCTGCGGCGGTGATCAGCTCGGGATACTCGCACAGGGCCAGGAGCTGGCGCACGTAGGTGATGGGGCGCTGGCCCAGGGACTGGGGGTTGCCGATGTTGCAGTAGATGACCTCGCGGCCCAGCTTCTCCAGTTCCTGGGCGCGGGCGACGATGGGGCCGCGCACCGCGTATTCCGTGTCCAGCACGGCTTTTCCGAGATCCTTGAGTTGAATGGTCATGGCTGCTCCCTCAGGCTGTTTCCGGGTCGAAGACCCGCTTCACGCGGGCGTTGATCTGGCAGGTGACTTCGTAGGTGATGGTTCCGAGGACGTCGGCCCACTCCTGGGCCGTGATCTCCTCGCCGCCGCTGCGGCCCATGAGGACCACCTCGTCGCCCGGCGCGGCCTCCGTCTCGGGGCCCAGGTCGATCATGCACTGGTCCATGCAGACCCGGCCCACCACGGGATAGGAGCGCCCGTGAAGGAGGGCCCGGCCGCGGTTGGAGAAGAGGCGGTTGAACCCGTCGGCGTAACCCGCGGGCAGGGTTCCGATCCAGGTGTCCCGGCCGGCCACCCAGGTGCGGCCGTAGCCGATGCTGGTGCCCCGGGCCACCTTCTTGAGGAAGGAGAGCCGGGTGAGCAGCGACATTCCGGGCAGGAGGGCGATGGTGCGGGGCGTGGTGGGGTCCGGGTAGTGCCCGTAGATCATGACCCCGGGCCTCACCATGGAAAGCCAGGCGTCCTCGTGGCCCAGCACCGCGCCCGAGTTGGAGCAGTGCACCAGCCCGGGCTCGCGCCCGATGGCCGTGGCGATGGCCGACGCGACGTCGCGGAACTGGCCGATCTCGGCGCGGGTGTAGGGCGCCTGGGCCTGTTCGTCGCTCACGGGAAGGTGGGTCATGACGCCTTCCAGCGCCAAGTCCGGGCACGCCCGTTCCACGAAGAGAGCCAGGGCCGGGGCCTCCCCGGGCGTCACGCCTACCCGGCCCATGCCGGTGTCGACCTTGAGGTGCACCTGGGCCTTCCGGCCCAGTCCGGCCGCCACCGCCTGCAGCAGCTCGGCGTTGGCCCTGTCGCACACCGTGAGGGTGAGATCCGCGGCCACCGCCGCGGCCATCTCTTCGGGGAAGGTGGGAGAGAGCTTGAGGATCGGCAGCCGGATGCCGGCTTCCCGCAGTTCGAGCCCCTCGGGCACGGTGGCCACGCCCAGCCAGTCCGCGAGCCTGCGCTCCTCGGCCATGCGCGAGACCTCCACCGCCCCGTGCCCGTAGGCGTTCGCCTTGACGGCGATGAGGACCTTCCGGCCTGGTCCTACCTGGGCGCGGATGCCTTCGAGGTTCCTGCGGATGTTCCCGAGATGCACCCGGGCGTGGGTCTGGTAGAGCATGGGTTCCCCTGCGTTATTCTAGCCCCGCATGACGGCCTTCTGCACGTAGGGCGAGGTTGATAAGGCCAGCAGAGCGCTGTAGTTGGGGCTGAAGGCCAGCTCCATGCCCAGCTCCACGGGCGTCTCGGCGTCCTCCACGTCGAGCACCAGGTGGTCGCTGCTGCCGCCCAGGACGATGATGCCCTTGTCCTCGGGCACAATGCCGTCCACGGTCACGTCCTGGCGGCCGAGATTGCAGATGGCCCGGAGGCGCACGCCCCGGTCCTGGAATTCCTCGTAGCCGCCGAAGGCGTCCTGGCCCCGGTCGCCCACGGGCACCGAGGGCTTGCGCTCCAGCTCCACCACCTCGGCCACCATGCGGAAGGTGTCCTGGCGGGTGCCGGGCCAGGGGGTGCGATCCAGGACGTTGCGGCCCAGGACGATGGCTTCACCGATGCGGAACTGATTGATTTCCTTTGGCATGCGGCCCGACTCCAGCAGCGGGAGGCTGGCGCTGTTGCCGCCGGAGAGGGTTTCCAGCTCCAGGCCCGTGGCCCGCCGGCAGGCATCGCGCACCTGGATGAGGGCGGTCATGTTCTCCACCGACGGGATGACCCCGCCGTAGCAGGCCAGGTTGCAGCCCAGGCCGGCCACGTGGATGTTGGGGAGCCGGCTGGCCTCGCGCACGACGTCGATGGCCCGGTCCGGCCAGACGCCCTCCCGCAGGTCGCCCACGTCCACCATGACGATGACATTGTGGTGGACGTTGAGGAACTGGGCCGCCTCGGAGAGGAGCCGGATGGTGGAGACGCTGGAATTGAGGGTGGTGTCGGCGCAGCGCACCACGTCGGCGGCCCGGGAGGGCGCCGGGATGCGCAGGAGCATCAGGGGCAGGGACTGGCCCGTGTTGGTCATGGACATGAGGTTGGCGATGCGGGAATCGGCGATGAGGTCGGCCCCCGCCTGTTCCAGGGCGTGCACCACCGCGGGGTGGGCGCAGGTGACCTTGGTGACGCAGGCCACCTTGGCGCCGTGGGCGTGGCAGCGGGCGATGACGGACCGCGCGTTGGCGGCGATGCGGTCGGGGTAGATCTCGAGGCGGGGGGTCCGGTAGTACATCAGTGCTCCGTTTCGGCCCAGCGCCTGAAGGTGGCCTTCACGTCGTCCGGGTAGGCCTGGGCCAGGGTGCCCAGGGCCGAGAAGAGGTAGTCGCGGTCGATGAGGACGCGGGCCTCGGGGGGCGGAAGGAGGTGGGTGCCCGGGCCGGTGCACACGGACCGCAGGCAGTCCTCCCCCCCCGGCACCCGGGTGAGGGCGCCGCCGGTGGCCACCACCCACCTGACGGAGGTGAGGTCCTTGCCCTTGATGATCTGCTTGCGCCCGGTGGGGGTGTAGAGGTCCGAGATGATCCCCGCGTGGCGCCGGGCGCCCACCTCCACGGCCCGGGCGCGGAGCCAGCGGGTGAGTTCCCGCTCCCGTTCGGTGCCGGGCAGGGCCTGCAGGTCCAGGAGCCGCTCCCGCCACGCCTCGTTCCCGTAGGTGTCCACGATGTGGTGGGCGTTGACGTAGACGCCCAGGTCGCCCTCCACGGTGCGCTTGGCCCGGGGCTCGGGGTCCACCAGGCGGCTGGCGAACTCCAGGCTGCCGTCGGTGACGGAGTGCACGTCGGTGGTGGCTCCGCCCACGTCGAACACCAGGCAGTCGCCCATGGCCTCGGCGAACAGCTCGGCGCCCCTGAGCACCGCGCCCGGCGTGGGCAGGATGCCCCAGCGGGTGAGCCCGGCGAAGGGGGCCATGCCCGGGGCGTGGACGATGTGGCGGCTGAAGAGGTCGTGGATCCGCGCGCGCAGGGGCACCACGTTCAGCACGTCCACGTCGGGGAAGACGTTCTCGGCCAGGAGCAGCTCGAGGCCGGCCTCCTGGAAGAGCTGGCGGATGGGGCGCTGCAGGGCGACGTTGCCCGCGTAGACCACCGGAACCTTCAGGCCCAGGCCGGCGATCCGCTCGGCATTGCGCATGACGATGGCCTTCTCGCCGTAGTCCACGCCACCCGCCAGGAGGATCATGTTGGGCGCGATCTCCCGCAGCTCCTCCAGGTCGAAGTCGTCCAGGGGGCCCGCGGTCACCTGCTTGACGATGGCGCCGGCGCCCAGGGAGGCCTCCTGGGCGGCGCGGGCGGTCATGCCCCGGGTGAGCCCGTGCACGGTCATGCGCAGGCCGCCGGCGGCCGAGCTGTTCACGAAGGTCTCGGGGGCGCCCGCGGGCCTCCCGAAGCGTCCCTCCAGGTCGGCCACGGCGGCCTTCACGCCGATGCCCACGTCGCCCTGGGCCACGCTGGTGGGCGCGAACCCCTGGGCCAGGTGCCGGAATCCGTCCCGGCCGTCGCGCGCGAAGCCGTTCACCTTCGTGATCGTGCTCCCCACCTCGATGGTCAGGACCTGGATTCCGTCCACGCTACACCACGCCCCGGGCCCGCAGGACCTTGACCATGGCGTTGACCACGTGGATGCCCTTGGTGCCCCGGCCGAAGGTGGCGTCCAGGCCCGTCTCGGCCGCCATCTCCCGGTTCACCTGGGTGCCCCCGGCGATGAGCACCAGGTTGTCCCGGATGCCCTTTTCCCGGCAGAGCTCGGCCAGCTTGCGCATCTGGGCCCGGTGCACGTCGTTGTGGCTGATGATCGTGGAGATGAGGATGGCCTGGGCCCCGGTCTCGATGGCCGCGTCAACCAGCTTGGACAAAGGCACCGAGGTGCCCAGGTAGGTGTACTTGACCCCGTACTTCTCGATGCCGCCGTGCTTGATGTCGAGGATCTCTCGCAGGCCGACGCTGTGCTCGTCCTCGCCCACGGTGCCGGCCACCACGCGCAGGCCCGTGGCCTTGACGGCCGCGCGCAGGACCTCCTCGGGCAGGACGATCTCCTTCTCGGGGATCTTCAGGGAGCTCCGCTCGATGTCGAAGGCCACCTTGCCCTTGACCTCCACGAAGCAGCCTTCGGAGGGGTGCAGGACCATGGTGTTGATCACCTCGGGGTCGGCCAGGCCCATCTTGCGGGCCATCTCGGTGGCGTAGACCGGGGCGATGTCCTCGTTCTCGGGCACGAAGAGCTGGATGAGGACGGTGCCGTCCCCGGCCCACTCGGCCTCGGGGCGGATGAGGCCGCCCTTGCGGTAGGGCAGGGTCTTCTCCAGGCGCCTGGCGCAGCTGTCCTCGGGATCCAGCTCGTCGATGTAGGCGATCTTCTCGGGGTCGCAAAGGGTGCAGCCCCGGATGGGGGCGCAGGGCTTGTCCAGGCCTTCGGGCACGTGGTTGTGGCCGAAGTGGCTGCACACGGGGGCGAAGTAGTCCGGGTCGCGGGGCACCAGGGAACCCGCGCCCACGCCGCCCTTGCCGTCCCGGGCGATGCCGTCGCCGTTGCGCTCGGGGTACTTGGCGGAGTCCACGAAGAAGCCCTGCTCCACGGCGGCGAAGTAGCCGCCCTGGTCCACCACCTCTTCCAGGAAGGCCACGGCGCGCTCCTTGAGGTCGCGGACCATGGCGCCCAGGGGGCCGTCGTGGTTGAGGGTCACCAGCTCCTTGATGCCGTCCAGGGCGGCCCAGGTCTGCTTGACGGTCTGGACGCCACGGATGTTGTTGTAGTGCCAGGGCACGTTGCGGCCTTCGTCCGGGGTGATGGTGGACTGGATGTCGGCCCGGGTGAGCATGGAAATGAGGGTGTCCACCGTGTGGGTGCGCACGGCCTCCTCGATGTCGGCCTCGATGTAGCGGGTGTTCTGCTGGGCCCGCATCTTGTATTCGCTGAAGAAGTCGCGCAGGGCCACGGCGTAGGGCAGGTCGAACCAGAGCTTGGGGGCCGGGGGGGAGTTGGGGGGCACGGTGGAGAGCCCGATGAGGCTGCGGTCCATGCCCGCGGCCACGGAGAAGGCGCAGTTGATGCCGTGCTGCACCATGAGCTCGGGCATCACCAGCCAGCCCGCCTTGGCGGTGGCGTTGGCGTTGTGGGCCCCGTCGATCTGGAAGATGCCGGCGCCGGCCATCACGGACTTGGCCTCGGCGGCGTCCACGAAGGAGCGGTACATGTTCACGTTGCGGTAGAGGACGTTGTACTGGGGGTCCTGGTGGGCCCCGTTGATGCCCTCCTCGGCGAACAGCACGGCCACTTCGGGGCCGGCCACGCCCGAGACGTAGGAATGGAAGTTGATGGGCCGGCCCACCTCCTCCTCGATGAGGTCGCAGGCCTTGCGGCTGGCCCGGATCTGCTTGCGGGTGATGGGCACGCCGCCGATGCCCTCGGGGGTGCCTTCCAGCAGGCCGTCGATGTGGCTCTGGCCGGTGGTGCGGATGACCATGATGTGGTCCGCCCCGTGCCAGGCCGCCATGCGCATGCGGCGGATGTCGTCCTCGAACCGCCCCGAGGCGATCTCGGTGGTGACCACGCAGGAGGGCTGGGGGTCGATGTGGTCGAAGTACTTGGAGGCGGGAAGGCCGATGGAGTTCTTGAGGGGCTTGGACATGTCCCGGTAGTGGAAGGGGCCCATGTTGACGCCTTCCGTGGGCACGTCGCGCCAGGTCCAGCCCTTGCGGGGGGGATGGTAGGTCTCCAGTCCCTCGAGGATGTGCTCGACGTCGAGCTTGACGTTGGGTTCGAGATGCTCGCTCATGCGTTCACGCTCTGGAAGAGGTTCTTGAGGACGCCGGGGTTCTCGAGGATCGCCGCGGCCGCGCCGCGCACGTCCTTCCCGGTGCGTTCGGCCACCCGCAGGAGGACGTTGCCCGCGCCCTTGGGCAGCAGGCCCGCCTCGAAGATCCGGTCCACCACGCCGTGGGAGCTCACGCTGTCCACGCCCATGCGCAGGAGCACGGAGCGTTCGATGGAGGGGCTGGTGTGGGTGCGGGCGAGGTCCACGATGGGTTCCACCACCTGGTTGCAGAGCTGCCAGAAGCGCTCCTTGAGCTGGTCGTCGCTCATGCGGGCCAGCTCGGCCTGGCGGCGTGCGAACCGTTCCTTGCGTGCCTGGGATTCATCCGTCATGGGGGTCTCCATTGGGTTCACAGGGTCGCGGCGGCCGTGGCCACCCAGTCGATGTCCTTCTTGAGGTCGGCGGCCAGGAAGGCCCGGTCCGCGCCGGTCCACAGGGCGGCGGGGTGGGCCTTGGCGGCGTTGCGCAGGTAGGACATGCGCAGCTTCTCCATGTCCTGGACGCTGCCCTGGACCTGGTCCAGGCGCTCGGGGATGACGATGGCCTTGCCCGGGACGTTCTCCCGGGGGTCGCCCACGCGCACCTCGATGCCGTTCTCCCGGGCGAAGGAGAGCTGGCGGTTGTGGTGCTTGCCGGCGCCGGTGTACTCGGTCTCCTGAACGACCACGATCTGGTCCCGGTCCATGGTCCGGGCCAGGGTCACCGCCGCCGTGAGGCTGGTGTTGCCCGCGGGGCCGCGCTCCAGGCCCTCCAGCTTGGCCAGGAGCTCGGTGACGTAGAACACCTCGCCCTGGGTGACCAGCTGGTACTCGTCCATGTAGCGCAGGCTGCGGGCGGCGTTGCGGGGCACGTCCACCCGGTCCGGCCAGGTAGCGAAGGGCACGCCGAAGCCCGTGTGGCCGGTGGTGAAGGACTTGCGGTTGAAGTCGGTGTCGGAGGCCATGTGCAGGCCCCCCAGGTCCACGGAACAGGCCACCACGCGGGTGCCGGTGCTGCCGGCGGCGATGAGGCCCCGGGCGGTGCCCGTGAGGTTGCCGCCGCCCGCGTGGGTGATGACCACGGCGTCGGGGTCCTTGCCGTACCGCGCCCGTACCTGTTCGGCCACCTCGACGCCCAGGGTCTCCACGCCCTTGATGCCGAAGGGGGTGTAGAGGCTCGCGTTGAAGAAGCCGGTCGTTTCCAGGGTGAGCAGGAGCTGGAAGAAGAGCTCGGGCCCCACGGATAGGCGCTGCACCTCGGCCCCGTAGGCCTCGCAGGCGCGGCTCTTCTCCAGGATCTCGGGCTGGCCCACGCCCCGGCTGTCGAAGACCTCCTGGACGATGATGCACTTCAGGCCGCGCATGGCGGCCTGGGAAGCCACGGCGGCTCCGTAGTTGCCCGAAGTGGCGGCGACGAGGCCCTTGTAGCCCCGCTTCTTCGCCTCGAAGGCGCTGATGGCCGCGCGGCGCGCCTTGAAGGAGCCGCCGGCGTTGGCCGCCTCGTCCTTGACGAGGATGCGGGCGCCCTTGCCGGGGCCCGCGAAGGCGCGCACCGCCTCGGTGAGGTTGGTCAGCTCGAACAGCGGCGTGTTGCCAACCTTGGTCTCGGCCTGGATGCGGACGATGTCCTCCAGGGCGTACCCGGTCTCGCGCATCATGCGCTCGTAGTCGAAGGCGATGGGGCTCTGGATGAAGTCGGTGAAATCGATTCCCAGGCTGGCCTTCATGATCTCGTTGCGCCGGCCCATGACGGCCTGGTAGGACATGTCCTTCATGGCCGCACCCCGATGTGGAGGAGTTCCGGCACGGTCGCGCCGAAGCTGTGGGAATAGCTGGGATTGACGACCTTCAGGACGCCCTGGTGGGTGTGGCCGATGAGGCTGCGCACCGTGACCTGGGCCCCCAGCTCGGCATCCTCCTGGAGGAAGCCGGAGATCCTGAGCACATAGGGACAGATCCGCGTTTCTTCCGGGAGGTGGGGGGCCCGGTCCTCGGGTTGAAGCAGCACCCGCTCGATCTCGACCCAGGTGCCCTTGGGAATGACATTCATCCTGTGCTCCCTTCTTTTTTCTTTTCTCCGCGGCCCTCTGCGCCTCTGCGTTTGATCCTTTCCCGGGTCATGCCCGGGCGATGGGGCAATGGACGGCCAGTTCCGAACCGTGATGAATCCAGTCAAACGTGGAGGCGCTGAGGATCCGCTGAGAAAAGCTACTGATGGATCTGCTCCCTCATGTCGCCCATGATTGCGCGCGGCACGGGCAGGTCGATCATCGTGAACAGGCCCGGGCGCGCGTTGATCACCTGGGGAATCATGTTGATGCACATGGCGATGGTGCCGATGCCGCCGGGGATCTCGGGCTTGTTGGACAGGTTCACGTTGGGCGTGCCCTTGATCACCACGTAGTCGCCGGTGTCGGTGCCCTCCAGTTCGGGCTCGATCTGCTGGGGGTGCACCATCTCCACGGCCACCTTGCCGTCCACGGTGCCGAAGCCCAGCATGGTGCAGCCGGCGACGTTCCCCGGCTTCACTTCCGCGTACTTCGTCTTCCGCAGGACGTTGGAGACGATGGGCGCCATGGACTGCTCCACGGGCTTGTCCAGCTTCCAGCCGATGGCGTCGCAGATCATGTTCACGGACTCGTTGAAGCCCACGTGGCCCGCCAGGTGCCCGGAGGCGGCCTGGGCGTTGAAGGCGTCCAGGGTGAGGCCCACGCCCTGCTCTTCCATGACCGCGGGGCCGAAGGGGGACAGGCTGTTGACGCGCTCGGCCTTGATGTGCTCCACGTCGGTGCAGGCGCCGGTCATGAGGATCACCAGCAGGTCCATGATCAGCCCGGGGTTGATGCCGGTGCCCAGGATGCTGACGCCGTTGGCCTTGGCCAGGCGGTCCAGCTCCTCGGCCAGGACGGGCTCCTTGGCCTTGGGGTAGGCCATCTCCTCGGCGGTGGAGATGACGTTGATGCCCTGCTCCACGACCAGCTTGATCTTGTCGAAGGCCTTGCGGGTGAAGCTGTCGGTGGCGAGGATCACCACGTCGGCGCTGCCGCGGGTGACCACCTTGCGGATGTCGCCCTGGATGACCACGTCCGGGCGGCCCCCGCGGGGCACGCCCAGCACCTCGAACATGCTCTTTCCGACGCGGTCGGGGTGGATGTCGCACACGCCGACGATGTCGACGCCCTTCTTGCGCAGGAGCACTTCGGCGATGCCGCCGCCCATGGCTCCGAATCCCCAGATGGAGACCTTCACGTTTTCCTGTCTCATGTCCTCTCCCGTGCTACAGCGTGGCGACCATGACGGCCTTGATGGTGTGCATCCGGTTCTCCGCCTCGTCGAAGACCTTGGAGTGGTGGCTGCGGAAGACCTCGTCGGTCAC
>DBMS01000312.1:0-10488 GCA_002297665.1 Holophagaceae bacterium UBA692 | reverse complement strand
AGGAAGATCATGTCGGGGTTCTTGGTCCGCTTCACGAGGTCCATGGTGACCTTGAAGGGGGTCAGGAGGCGCACCCGCTCGGGGATCTGGTCCTCTTCGCCCATGGAGGCCCACACGTCGGTGTAGATGACGTCGGCGCACTCGACGGCGTTCACGTCGTCGGTGATGTCGATCCGGGCGCCGGTGAGCTTGCCCACTTCACGAACGCGGTCGAGGATCTCCTGGCTGGGGTACAGCTCCTTGGGGCCCAGGCCCACGAAGTGCATGCCCGTCTTGGCCGCGCCGTACATCAGGGCGTAGCTCATGTTGTTGCGGATGTCCCCGGCGAAGACCAGCTTGACCTTGCTGAGGGGCTTGGCCACGTGCTCCTCGATGGTGAGGAAGTCGGCGAGGATCTGGGTGGGGTGGTCGATGTCGGTGAGGCCGTTCCACACGGGCACGCCGGAGAACTTCGCCAGGTTCTCCACCACTTCCTGCTTGAAGCCGCGGTACTCGATGCCGTCGAAGAAGCGGCCCAGGACCTTGGCGCTGTCCTCCAGGGACTCCTTCTTGCCCATCTGGGAGCTGTTGCTGTCCAGGAAGGTGACGTGGGCGCCTTCCTCCAGCGCGGCGACCTCGAAGGCGCAGCGGGTGCGGGTGGAGGCCTTCTCGAAGAGCAGGACGACGTTCTTGCCCTTCAGGAGGTAGTTATAGACGCCCATGCGCTTCTTGGCCTTCAGGTCCCGGGAGAGGTCCAGGAGGTAGCGCACCTCCTCAACGGTGAAGTCCATGAGGCTGAGGAAGCTGCGTCCCTTGAGGTTGACGGCCATGGCGGTTCTCCTTTTCGGCATGGCAAGTATATTGCGCATTCCTGGGATGTGCAATATATTACCCTTCGAGGTTCCCATGGCCTTCGACCCCCGAAAGCTCTTCCTTCCCATCTCCCTGAACATTGTCAAAAAGCGGCACGAGCTGAAGTGGAGCCAGCAGGAGCTGGCGGACCGCGCGGGCCTCTCCCGGCGCATGATCGGCATGATCGAGAGCGGCGAGAGCAACGTGAGCCTGGCCACCCTGGGCCACATCGCCGCCGCCTTCGACCTCACCTTCTCCGAACTGGTGGACGCCGCCCAGGAGGAGGCCCATCCCGACCGGGGCCTCCAGCTGTGGCAGGGAAGCAGCGCCGGGACCAAGGTGGACCTGCTCCAGAGCTTCCCGGCCCGGCGCACCGTGGAACTCTGGAAGTGGACCATCGCTCCCGGGGACCGCTACCAGGGCGAACCGGACCTTCCCGGCTACCGCGAGATGGTCTATGTGGTGCGCGGCGAACTCACCCTGGAGCGCGACGGCGCGTCGGAGGTGCTCAAGGCGGGCCAGTCCATCGCGTTCCCGTCGGACACGCCGTACGCCTTCGCGAACACGGGGAAGGGAAGCCTGAGCTTCATCCTGAACGTGGTGGCCTGACAGGATCCTTATCCCCCGCCCACCAGCGGGAACAGCGCGAGGGTGTCCCGGTCCTGCAGCGTCCTGTCCAGGGCCGCGTGCAGCCCGTTGACCATCACGATCCCCATGTCCCTCGCGGTGAAGTCCAGGCTGTGGATGACGTGGAGGCAGTCCACGCCTTCCGGGAAGGCCTTCTCGGCCTCCTTGAACCTGCCGTGGCGGAAGTGGGCGAAGAGCTTGACGGTGATGACCATCAGAAGTTCCAGAACGCGTCGACCTCTTCGTCGGTGAAGTCCCACACGGCGTCGTGGGGGGCGACGGGGTCGGTGCGGAAGAATTCCGGGAGCCGGTCGTGGACGGGGGTCATGCCCGCGGCCATGTTGAACGCGCGCTCGGTCTTGAGGACGGTCTTGCCCAGGGCCGCCACGTCGTCGCCGGTGAGCTCCGCTCCGAAGCGGGCGTTGATCATGTCGATGAGGGCCGGCAGGCACTCGGGCACGTCCAGGGCGGGGAAGGCGATGAAGATGCACATGCCGGTGGAGTCGATGGCGGCGGTGGCGATCTGGAGGTTGCGGCTGAGCTCCACCTGGCCGTCCTTCCTGAGGGGATCCACCTGGCCGCCCACGTTGAGGATGTTGGTGGCGATGGTGTAGCCGGCGGTGTGGTCCGCCCCCATGGTGCTGGTAGCATAGGTGATGCCGATTCCCTTCACCGAGCGTGGATCGTAGGCGGGGATGCCCTGGTTCTTCACCACGGGGACCCGGGTGATGCCGTAGGTGCGGCCCACGGCGCCGGCGCCCGAGGCGATGACGCGGCCCAGGGCGGTTCCCCGGCCCACTTCCTCCCTGAGGATGCGCAGCACCTCCTTGCCGTCGCCCCAGGGGAGGATGCCGGCCTCCATGGCCACGCCGAAGGCCACGGCGGTCTCGATGGAGTCGATGCCGAGGTCGTCCATGAGGCTGTCGGCGGTGGCGATGTCGTCCAGGTCGGTGATGGTGCAGTTGGCGCCCAGGCCCCAGATGGTCTCGTACTCGAAGCCGGAGGTGAGGTAGTTGCCGCCCGCGTCGTTGTAGACCTGGGAGCACTGGATGACGCAACCGGCGTGGCAGCCGTGGCGGGGCTTGCCGCCCCGGGCGACGATCGTGTCGTGCATGGTCTCGCCGCAGATGGCGTCGTGGCCGTCGAAGCGGCCGGAGGTGAAATTGCGCGTGGGAAGGCCGCCGGCCTCGTGCAGGATGTTCACCAGGACGTTGGTGCCGTAGGTGGGCAGCCCGGTGCCGCTCACGGGGTGGTCCATGAGGGCCTTGGTGAAGACCCGCGAGGCGGCCTTGAACTTCTCGGGGTCCGCGAGCTGGATGCCCGGGGCGCCTTCGTCCTCGATGGTGATGAACTTGATGCGCTTGGACCCCATGACGGCGCCGAGGCCCCCCCGGCCGTGGCTGCGGAGCTTGCCGGAGGGGTCGCGCACGGAGATGTTGGCGGCGGTCACCCGCATTTCGCCGGCGGTGCCGATGCAGATCACGCCGGCCTTCTTCCCCAGGCGGCCCTCGATGGCCTCCAGCACCGCGAAGTTGTTCCGCCCGATCAGCTCCCGTTCCTCCTGGATGGCGACGCCGTCCTTGGTGACCCGCAGGCCGTACCAGGCGTCGCCCTTGGGCAGGCCCTCGATGACCAGGGCCTTGATGCCCAGGCGCGCGAACATCTGGGCCGCGGTGCCGCCCACGTTGCTCTCCTTGATGCCGCCCGTCAGCGGGCTCTTGGCGCCGCAGGAGAGGCGGCCCGAGTTGGAGGCCGAAGTGCCCGAAAGGAGGCCGGGGGCGAAGACGAGCTTGTTGTTGGGTCCCAGGGGGTGGCAGGCGGGAGGCACCTCCTTGGCCACGAGGGTGGACGTGAGGGCGCGGCCCCCCAGGCCCGCCCAGGCCGCGGGCGTCTCCTCCGTGCGGGTGGTGAGGTCGGTCAGATTGACCCTCAGGATCCTGTCCATGGTCTGCTCCCGTTGAACCGCAATGCGGATCCCGTGAAAACGCACGAGTTGTGCCATGGGCACACCCTGGGGCGAAAGGCCAGGCGCGGCCAGGGCCGGGGCAGGAAAAAAGGACGAAATATCAATGTTCCATGTATGTGCAACTTCGTCACAAGTTGCGCCAGGGCGTACCGCCAGCCGAACGATATGGGACACTTCGGTACGGTCCAGCCCGGAGCAGCCATGGGATATCGCAAGGTCGACACGTCCGCCATCCTTTCGGCCTGGGAGCAGTTCGTGAGCACCGGCGACCTGGAACCTGGGGTGCTGGCGCCGGAAGTGGAGGCTTCCTGGCGCCGCTGCCAGGAGGCGGGGGTGGACCCTTTCGCGGGCCGGGCCATGGGGGTGCTCCGGCCCTCGGCCTTCGCGGCGCTGGTCGAACGCAAGCAGGACCTGATCCGGGTCGCCAAGCCCTTCATGGACAACCTCTACAGCCTGGTGGCGGGGGCCTTCGTCGTGCTGCTCTTCGACGAGAAGGGGATCCTCCTGGAGGCGGTGGGGGACCCGGAGCGCATCCGCACCTGCCAGGACCTCAACCTCAACGGCGGGGCCCTGTGGGACGAGCACGAGGTGGGGACCAACGGCGCGGGCACCTGCCTGGTCCTGGGCCGGCCCTTCCAGGTTTCGGGCCCGGAGCACTACTGCCGCAAGCACCACCGCTGGACCTGTTCGGGGGCCCCCATCCTCGACCCCGAGGGCCGGGTCCTGGGCCTCCTGGACCTGTCCGGGCCCGTGGACGAGACCCATTCCCACACCCTGGGGCTGGTGATGGCCGCCGTGGCGGCCATCCAGAACTCGCTGGCCCTGGAGCAGCGCAACCAGGAGCTCACCCTCCTGAACGACCGGCTCTCCCGCGTGCTGGGCACCGTCACCGACGGCGTCATCGTGGTGGACGCCCGGGGGGCCATCGGCCAGATCAACCCCGTGGCCGAGCGCCTTCTGGGCATCCGGGAGCCCCAGGCGAGGGCGGCGTCCATCCAGGACCTGGTGCTGGACCCGGAGCCCATCGCGGCGCTCCTGGAGCAGGGGCGGGACTTCCTGGACCGCGAGCTGGACGTGCGCTGCGGCCAGGGCCCGCAGCACTGCCTGGCCACCGGCAAGCCCATCCTGGGTCCCGGCGGGGCGGTGCGGGGGGCCGTGCTGTTCGTGAATCCCATCAACAAGCTCAAGCGGCTCGTGAACCGGTTCTCGGGGGCCCAGGCCACGTTCCGGTTCGAGGACATCCTGGGCCGCGGGGATGCGCTGGTGAAGGCGGTGCAGCTGGGGCGGGCCGCATCGGAGAACGACAGCAACGTCCTGCTCACCGGCGAGAGCGGCACGGGCAAGGAGATGTTCGCCCAGTCCATCCACAACCAGTCCGCGAGGCGCAGGGGGCCCTTCGTGGCGGTGAACTGCGGGGCCATCCCGCGCGAGCTCATCGCCAGCGAGCTTTTCGGCTACCAGGACGGCGCCTTCACCGGGGCCGCCCGGGGCGGCCGCCCCGGGAAGTTCGAGCTGGCCGGGGGCGGCACCCTGTTCCTGGACGAGATCGGCGACATGCCCCTGGAGCAGCAGGTGGCCCTTCTGCGCGTGCTGCAGGACCGAACCATCACCCGTCTGGGCGGGGACCGGGCCTTCCGGGTGGACGTGCGGATCATCTGCGCCACCCACAGGGACCTGCGGGAAGAGGCGCGCCGCGGGACCTTCCGCCAGGACCTCTACTACCGCCTCAACGTCTCCACGATCCGGCTCCCGCCGCTGCGCGAGCACCCCGAGGACGTGCCCGTGCTGCTGGAGGCCTTCCTGGGCCGCCACCGGTCGTCCCTCGACCCCGCGGTGACCGCCGCCCTCCAGGCCCACCCCTGGCCGGGCAACATCCGGGAGTTCCAGAACGTCGTGGAACGCATGGTCCTGGCCGCCCAGGGCGGCCGCATCGGCCTGGAGCACCTTCCGGAGGAACTCCTGCGCGCCCCCGAGCCGCCGCCAACCCCGGCCGTGGCCTCGGGCCCGGTGAAGCTGCGGGACCTCCTGGCGGAGGAGGAACGGGAGGAGATCCTGGCCTGCCTGCGCTCGGCGAAGGGGAACATGACCCGGGCCGCCCTGCGCCTGGGCATATCGAGGAACACGCTCTACCGGAAAATGGAGAAGTTCGGGATCTGACTCCAGCCCTTGCGTGGTCCGAAAAGTGTATTACACTTAATCTCTGATGGGGGGAAGATGAACCCCAGGATACCCAAGCTGCAATGGACCCCGGATGCCGAGGCATACATCCCTCTCAAACACCGCGTAAGACGAGAGACCCTGGATGCCCTGATGGAAGCCGACGATCTCTCCCTGGTGGGCAGCCGTCTGGGACGCGTGATGTTCCAGGGAACCGTCGACGGCAAGTGCTACCGGCTGATCGTGGAACTGGCGGACCGCAAGGAATGGGTGTTCGAGCCCGTGACCGGGTACCGCTACGGTGCCGGGGATCCCGGGAAGGGAGGGAAGACGTGAGCAAGGTGACCCGTAAGGGCCTGGACTGGGAGGACGTGATCCAGAAGGCCGGCGAGCTTCCGAAGGGGCATTCCCGGAAGCCCTTCGCGGAGCGTGCCGCGGAGGCCGAAGCCTGGGCGAAGGAACTCAAGGGCGCCTCGGCAGGGCGCCCCATCGTTCGCATGGGACGCCCCGGCGGAACGAGCCCCAAGGTCGAGACGGAACTGGTGAGCTTCCGGACGGACAAACATGAGAAGGAAGCCCTGGAGGCCCTCGCCCAGGCCCAGGGCCGGAGCCTGTCTGAACTGCTCCGGGACGTGACCCATGACCTGGTGTCCGCCTTCAAGGCCGGTCAGAAGACCGCCAAGATCGGCTAGCGCACCGCTTCCCGGGCGATCATCAGCTCCTCGTTGGTGGGCACCACCGTGACCACCACCCTGGAATCCGGGGTGCTGATGATCCGTTCGCCCTTGCCGTGCTCGTTGGCCTCGGGGTCAAGCTTGACGCCCAGGAACGTGAGCTTGCTGCAGACCTTGGCCCGCACGAAGGTGCTGTGGGTGCCGATGCCGGCGGTGAAGGTGATGGCGTCCACGCCGTCCAGGACCGTGGCGTAGGATCCGATGAACTGGCGCACGTTGTAGGTGAGGAGGTCCCGGGCCAGGCGGGCCCTCTCGTTGCCCTGGTTCGCGGCCAGTTCGATCTCCCGGAAGTCGGAGGAGACGCCGGAGATGCCCAGGAGGCCGGACTTCTTGTTGAGCAGGTCGGTGATGGCCTTGTAGTCCAGGTTCTCGTATTCCATGAGCATCTCGACCACGCTGGGGTCGATGGTGCCGCAGCGGGTGCCCATGATCACGCCCTGCAGCGGCGTCATGCCCATGCTGGTGTCCATGCTCTTGCCGTTGAGCACCGCGCAGATGCTCGTGCCGTTGCCGATGTGGCAGGTGATGATCTTCAGGGAGCGCAGGGGGCGGCACAGGAGCAGCGCGGTGCGGGCGGCCACGTACGCGTGGCTGGTGCCGTGGAAGCCGTAGCGCCGGATGCCGTACTTCTGGCTGAGGTCGTACGGGATGCCGTAGATGCGGGCGAAGTCCGGGATGTCGTGGTGGAAGGCGGTGTCGAACACGGCCACGTGGGGGACGTCCGGGAAGGCCTCCATGGCCGTGCGGATGCCCAGGGCGTTGGCGGGGTTGTGCAGGGGGGCGTAGAGGGCGAAATGCTCGATGTCGGCCACCACCTCCTCGGTCACCAGGACCGAGTCACCGTACTTGGGCCCGCCGTGCACGACCCGGTGGCCCACGGCGTGGATGGGCGTGTCGTGGAGGACGGCGGCGCGAAGGCGCTCCAGGATGGCCTCCAGGGCCTCCCGGTGCGTGGGCAGGGGCAGGGCCTCCTTCCGCTTGTCGCCGGCGAGGGTGCATTCCAGGCCGGCTTCCGCCAGCCCGATGCGCTCGGCCATGCCGTCGGCGATGGAGACCTCCTTCGCCATGTCGAAGAGGTTGAACTTCAGACTGGAGGAGCCGGCGTTCAGGACGAGTACGAACATGGCAGACACGATACCAGGAGATGCAAGGGATTCCCGCAACAAGCCCGGCCCTGGCCACGCACCCAACAAACAAACAAGCGAGCGTCGGGGGGATCGATAAGTCGGCCAAGCCGGTGTACCGTTCCTAATCAGCCGCATTCAGCCCAAAGGTGTCCGCATGGCGATCGATCCACAACCCTTTTCCGACCTGGGCGCCTACGACCGGGAGCGGATCCTGGAGTTCGAGTTCGTCCGGGCCACGGAGAACGCGGCCCTGCAGGCCATCCGGTGGTCGGGGCGGGGCGAGAAGGAGAAGGCGGACGCGGTGGCCTGCGCGGCCATCGCGGGGGTGTTCGACCAGCTGGACATCCAGGGCGAGGTGGTGATCGGGGAGGGGATCAAGGACCAGGCGCCGGGGATCTTCGTGGGGGAGAAGCTGGGCACCTGGCGGCCCGGGGCCCCGCGTTTCGACATCGCCCTGGACCCCATCGACGGCACCACGAACATCGCCAAGGGGCTTCCCAACAGCATCTCGGTGATCGCGGCGGCCCAGGTGGCCGACGGGGCCACCCACGCCCTGCGCCCCATTCCCAGCTTCTACAGCCACAAGATCGCCTACGGCCCGGCGGTGAAGGCGGCCCTGGACCGGAACCCGGGACCCTCCTTCCTGGACCGGCCCCTGGACGAGGTGCTGGGCTTCGTGGCCGAGGCCCTGGGAAAGCGCGTGAGCGAACTGGTGGTGGTCACCATGGACCGGCCCCGGCACGACGACATCATCCGCCAGGTGCGCGAGGCGGGTTCGGCCCTGCGGCTCATCTCCGACGGCGACATCACCGCGGCGGTGGCGCCGTCGCTGCCCCTGTCGGGCGTGGACCTGTACCTGGGCATGGGGGGGTCCCCCGAGGGCGTCCTGGCCGCCGCGGCCCTCAAGTGCCTGGGCGGGGACATCCAGCTGCGCATGTGGTTCGACGGCAAGCGGCACCCGGAGCACCTGGCCGAGGTGGCCGCCCGGGTCCCGGCCGCCGAACGGGCCCGGGTCTTCCACGTGCGGGACCTGGTGGTGGGCGACAGCGCGCTGTTCTGCGCCACCGGCATCACGGACAGCTCCCTTCTGCCCGGGGTCAAGCTCATCGGCCACCAGGCCGAGACCCACTCGATCCTCATGCGGGCCCGCAGCGGCACCGTGCGCCACATCCAGGCCGTCCATCACCTGGACCGCAAGGGCACCCCCATGCGGGAAGGTTTTCTCCGCTAGAAGTCCAGGTTCTCCGTGATGCGCTCCCCGGTGGCCTTGAAGGTCTCCAGGAACCGGGCGATGCGTCCCTGGGCGGCCTCCAGCTTTTCCACCCCCAGGTTCAGGTTCAGCAGGTCCACGTACCAGGGGGGCTTCACGTCGCTCTGCACGTAGGCCCAGGCGATGGCCCGGGCGATGGGGAGGGTGGTGGCCTTGGAGTCCTCGTGGACGTCCTTGCTGCGGGCATTGAGCAGCTTGGCGTACTCCTCCTCCAGCAGCCGGTTGAAGAGGGCGGGGGTGAGGGCGTCCCCGGGGCGCACGCCCAGGACCTCGTCCCCGTCGGTGAGGGGGGCCTGCTTGTGGATCCACTCCCAGAGGATGGAGAGCCGGATCTCCCCGGTGGCCATGTCCTCCATGAGGTAGAGCACGTCGTCGTTGCCGAAGTGGTCCGCGGGCTTGAGCGCGGCGGCCTGGAGCCCCTGCAGGAAGGCGTTGCCGTACTGCAGGGCCACGGAAAGCAGGTCGCGGGCGCCGGGCACCGTGCGCGGGGCGGGTTCGAGCAGGGTCAGGCCGGCGGCGTCCTCGGGGCCGTAGGTGAGGGCGGGGAAGGTCCGTCCGGCCTGGTTGTCCTCGCCGGCCTTCTCCCACACGGGGCGCACGATGTGGACCATCTTCCAGTGGGCCACCCACTTTCCCGAGGCGCCCTCCCGCTGCTCCCTCTCGGCCCCGGCCACGGCCCGGCGCATGCTCGCGGCCACGCCCACGTCCGAGCCCACCGGGATGTTGGGTTCCATGCCGCCCTGCCAGAGGGCGTGCCGGCCCAGGCGGTCCGGGGTGTTCACGGCCCGGCGCACCCGGTCCTCGTAGTTCCGCATGTAGCCGTAGGTCATGGTGATGGTGTCGATGTTGGGGTTCTGGAAGGCGGGATCCCAGGCCAGGGCGTCCGAGACGCTGTTGATGTAGTCCCAGCGGCCGGTGTTGAAGCCCACGAAGTGGGGCGCCAGGGCGGCGCGGATCTCCATGAGCTGGAAGCTCTGCTCCAGCTGCTCCACCAGGACGTAGGCCTTGAGGGTGCCGGGGCGCAGGTCCAGGTGGCCTTCCACGGCCAGGAGGAGCGCGTTCCACCAGGCAGCCTCCGCGGCGGTCTGGATCTTGGGCAGGTAGTACGCGAGGCTGCGGCCCGCCCCGCGCAGGGCGGCCGCGTTGGTCACCGCGAAGGTGGCCAGGTCGGCGATGGAGGCGGAGAACGCGGCGCCGCCGGCATGGCGGATGTGACGGTCGTCCAGGTGCATGCCCCGGGCGCGGTAGAGCACGGTGGTGACGTCCAGCTGGCTTCGCCAGTCGGCGATGATCGGGCGGCCGAAGAATCCCTGGGCCCACCGGTTCATCTCCCGGGAGACCCCTTCGGCCACGTCCAGGAAGATGGCGTCCCGGGCCAGGGCGAGCTTGAGGTTGCGGTGGTTGTCCAGGCTCATGGACGCCACCTGGCCCAGGGCGTCCTCCCCGTCGAACATCCACCCGTCGGCGCCCGAGAGGAGCGCGTAGGCCACGTTGCGGATCCCCGAGCGCACGTCGGCAAAGGGCTTGGTGGCCGGGCCCGTGCCCTGGATCCACTGCCTCCGCAGGTCGGGGGGGATCTCCGCCCCTTCGAAGTCGCCGGCCCGGGCCGCGGCCACGGTGATGGACGTGCCGGGGATGGTGGAGGCCGGGTCCAGGAAGCCGATGGGCTCCCGCCGCAGGGCGCGCTCCCGGCGGCGCGCGGCGCGCTCGGCCATGAGTTCCCGGCGCCGCGCGTCCAGGGGGGCCAGGGCCTCCAGGGCGCGCCGCACCTGGGGG
>DBMS01000021.1 GCA_002297665.1 Holophagaceae bacterium UBA692 | reverse complement strand
CGCCGCCGCCCCTCCCGCCCACGCCCGTCCCGGTTCCGCCGCTTCCGCCCACGGCCGTCCCCGTTCCGCCCATTCCGCCTCCGCCCCCCGCCGAACCCCGGACGCCCTTCGACTGGGAGTCCCTGGTGGGCGTCAAGCTCTTCTCCTACATCGCCGGCATCGCCCTCCTGGTGGCCGCGGTCGCCTTCCTGAGATACGGCGTGGAGCACGGCTGGCTCGGGGCGCCGGTGCGCATGGCCATCGGCCTCCTGGTGGGCCTGGGCCTGTTGGCCGGGTGCGAGACCCGGCGCGCCCGGGCCTACGCCGTCACCGCCCAGGCCCTGACGGCCGCGGGCGTGGCCACGCTCTTCTCCACCTTCTATGCGGCCTCGGCCCTCTGGCACCTCCTGCCCGCGGCGGCCTCCTTCGTGCTCATGGCCCTGGTCACGGCCGTCGCGGTGGGGCTCTCCATCCGCAGGGATTCGGTGTTCATCGCCCTCCTGGGCCTGCTCGGGGGCTTCGCCACGCCGCTCCTGCTTTCCACGGGGGAGGACCATCCCATCGGCCTGTTCAGCTACCTCGCGCTCCTGAACGTCGGGCTGGGGTGGGTGGCCTACCGCAAGCGCTGGCCGCTGCTCACGGCCCTCACCCTGGCCTTCACGGCGCTGTACCAGCTGGGTTGGGTGCTCAGGTTCCTGGACGCGTCCAAGCTGGGCATCGGCCTGGGCGTCTTCCTCCTGTTCCCCCTGCTTGGGCTGGGCGCCCTGTTCCTGTCCCGGGACCGGGAGGCGCCGGCGCTCTTCCGGCACACCGCGACCCTTTCCGCGCTTCCGCCGGTGCTCTTCGCCGTGCACATGGCCATGAATCCGGTGTTCGGGCAGAACTTCGGCCTCATGTTCGGGTTCCTTTTCCTGGTGGCCGCGGGGCTTGCGGCCGTGGCGCTGCTGAAAGGGCCGGAGTGGCTCCACGCCCTGGGCGCCGCCGCGGTGCTCCTCGTCTTCGCCACCTGGCTGGGCTTCAGCTACGCCCCGGACGCCTGGCCCGGCATCCTCGGGTTCACGGCGCTCTTCGCGGCCCTGTACCTGGGCGTCCCCTGGCTCCAGGCGCGGCTCACGATCAAGCGCCCCTTCCTGGGGACGGGCCTGCTGGCGGTGAACGCCGCGCCGGTCCTCATGGGCGCCTTCACCGCCCTGGTATTCCTGGAGCCGGCCACGGCGTCGCCCCTGGCGCTGTTCGGTGCCCTGCTCCTGGTGCTGGTCCTGGCCGGGGCGTACGCCATCCGCTTCGGGGAGGGGACCGTGTGGTTCCTGGCCGCCCTGTTCGCGCTGGCCACGGAGACCGCCTGGTCCGCGCGCCACCTGGACGCCACCCGCCTCCTGCCCGCGCTGCTCATCTACGGCGGCTTCAGCCTGGTCTTCCTGGCGGTGCCCCTCCTGGCGGCGCGGCGGGGCCGGTCCCTGGAGCCCGAAGGGAGCGGCGCCATCCTGGCCTTCCTCAGCGTTGGGCTGCTGTTCTTCCTGGGGGCGCCCGGCGTGGTGGAGCACAGCCTGGGCGTGCTGGCGGCCCTGCTGGGCCTCCTGAGCCTGGGCCTGCTGTTCGAAGCCGGGCAGGGGCGGCGCCCGTGGCTCTGCGTCCTGGGCCTGGCCTTCGGCTTCCTGGTCCTGGTGGCGTGGTGGGCCAGCGCCCCGGTTCGCGGGCAGCTGCTGCCGGCCCTGGCGGTGGTGCTGGCCTTCAGCCTGCTGGTGCTGGGCGGCACCGTGTTCCTGCGCGAGCGCGGCGCGGCCTCGCCCCTGGGCGCCCAGGGCAGTCCCGAGACCCTCATGGGCCTCACGGGCCTCCTCTTCCTGGTGCCGGTGGCCGGCGATCACCGCATGGCCGATCCCCCCTGGCCCTTCCTCGCGGTGCTGGCCGTGCTGGGCCTGGCCATGGGGGTGGCGGCCCTGCGCCTGCGCCGGGGGGCCCTGCTGGCGGGGTGCGCCGTGATCACCCAGCTGGTGCTGGCGGTGTGGATCATGGGCGGCGGGCGCACCGGCCCCGCCATGCTCCTGGCCCCCTGGGCCGCCCTGGCCTTCGCGGCCCTGGGCTACCTCTGGTTCGAGCTTTCCCGCGGGCGCGGGGACGGCCTTTTCGCCCTGGCCGCGGGCCTGGGCCTGGTGTCGGCGATGCTGGTCCTGGCCCTGCACGGGGAGCACGCCCCGGATCCCTCGCTGGCGACCCGGGTGTCCGTGTACGCGGCCCTGGGGCTGGGGCTCCTGGCGCTGGCGCGGCGCTCGGGGACCCAGGCCTGGGCCGTGGTGCTGGCCTGCGCCACCGGAATGGTGGTCCTCGTCCTGGCCGATCCCCTGCGCACGCCGGTCCAGGCCGCGCACCTGCTGGCGGTGGCCGCGCCCCTCTACGCCATGCAGCTTGCCAACCCGCTCCTCCTGGACGAGGCGCGGGCGGAATCCCGCCTGCCCTGGGTGGGGGCGGTGCTCGCCAGCGCGGTGTTCTTCCTGGGGGCGCGGCCAGCCCTGGGCGTGCTGGGGTACGGGGGCGTCATCGGCGCCCTGCCCGTGGTCCAGGCCCTGCTCCTGGTCCCCCACGTGGCGCGCATGCGCCGCCGGGAAGGCCCCGCGGCCCTGGCCAACCTCGCCCTGGTGGCGGGTGCGGCGCTGGCGTTCATCACCGTGGCCATCCCCCTCCAGCTGGACAACGAATGGATCACCCTGGGCTGGGCCCTCCTGGGCGCGGCCCTGGCGTGGCTCCACACGCGGGTGCCCCACCGGGGGCTGGTGGTCTGGTGCGCGGGGCTCTTCGCCGCGGTCTTCGCGCGGCTGGTGTTCAACGAGGCCGTGTTCTCCTACCATCCCCGGGGCGGGATGGCGGTCCTCAACTGGTACCTCTACGCCTACCTGGTGCCCGCGGGGTGCTTTTTCGCCGCGGCGCGCCTCCTGAAGGGCCGGGACGACCGTGTCCTGCCCGCGCTGCCCGGGCTTTCCCGCATCCTGCCCGGCGGGGGCGCGGTGCTGCTGTTCCTGCTGCTCAACATCGAGATCGCCGACGCCTTCAGCGCCGGACCCGTGCTCACGTTCAACCTGGCGCACGGAAGCCTCGCCCAGGACCTGAGCTACACCATCGGCTGGGCCGTGTTCGCCATCCTCATGCTGGCGGCGGGGGTCACCTCCCGGAGCCGCCTGGCCCGGGTGGCGGCCATCCTGCTGCTCACCGTCACGGTCCTCAAGGCCTTCCTGCACGACCTCTCCAGCCTCACCGGGCTCTACCGCGTGGCGTCCTTCGTGGGGCTCGCCATGTGCCTGGCGGGGGTGGCGGTCATCCTGCAGAGGTTCGTGCTGCGCAGGACGGAGGCCTCCGAATGATCCGCCTTCTCGTCTCCGGGATCCTCTGCCTGACCCTGGCGGCCCAGACCCGCCAGATCAGGCCCGCCGGCCCCGGGCCCCAGCGCCTGGACGTGGACCTGGCCCTCCTGGGGGCCACGCGGAACGCCCTGGCCGACTTGCGCATCCGGGACGCCGCGGGGCGGGAGGTGCCCTACGTGCTGGTGCCCCCCGATCCCCGGGCCGCGGCGTGGGTCCCCGCGCGCATGCTGCCGCTGCCCGCCACCAGGACCACCAGCGGCCTGGAGCTGGACCTGGGCGCGCCCCTGGCCACCGCCCGCCTGCGCCTGGAGGGCCTGCGGCCGCCCTTCCTCAAGCGGTTCCGCCTGGAGGGCAGCGGGGACCGGCAGCGGTGGACGGAGCTGGTGAAGGCCGGCAGCGTCTTCGACCTGCCCGCTGAAGGCCTGAGGCTGCTGGAGGTGGAGTTCCCGGAAGGGGATTACCGCTACCTGCGCATCGTGTGGGACGACCGCTCCAGCGCGCCCGCCCCGGCCCCCAGGGCGGCCTACCTGCTGAAGTCCCGCTCCGCCACGG
This sequence comes from Holophagaceae bacterium UBA692, assembly GCA_002297665.1. Taxonomy (GTDB): domain Bacteria; phylum Acidobacteriota; class Holophagae; order Holophagales; family Holophagaceae; genus Mesoterricola. Next base: position 524 of record DBMS01000021.1, on the reverse strand, counting down.
TCCTGCCCATGGCGGATCTGCCCTTCCTGCGGCGCCCCTCCGAGCCCGGCGTGAGCCGCTTCACCCTGCGTCTGCCGGGACCGCGCATCCCCCTGCGGTCCCTGGTGCTCACCGTGGCCGGGGACGGTCCCCTCCTGCGGGAGGCCCAGGTCACCGAACCCCGCCTCTCCGCGTCCGGCCTGGCCCCCCGGACCCTGGGCGCCGCGCGGCTGAGGCGCGCCCAGGGCGGCGCGGCCTACGACCTGCGGATCCCCGTGGAGGCCCCCGAAGGCTCCGAGATCGACCTGCGCGTGCAGGACGGCGACAACCCGGGCCTGGAGCTCACCGGCGTGCGCGCCGAGCTGGAACTCCAGCCCTGGATCTACTTCGAGGCCAGGGACGGGGGCGCCCTCACCGCCACCTGCGGCGACCCCCGCCTGGGCGCGCCCCGGTACGACCTGGAGGCGCGTAGGGACCAGCTCTCCCGCGCCGGGACGGCCCGGGCCTCCTGGGGGCCCGAAACGACCGCGCCCCCTCCCTCCGCG
>DBMS01000110.1 GCA_002297665.1 Holophagaceae bacterium UBA692 | reverse complement strand
TGGTACTGGCCCACGCCGATGGACTTGGGCTCCACCTTGACCAGCTCGGCCAGGGGATCCTGGAAGCGCCGGGCGATGGAGATGGCCCCGCGCACCGTGACGTCCTGCTCGGGGAACTCCTCCCGGGCCACGTCGGAAGCGGAATAGACCGAGGCGCCCGCCTCGCTCACGGCCACGCACAGCACCCCTTCGCGCCCGGTGTCCCTGAGCCACTCCCGCAGGAAGGCCTCGGCCTCGCGTCCCCCGGTGCCGTTGCCGATGGCGATGGCCTCGATGGGGTATTTCGCGCCCAGCTGCTCCAGGATGGCGCGGCTGCCCTCGATGTCCCGCTTGGGCTCCAGGGGATAGATGGTGGCGGTGTCCATGAACTGGCCCAGGCGGTTGATGATGGCGAGCTTGCACCCGGTGCGGATGCCGGGGTCCACCCCCAGGGTGCAGAACTGGCCCGCGGGGGGCGCCAGGAGCAGGTGGTCCAGGTTGGTCTGGAAGACCTTGATGGCCTCCAGGTCCGCCTTCTTCTTCGCCTCGACCCGCACGTCGGTCTCGATGGCGGGGGCCAGGAGGCGGTCGAAGGCGTCGGCGCACACGCCGTGGAGCAGCATGCGGTAGGCCGAGGCCGGATTCACCTGCACGCGCGAGACCAGGCCCGTGACGAGGGTCTCCCGGTCCACCGCGAGCTTGACGGTGAGGATCTCCTCCTTTTCGCCGCGGCGCACCGCGAGCACCCGGTGGCCCGGCATCTTGCGCAGGGGCTCCTGGAACTGCCAGTAGGGCTTGAAGCGCAGGGCCTCCGGGGCCTCCTTGCGCTCCTCGCGAAGCTCGGCGTGCAGCACGCCGGTGTCCAGGAACACCTGGCGCAGCCAGGCGCGCACGTCGGCGTCCTCGGCGAGGCGCTCGGCGAGGATGTGGCCCGCGCCCTCCACGCACTTGCTGGGGGTTTCGATTCCTTCCTGGTCCTCCTTGACGTAGGAGGCGGCCAGCATGAGGGGATCGGCGCCGTCGGCGTCCGCCAGCAGCGCGTCCAGGAGGGGCTCCAGGCCGCGCTCCCGGGCATCGGTGGCCTTGGTGCGCTTCTTGGGCTTGTAGGGAAGGTAGAGGTCCTCCAGTTCGGTCTTGGACCAGGCCGCCTCGATGCGTCCCTTCAGCTCGGGCGTGAGCTTGCCCTGCTTGTCGATGGTCTTGAGGACCGTCTCGCGGCGGTCGAGGAGTTCCTTGAAATAGGCGAGGCGCTCCTCCACGGCCCGGATCGCTACCTCGTCCAGGGAGCCGGTGGCCTCCTTGCGGTAGCGGGCGATGAAGGGAACCGTGTTCCCCTCGTTGATCAAGGCCGTAACAGCCGCCACCCCCGCCCGGGGCAGGGACAGTTCTTGACAAATGCGATCGACCAGCAACTCCACGGCACGTTCCTTTAGGTCACCTGGGAGGTGAAAGGGAATCATACCCTAGAATTTGCGCGCGCTCGCGGGTGGGCCGATTCGTAAGTCCTGGCAAGGCTTTCCAGGTCCAGATGGGTGTAGCGCTGGGTGGTGCTGAGGCTCGCGTGCCCCAGCAGTTCCTGGATGGCCCTGAGGTCCATGCCGTGGTTCAGGAGGTGGGTGGCGAAGCTGTGCCTCAGGGCGTGGGGGCTCACCTTGGCCCGCACCGCCGCGTCCTCCAGGGCCCGGGCCAGGAAGCCCCGCACGCTGGTGGGGGTCAGGCGCCCCCCCCGCTGGTTGACCAGGACGGCGGCCGTCGGCGGCAGGTTCTTTGCCGCCAGGAATTCCCTACGGAAGGCCAGGTAGGTCTCCAGCACCTCGGCGGCCTTGGCGTGGTAGGGCACCAGGCGCTCCTTGCTGCCCTTGCCCATGACGCGCAGGGTGCGTTCCTGCGGGAGGAGGTCCTGGAGGTCCAGCCCCGTGAGTTCGGACACCCGCAGGCCGCAGGCGTAGAGGATCTCGAGGATGCAGCGGAGGCGGGACGAGGGGAAGTCGGCGGGCTCGGGCAGGTCCAGCAGCGCTCCGCTCTCGCCCTCGGTGAGGAAGGCCGGGAGCCGCTTGGGGAGCCTGGGATTGCGCAACCCCGTGGAGGGGTCCTGGCCGATGCGCTGGGTCTCGAAGAGCCACCCGAAGAAGGACCGCACCGTGGAGAGGATCCGGGCCTGGCTGGCGGGGTCCAGCCCGCGCTCCCCCAGTTCCAGGGCGAAGCCGCGCAGGGTCCGGGGCTTGACGTCCCAGCCGTCCCAGCCGTTTCCCGCCGCATGGGCCAGCAGCTTGCCCAGGTCCGCCTTCCGCGCCCTCAGGGTGTGGGGCGAGACGCCCCGCGCGCGCTGCTCCAGCACGAAGGCCGCCACCGCCTCCGCCAGGAGGGGCGGGCCCGCTTTCGCCTCCGGGGCGTGTTCCGGTTCGTCCATGCTGCTACCATGCCACGATCCCGTTCCCCCGGAGCCCCCTCTTGGTCGAAACCATCCCCCAGCTTTTCTACGCAGGCCTGGAAAGGGGGGACCCCGCCGCCCTCGCCCACCGCGTGGACGGGGCCTGGGTGCCCATTTCCCACGTGGAGCTCCAGGCCCGGGTGGAGCGGCTGGCCCTGGCCCTGGAGGCCCGCGGGATCCGCCCCGGGGACCGGGTCGGGATCCTCTCGGAGAACCGGCCCGAGTGGGCCGTGGCGGACTACGCCTGCGCGGCCTCGGGAATCGTCTCGGTCCCCGTGTACCCCACCCTGAACCTCCCCCAGACCGCCCACATCCTGCGCCACAGCGACGCCCGCTGGATCCTGTGCTCCACGGCGGACCAGCTGGCCAAGGTCCTGGACCTCTGGCCGGAACTGCCGGCCCTGGAAGCGGCCGTCCTCATGTCGGGCGACGCCCCGGCCACCCCCGGGCGGACCCTGCTGCGCTGGGACGACCTCATGGCCGAGGGCGCCGCCCTGGAAGCCCGGCGCCCCGAGGTCCGGACCCGGGCCATGGCCATCCGCCCCGGCGACCTGCTCACCCTCATCTACACGTCGGGCACCACCGGCGATCCCAAGGGCACCATGCTCAGCCACGGCAACGTGACCGCCAACGTCAAGCATGCCCTGGGGGCCCTGGAGATCCGCGCCGGCCAGCGCTGCCTGAGCATCCTGCCCCTTTCCCACATCTTCGAGCGCATGGGCGGCCACTACACCATGTACCACGCGGGGGTGTCCATCCACTACGGCGAGAGCCTCCAGACCATCGGCCGGGACCTCCTCGAGGTGCGGCCTGAGGTCCTGCTGGCGGTGCCGCGGATCTTCGAGAAACTCTACGGGAAGGTGCGCGAACAGGTGGCGGCGGGGGGCCCCGTGAGCCAATGGGTCTTCCATTGGGTCATGGTCCTGGGCCGGCGCATGGCGGCGCACCGCTACCGGGACCGGCCCCTGCCCTTCCTCCTGAACCTGGGCCGGATCCTGGCCGACCTCCTGGTGTTCGGCAAGGTCCGGTCCCGCCTGGGGGGCAGGCTGGCCCTGGCGGCCTGCGGCGGCGCCGCCATTCACCCCCGGATCCTGGAGTTCTTCTGGGCCGCGGGCATCCCCCTCTACGAAGGCTACGGCCTCACCGAGACCAGCCCCCTGCTCACCATCTCCCGCAAGGGGGACATGGTCCCCGGCTCCGTGGGGCGGCCCATCCTGGACCGGTGGGAGGGCCTGCCCTTCCTCAAGCTCGCCGGGGACGGCGAGATCCTCTGCCATGGCCCCAACGTCATGCAGGGCTACTGGAACGACGAGGCGGCCACCCGCGCAGTGATGGACGCCGAGGGCTATTTCCACACCGGCGACATCGGCGAGATCGACGCCGCGGGCCACGTGCGCATCACGGACCGCAAGAAGGAGATCCTCTGCACCTCGGGGGGGAAGAACATCGCCCCCCAGCCCCTGGAGAACGCCCTGAGGGCCGACAAGTACATCGAGCAGGCCGTGGTGGTGGGCGAGGGGCGAAACTTCATCAGCGCCCTGGTGGTTCCCGATTTCGGCGTGCTGCGCCGCTGGGCTGCCCACAAGAAGCTTACGTTCGCCTCGGACGCCGACCTCGCGGCCCTTCCCGAGGCCAACGCGAAGATCATGGCCCGCATCGAGCGCATCAACGCCCGGTTCTCCAACTACGAGCGGATCCGGAAGGTGGCCCTCCTGGACCGGGAGCTCACCCCCGACAGCGGGCTGCTCACCCCGAGCCTGAAGGTGCGCCGCAGGGCCGTGAACGAGGCCTTCGCGGCGCGGATCGACGCCCTCTACGACCCCGCCCCCTGACGAAGGGGACCCGCCCGCGCCCGGGGCCGATTGACCCGCTCCGGCCGGCCCCCTACCCTGGAGGCATGAGAATGACCCAGGGAGAGAAGTCGGAGCGCAGCCAGACGGCCATCCTCCAGGCGGCGCTCCACCTCTTTTCCAGGCAGGGCTACCGCGGCACCAGCATCCGGGAGATCGCCACCGAGGCCGGTCTTTCCACGGGGAACGTGTACCACCACTTTCCCGACAAGGAGACCCTTTTCACGACCCTCCTCTCCCAGTACTGGGAGGATATCGACGACCCGGAACTGCCGTTCAACAAGGCCCTGGCCGCCGGCGCCTTTCCGGACGACCTGGAGGCCCTGGCCCGGGCCGCCGAGGAGACCATCCGCGGCCACCGCCCCTACGTGGCCCTCATCTATGTCGACGTGGTGGAGTTCGAAGGAAACCACATCCGGAAGTTCTATTCCGAGATGTCCGGCCGCTTCGCCCGGTTCCTGGAGTCCAGGTATCCCGGGGACGCCCTGAAGGATCGCCTGGCGCCCGGGTTCGAGCCCCGCACCGCCCTGATGATGGCCAGCCGCATCCTCCTGCACTATTTCTCCGTCGAGATCCTGTTCGGCGTCCCGGACCAGTTCGGGCTGCCCACCTCCGTGGCGCTGCGGGAAATGGCGGGGATCCTGGGCAGGGGCATGCTCCTGCCCGAATCCGCGAAGGCCGGGAAGCGGCGCCGGGCCTGACATGAACGAGGGGGCAGCGCGGAGCCCGGCCACCGCGTCTGATTGACAAGGTTCCGGCGGGGTCGTACGCTCGTCTGGACAAACCACATACCAATCATTCGTTTTGTTGATAAGCCCGACGGGAGGAAACGATGAGCATGCTCGGAATCGCGTTGACTGCGGCGGGCTTCCTCCTTGTGGCCGCGGCCGGGTACGCCGCGTGGCTCCTGGCGAAGCGCCCCCTCCGGGTCTTCAACCGGGCCATGCGCAGATCCTTGAGGCGCCTTGGGCTATCCCCCATCGTCATCCCTTCCGCCGCGGGGCCCCAGGCGGCCTTCATCGGGGGCGAGGGGCCCCTTCTGGTCCTGCTCCACGGGGCCGGCGACCAGGCCGGGACCTGGGCCAAGGTGGCCCCGGCCCTCCTGAAGGACCACGCCCTCCTCATTCCCGATCTGGCGGGCCACGGGCAGAGCGCCCCCGCCGAGGGCCCCATCGACACCGCCCAGATCGTCGCCGGCCTGGAGGCCGTGCTGGACAGCCAGTGCCGGGGCCGCAAGGCGACGCTCGTGGGCAATTCCCTGGGCGCCTGGATGGCCCTGGTCCTGGCCCGGCGCCGGCCGGGACTGGTGGAGAAGGTGGTGGCGGTCAACGGCGGGGCCCTTCCGGGGATGGGCAAGCCCGTGAACCTCCTGCCCGCCACCCGCGAGGAGGCCCGGGAAACCATGGCCCAGCTGCGCGACCCGTCGAACCCGCCCGTCCCCGGCGCCGTCCTGGACGACATGATCCGCCAGCGAAGCACCGGGTCCCTGGCGCGGTTCGCGGGCACCCACGCCACCATGGCCCCCTGGCTCATGACCCCGGAGCAGCTCGCCGCCCTGCAGGTTCCCGTGCACCTGGTGTGGGGCACCTCGGACGCCCTCATGCCCCTGGACTACGCCGAGGCCATGCGGGCCGCGCTGCCCGGGTCCCGGCTCTTCCCCGTGGAGCGCTGCGGCCACGTGCCCCAGTCCGAAGCGCCGGAGCGCTTCGTGGAGGCCCTGGCCGGGGCCCTG
>DBMS01000247.1:3327-3771 GCA_002297665.1 Holophagaceae bacterium UBA692 | reverse complement strand
CCGCGGACGTGGCCCTCAAGGCCGCCGGCCCCGTGCGCGCCGCCCGGGAACTGGACGGCCTCGAGCGGCCCCTGGGCACCGTCGCAGTGAAGGACGGCGCCCTCAGGCTGGCCTTCAAGCCCTACCAGCTCCGCACCCTCGGGCTGGGCCTGGACGCGCCGGCGGCCCTGCCGGCGCCGGCCTCCACGCCCCTGGACCTGCCCTTCAACCTCCAGGCCTTCACCACCGACGGGCACCGGGAGGACGGGGCCATGGACGGCGCCTTCACGGGCTACCCGGCCGAGATGATCGAGGATTCGGTCCAGGCCGCGGGCGTCACCTTCCGCATGGGCCCCCGCGCGCCCCGGACGCCCAATGCCGTGGCCTGCGACGGCCAGACCCTCGCCCTTCCCCCGGGCACCCGGAAGGTGCACCTCCTGCTGGCCGCCTCCGCGGGCCCCGCCA
>DBMS01000247.1:0-3310 GCA_002297665.1 Holophagaceae bacterium UBA692 | reverse complement strand
GGCTACGTGGGTTCCTGGGACAACCGGGTCTTCGACGGCGAGGTCTCCGAGAAGACCTACAGCGTGGACAACCCCCTGCTGCGCCTGGATCCCGCGTTCCTGGCCCCGGGAAGGCCCGCCTGGTGGGCTTCGCACCTCCATGCCAAGGGCGAGGACCGGGTGTACGAGTACAGCTACATGTTCGCCGTGCCCGTGGAGATCCCGGAGGGCGCGTCCACCCTCACCCTGCCCCGGGACCGCAACGTGAAGGTCTTCGCCGCCACCGCCGCCGCCGTGGACAACACGGGCGTCCAGCCCCTGCGTCCCCTCTTCCCGGAACTCCTGCGGGATGCGGCCTTCCAGGCGCGGTTCGCCAGGCCCTGACCTGAACGCGGGGGGACCGGGCGGAGCCCGGCCGCCACGTCTGACGGTATACTCCCGAGGACTGGAGAGCGCATGATCCGCCGATGTTCCGACCTGCCCATGGAACCCAAAATGGCCATCCGGGGCGGGTCGGGACCCGCGCAGAGCGGGGACTACTTCGGCATGGGCGCCATGGACGGGGTCCTGGGCGCGGGGCGCACGGTGCTGGAGCCCGGCTCCAGCATCGGCGAGCACCCCCACCCCAACACCGACGAGCTCTACCTGATCATGGAGGGCCACGGCACCGGGATCCTGGACGGCGAGCGGTTCCCCGTGGGGCCGGGGGATCTCTTCATCCTGAAAGCGGGCCATACCCACGGCCTGGTGAACGATTCCGGGGAACGGCTCGTGTTCTTCGGCCTGCTCACCCGGCAGGACCCCGCGTCCCCCTTGCGGAAATGAATTAATAATACATATTTCGGAGACATCCCTCAGCGGGGCGTTTCCCGGCGGCGCCGTGCTTGAATCCCTCCCAACGTCCGGTCATGGAGGCCCGGCGGATCCACCCGCCCGTTCCACATGCCCCCAAGGATCACCTCCCTTTTCATCGTCCTGGGACTGGCTGCCGGCCTGGGAGCCCAGGACCGCATGGAACTGGTGAACCGGTCGGGCCGGCCCTGGACCCTCGCCCTGGCCGAAGGCCCCAAGCCCAGCCAGGGCACCCTGACCCTCGTGGACAAGTTCACGGGAAAGGTCCGGGCCGAGTTGTCCAGGGTCGGCGAGAGCGCCGCCCTGCCGCCCCAGGCGCGCGTCCTGCTCATCTTCAACCGCAGCGGCGGCTACCTCTACCGGGATTTCCTGCTCAAGGACGCCCTGGGTTATTACGCCGAATACATCGCCAGCGTGGAATTCCTCTCCTCGCCCCGCATCTCCATCCAGCTCGTGGACCAGCACGTGGGACCCCCCATGGACCGGGCGGATGATGGAGCGGTGAAACAATACGTCATGGATGCCATCGCGATCGGAAGTGGAAACATCATTATTCATCATAATTTCATCCAGGAACCGAATTCGCCCGGTCATCCGGCCGCATTTCTCCCCGCATTCGAGCCACTGGCGCTTCCAGTGGACTGATTTATCGACCTATTGACAAATACAATAAATAAGCCAGACTTGATGCGTGGATTGAGTCGCAACCTCGATTCGCACCTGTGGGTAATTCATTAATCATTGCCGTCGTCGCGACGGCTTCGCCTTTCTGGAGTTTTCCCGTGAACGCATTCGTTCTCGCAGCCTTCCTCTGTCCCGCGCTCGCCCTTTCCGCCCAGTCCCCCGCCCAGCCTTCCGGAGCGCCGGGCGGCGATTCCATCCTCGTGGGCGACTACCGGCCCACCCCCGTCGACCAGCCCCAGGTGGTGGAAGCGAAAGGTTTCCTCCAGCAGAAGCTTCCCAACCTGACCCTCCTGGACGTGACCCGGGCCTACACCCAGGTGGTGGCGGGCCTCAACGTCAAGCTGGTGGCCCGGGTGCTGGACGAGGAGGGGACCATGGACTGGGAGTTCGTGGCGTACCAGAGCCTGGACGGGAAGTGGCACCTGACGTCGGCGAACCGCATCTGACCGGGACGGCTCAATCGGCCAGGCCCGCCCATCCGGGGTCCGGCGCGAACCGGCCGCCCAGGCGATGTTCCAGGCCCTCCAGGCGGGCCCGCTGCACCTCGGCCCCTTCGTTCCGGCTGTGGTGGATGGGCCCGCCGGTGCAGGGGGCGAAGCCGGCGCCAAAGATCATGCCGGCATCCAGCAGGTCGGCGTCCGGGGCGATCCGTTCCCGGTGACACGCCACCGCCTCGTTCAGGAGCCGCAGGACCAGGCGCTGCTCCACGGGTCCGCCCGGCGCGGGCAGGGGCCCCCGGGGCATCCGGGGGCGGCCGCCGCGGTAGTCGTAGAATCCCCGGCCGGTCTTGCGGCCCAGGCGCCCCGCGGCCACCAGCTCCTCCAGGCGCCGGGGCACGGGGTGGCCGAAGCTCGCCCCCAGGATCCGCGCAACGGAAAGGCAGACGTCCAGACCCACGGTGTCGGCCAGGCGCACCGGCCCCATGGGCATGCCGAAGGCCATGGCCGCCCGGTCAATTTCGTGGGCCGGCACGCCCTCCCCTTCCAGGGCCACCGCCTCCAGGAGGTAGGGCATGAGGATGCGGTTCACCAGGAAGCCCGGGGTGCTCCGAACGGGCAGGGGGAGGCGCCGGATGGCGCCCACGAAGGCCAGGGCCCGCTCGGTCGTATCCGCCGGGGTGGAGGCCATGGAAACCACCTCCACTAGCTGCATGCGCGGCACGGGGTTGAAGAAGTGGAGGCCCACGAACCGCTCGGGATGCGCCAGGGCGCCGGCCAGCTCCTCCAGGGGGATGCATGAGGTGTTGGTGGCCAGCAGGGCCCCGGGCCGCATGCGGGGCTCCAGGGAGCGGTAGAGGGCGCGCTTGGCTTCGGGGTCCTCGAAGATGGCCTCGATGACCACGTCGGCCCGGGCGGCTCCCTCGCCGGCGAGGTCCCCGCCGATGCGGTCCAAGGCCGCGGCCACAAGGCGGGGATCCTTGAGCTTGCGGCGGAAGAGTTCCGCCGCGCGCTTCAGGACCTGGGCCAGGCGTTGGCCGTCCAGGTCCTGGACGGTCACCTGGAGGCCCTGGAGGGCGCACCAGGCGGCGATGTCGCNNCGCCCGCCCCCGCCACGTGCACGAACCGCGCCGGGGGATGGCCCGACCGGGCGAGGGATTTGAGCCGCTCCTGGAGGTGGAAGACCCGAACCAGGTTCCGGGCGGTGGGGCCCGCCAGGAGCTGGGCCACGGACCGGGCCTCCGCGGCGTAGGCGTCTTCCGGATTCCGGGCCTGGGCCTCCCAGAGGCCGATGAGGGCGGTGGGCGCCGGGTAGCGGGCCGGGGGGGCCGCCCGGGCCACCCGGCTCCGGAGGAACC
>DBMS01000087.1 GCA_002297665.1 Holophagaceae bacterium UBA692 | reverse complement strand
AGGAGGGCGACGGGGCCGGCCAGGGCGACGCCGCCCCGGCGCAGGCGGTCCCGCAGGGACGGGTCCCGGCCCAGGTCCTCGGCGGCGAACAGGGCCTCCACCTCGGGGCCCGCGTCGCGGGCGGGGGCCACGGCCTCGTCCACCCGCGTCCACGGGTCGTCGCTCCACCGGAAGGCCAGCAGCACCGAGACCACCCGGTCGAAGCCCTGGGTCCGCAGGTTCGCATGCCAGCGGCCCACGGAGGCCAGGTAGGCGGCGTCGTCCCCGCCCCCGGCATGGCCGATGGCGTAGTCCTGGGCGGAGTGGATGCGCAGGCGGAGGATGTGGACGTCCATGGGCGCGCCGCCCAGCCAGAGGCGAAGCCGGTCCCCCAGGGGCTCCCCGTCCCGCTCCCCCAGTTCCGTGACGACCTGGGCCAGGCCCCCCGGGGCCAGGTGCCGGGGCAGGCCTTCCACGATGCGCCGCTGGACGTCCTCCCCGGAGGGTCCGCCGTCCCGGTAGTCCACCTCCTGGGCCGGGGCGGGCACGAACGGCGGGTTGGCGGTGATCAGGCCGAAGCGCCGGTCCCCCACCGGGGCGTACAGGTCGCCCCGGAGGGCCTCCAGGTTGTCCAGGCCCCAGGCCCGGGCGTTGAAGGCGGTGCAGGCCACGGCCCGGGCGTTGATGTCCACGGCGGTGGCGGTCCCCGCGTGGGAAGCCGCCAGGAGGGCGTGGATCCCCGAGCCGCAGCACAGGTCCAGGGAGGCCTCCACGGGCCGCCTCACGGTGGCGCGCGCCAGCCAACGGCTGTCGGTGCCCACGTACATGACCCGGTCGCGGGGGACGGCGCCCCCTTCGGGCCAGGCGTGGTCCGAAACCACCAGGCGGGTCCCCACGGGGTACACGGAGGCCCGGGCCCGCACCAGGGCGCCGGCGCGTTCCAGCAGCCCCGCGCGCACCAGGGCGCCCTGGGCTTCGGGGTCCAGGAGCCGGCCCAGTTCCCGCGCGTCCAGGGCGCCCTGGAGCACGAAGAGGTCGATGGCCGAATCCAGGGGATCCCGCTGGGCCAGGCGCGTCTGGCGGTAGATGGGCGCCGCCTTGCCCTGGATGTCGTTCAGGTCCTCAAGGCCGAGCCGCGCCGCCACGGCGGCCTCCGTGAACCCGGCGGAGGCCAGCTGCGCCAGGGCGCCCGTGCAGTCCGCGGAATCAGGGTCGAAGGTGAAGGTCATGGAAAGACGCTACCTTGCCTTTCATTTTTCGGCCAGGGCCCCCTTGATGGCCTCTTCCGTGATGGCCTCGCTGAAGCCCGTCCATCGCTGGCGGATCCGGCCCTTCCGGTCGATGACGAAATTGGCGGGGAAGGCCGCCACGGCGCCCAGGGGGCGCACCGCCTTGGCGTTGGTGGCCACGGCGGGGGCGATGTCCAGGGCCCACTGGATGGCGAAGTGGACGTCCTGGACCCGTTCCACGCCGGGGACGTAGAGGATGAACGACTCGAAGTCGGGACCGCGGCGCCCGTCCAGTCCGTGGAGGTACGGCACGGCTTCGTGCACGGTGGGATGGTGGCCGTCCACCACGTGGAGGTACACGACCTTGCCCCTGAAGTCGGCCAGCCGGTAGGAGCCGGCCCGCCCGTGGATGACGTCATCCACGGCGAAGGTCACGCTCCCCGCGTCGGGGCGGAGCCACCCGGGCAGCACGGGGCCCACGCCGGTGCCCCGGGGCGGGTGGATCTTGCCGAAGAGACCCCAGACCACGCGGCCGGGATCCGGCCGCCAGGCGCCCATGCCGAAGAAGTAGATGTCCAGGGCGAGGTAGCCGAGGACCGCCAGGGCGAGGCCCAGCAGGATCACCGCGCCGCGGTGCCCCACGCCTTCCCGGCGCAGCTCCCGGGCGCCCTGGGCCAGGGTCCTGGCGCGGCGGAGACCCTGGTCCGGAGCGTAGGTGGCCCTGAGGAGGGCGGCCCGGCCGGAGGCCTCGAAGGAGGCGTCGTCCACCGCCTCCCCGTCCCGCACCTGCCGGAGCCGCGTCTCCGCTTCCGGATGGCCCAGGTCCAGGGCCAGCTGGTAATGCTCGAGGGCCTTCCAGTGGTTCCGGGGACGGCCGAAACCCCTGCGGTGGGCCTCGGCCACCCGGAAGGCGGCGTCCGCGTCACCCTTGGCGGCAAGCACGGCGAAGCGGTCCAGGGCCGCCTCGGCGGCCTCCGCGGCTTGGGGCCCGCCCGTGAGCCGCTCCACGTGGGCACGCTCCAGGAGCCGTTCGGCGTTCTCCCGCACCAGCGGGTCGTAGCCCCGGCGTTCGGCGTGGCGGTAGAGGGGATCCAGGAACCGGTGGAGCAGCCAGTGGCGGGAGCAGAGCCGGGTCAGCCGGCGCGTGGGTCCGGAGGTGTCCAAATCAGGAGGCGGACCGGGCCGCCGCCAGGGCCCGGCTCACCGCTCCAAGGGCCTCCTTGATGCTGCAGGGCTTGGACAGGAAGCCCGCGAGGCCGCGGCCCGCGAGGGCGGTGGTGGCCTCCTCCTGGCTGTAGCCGCTCATGAGCACCACCGGGACTTCCGGGGCCACCTTGTGGATCTCCTCGAACACCTCGTCGCCGCCCATGCGCGGCATGGTGAGGTCCAGGAGCACGGCGTCGATGGAGGAGCGGTGGCGCACGAAGGAGGCGAAGCCGTCCACCCCGTCAACGGCCTCGATGACCTTGAAGCCCGCGTTCTCGAAGCCCTGCCGGAGGATGGAGCGGATGGTGGGCTCGTCGTCCACCAGGAGCAGCACGCCGGAGGCCCCCGCCAGGGGCGTTCCCTCGTCGCCCGCGTCGATCTCGGGGTTCTTCTCGGCCAGGTGGAAGTAGAGCACGGTGGCGTCGCCCAGCCCCGGCTCGCCCTTTGCGTGCACGGCGCCCTGGTGCTCCTTGAGGATGTCTTCGACCGTGGACAGGCCCAGGCCGTGTCCGGGGTGCAGGGTGCTGAAGAGGGGGTCGAAGACCTTGGCCAGGACCTCGGGCGGGGTGCCCGGGCCGGTGTCGGCCACCTCCAGGCAGACGAAGTCGCCGCGCAGGCCCTGGCCCCCGGGCTCGGCGCCGGCGAAGCTCCGCATGAAGGTGCGGATGGTGATCTCGCCGCCCCGGATGCCCAGGGACTCGCTGGCGTTGAAGACCAGGTTGAGCAGGGCGTGGCGGGCCTGGGTCAGGTCCACGCTGGCCAGGGGGAGGTCGTTCTGAAGGTCCAGCACCAGGTGGGCGCCGTCGGGCACGAGCGTCTCGATGGTGGAGAGGCATTCCCGCACCGCGTCGTTGAGCTGGTGCGGCGAGATCTGGATGCGGCCCTGGCCGCTGTAGGCCAGGATCTGCCGGCACAGGGCGGTGGCGCGGGCGATGTTCGCCTGGACGCGTTCGAGGCCGTCGCGCATGAGGGCCGGGTCCGGGTGGCCGTCCAGGGCGATCTCGGCGTAGCCCTGGATGCCCATGAGGGTGTTGTTGAGGTCGTGGACCGTGCCCCGCACCAGCGCGCCCAGGCTTTCCACCTTGTGGGCCTGCACCAGGGCGGCCTCGAAGGACCGCTGCTGGGTGACGTCCTGGATCACCTCCAGGGTCTCGGCGGGGCGGCCGTCGCCGAAGCGCACGAAGACGGTCCTGCGGCCCTTGAACCAGCGCCATGCCCCGTGGTGGTTGCGGATCCGGTAGACCTCCTCCTGGACGGGTTCCTCCCCGCCCTCGGGGGGAGGCGGCGCGGGGGCTTCCCGGTGCTGGCGCAGGACGGGCAGGTCGTCGGGGTGGACCAGGGAGTACAGGTAGTCCCGGCCGCCCTTCAGGAAGGCCTCGGCGGGGTAGCCCAGCAGGTCCTCCACGGCGGGATTCAGGTAGAGGAAGGCGCCGGTCTCGACTTCCATGATGGCGTGGATGTCCTGGCTGAGCTCGGCGATCTTCTCGATGTACCGCTCCCCTTCGGTCAGGGCCAGCTCGGCCTCCCGGGCGCGGATGGCCGTGCCCCGGATGCCCAGGACACCGACGATGGCCATCCCCGTCAGGGACAGGGCCAGGACCGGGGAATGGGGGCCCGGCGCGAAGACCAGGCTCACGGCCGCGGCCGCGAAAAGCAGGAAGAAAAGCCCAAGCATGGCGGGCGGCGTCGCAAGCTTGCGCATCGCAGGTGCGGTCATGGATCGTCTCGCGGGAATGGGGCGGAAGGAAGGGCGGCGGTTATTATATTCCCCCAGGTGCCCGCCCCCCGGGAACCCTATTTCAGCAAAGGTGAAATTTAAATCAACCAGGAGTTCCCCATGCCCGCTGCCCCGGTCCTGGCCCCCGCCGATCTCGTCCCCCCCTACCTGCTGCTGGACGCCCGGCCCGGGGCCGAAGCCTTCGCCCATGAGCACCTGCCCGGCGCCCTCCACGCGGACCTGGACGCATTCCTATCCGCCCGGGGAGCCGCGGGGTTCGATCCCGCCCGGGGAGGCCGGCATCCCCTCCCCGACCCCGGCGACTGGGCGCGCCAGCTGGGCCGATGGGGCGTCACGCCCGACACCCATGTCGTGGCCTACGACGACGCCTGCGGCGGCTCCGGCGCGGCCCGGCTCTGGTGGATGCTCCGCGCCTTCGGCCACGAGCGGGTCTCCGTGCTGGACGGCGGGATCCAGGCCGCGCTCGCCGAGGGCCTCCCCGCCCCAGGCGCCGCGCCGGCCCCGGCCCGGCCCTACCCCGAGGACCGGTGGCT